>JANPPM010000302.1:0-17581 GCA_031428495.1 Novosphingobium sp.
CACCCGGTCAAGCCACAGCACATAGGGGATCGACAGCAGGAACAGCGGCACCGCAAAGGCACTCAGCACTTCCATCGCAAACAGATACTGTCCGCGCCAATACCAGCGTGCGATGCAATAGAGGAAGGCAATGAGCGCCCAAGTCGCCCACAGACCGGCAAGTTTGGTGATCGACACATCGACTACATCACCAAGGCGGCGCGGCTTGCTCCAGTCGATACCGGTTGATCTGCGCCGATGAACCTTGTCGGCGAAAATCGACACCAGGACCATTGGAGTGCCGGTGAACAGCATGGCCGCGAGCGCCGCATAGGGGCCGGACAGCGGCACGTGCGGCCCCGGAAGACCCAGCGCGACCGATATGTCCGCCCATTGCCGACAGATCACGATCCAGAAAAACAGGCCAGACAGCCCGGAAAAGCCGACCTTAGCCGACACATCGCTTTCGGGAATTGTCGACGGGGCTGACTTCTGCGCGCTCATGGCCGAAGCCCTAGAGCAAAATGGTTAAGCCTAAGGTAAGCTGCCGCAGGTGCGTCGCGGTCAACGATAGGCGGAAATCTTGCCGCTATCGTCGAGATAATAGAGCACACCACCTGCAACCACCGGGGCCAAGGTCACGCTGCCATCGACCTTGTCAAAGGTCCGGAGTGTGCCATCCCGGACATCGGCAGAAACCAGTTCACCGCGCGAATTGCCAAGGTAAAGGTGCCCCCCGGCAAGCACCGGGCCGGTCCAGAAGATCGGGTTCTTGCGCTTCTCTTCATTGCGGAACCGCGCCAGCTGGGTGATCCAACGCACCTTGCCGCTGGTGCGCGCGATGCACAGCAGGCGTCCATCGTCGGTGAGCGTGAATATCCAGTCGCCTGCAACCGCCGGGGTTGAAATGCCCGCAAGATTGAGCTCCCAGATCCGTTGCCCGCTGACCAGTTCATAGGCGGCCATGCGTCCGCCCTGACCCAGTGCATAGACCCGGCCAGAATCGATGATCGGATCGGCATCAACATCGGTCAGCACGCCAACCTGGGTCGAGATTGAGGTCCGCGCGAGCGCATCTGACCACAGCGTCCGGCCATTCTCATAGCGATAGGCAGAAAGTTCGCCGGTGCTGTATCCCGCGATCACAGTGCCCTGCCCTGCGGCCGGTGCGGCAACGCCGAACACCCCGGTTTGGCCTGACGATCCGCTTTCATTCCACAGCTGTTTGCCATCTTCTGCGCCAAGCGCGTGAATGCGGTTGTCCTGGGTCATCACATAGACCGAATTAAACGCAATCGTCGGCGATCCGCGCAGTGGGCCGGCAGGCTTGGCCGTCCATAACTGATTCGCAGTAGTCGCATCGAGCGCGGCGACTTCGCCCAGCCCGGTGGTGATATAGACCTTGCCATCATCGTAGCTCGCACCGCCGCCGAACACCGAACTATCGGTGCGGCCCGACACGCGGAATGCGCGGGTCCAACCGCGTGCACCGCTTGCCGCGTCAAAGGTGTTGAGCTGGCCGTTGGTATCCATGACGAACAGTTTGCCGCCGCCGATTACCGGAGCCGCCGCAAGACGGCGCTTGTTGCTCGATCCGGCGATCGAAACGCTCCAGATCCGGCGCGGATTCTCGCTGAGTGCAAGATGACCATAGCTCTTGTCAGCAGTGCCGCCGGCCTGAGGCCAGTCAGCATTCGTTTCGGCAGGTGGTAGCAGCACTTCAACCGAGGCAAGCGTCGGATCAATCCGCGCGCCGGAATCGATGCGCGAGAGAATAGGCACGCGGTTGCCAACAGTTGGCGTTTTGGGGCCACCCTTGCCGCCGCCAAAAACGCCGCAGCCGGATAGGGCCAGCACCAAAACCAGTGCCAAGGGCTGGATCAATCGGCGAGTGCGGATTGTTGAGATCATAGGGGGTTCCTCGTGAATCCGGGGGATCAGGGCTGCGCGGTGCCAGCCGCCTTGGCGGTATCGTCAATTGCATCGACGCCCAGCAAGCCAGCCAATTGCCGCGAGCGGTTGCGCATCGATTCGGGGACATCCTTGTCGCGAGCGATCGCGGCAAACAGCGGACCAGCAAGCTCGTTCTTGTTCTGCTTGAGATAGGCCATGCCGACCAGTTCGCCCGCGCTGCCAAACCAGGGATTGCCGGGAACCGCCAGCTTCTTGAGCCGGTCGACCACTTGCTGCGGCGGCAGATCATCAAAGTTGGCGGCAACACTGCGGATTTCGGCAAGGTCACGGTAGGGCTGCGGAGCATTGGTATCGGCAGCGATCGCGCCGAACATCTTCAGTGCATCGTCGCGGCGCCCCTGTTGCAGCGCAATCCCCGCGCGCAGCATCTGCGCGGCTGCATGGGTTCCGTCGGAAGATTTGCCGACCAGTGCTTCAAGCTGCTTGTCGGCTTCGGCTACCTTGCCCTGATCGACATTATCGAGCGCGAGGGTCAGCTGCTCGCCATGTTCGCCTGCCTTCTGCGCCTGCGAATTGTTATACCAAAGCACCCCGGCAAAAATCGCCAGCCCCAAAACTACGGCTGCAATCAAAGGCACGCCAAAGCGCTTGAAAGCACCAGACATCTCATCCTGACGCAGCGCATCATCAACTTCGCGCAGGAACACGTCCTGTTGCGCACTATCGCGCGCGGCAAGTTGATCGGCACGGTTCTCGGGTCGTTTTGGACGCAGGGCCAATGCGGGCACCTTCTTTGACGCTGGGCGGAAATTGTGCCCGTCGGGGGATTTCCGGCTGTTTAACGAATGGGCGAGCCATTTCAATGCCCATGATCGCTGCACCCACAGCGCTGAAGCGGTGATGAACGGCCTATCCCGGCAAAGCACGCCCCATCGCCACTCCGTAAACCTGCCGATAGGCCACGATCATTGCCCGCTGGTCATAGTCTGCGGAGGCCCGCTCGCGGTTCGCCCTGCCCACGGACTGGCGCAGCTTTGGGTCATCAGCCAGGGCAAGCAAAGCGCCGGCCAGTGCAGCTTCGTCACCCGGAGCCACGATAAATTGCCGATTAGGCGCGGCAACCATCTGCATCACATCGCCGACATCAGGCGCCACTACTGCAAGCCCCGCCGCCATGGCTTCAACCACCGAAATCGGAAACTGTTCGCTTTGCGACGACAGGGCAAACAGATCAAACAGGCCAACCGCCGCTGACGGATCGGCAACGAAACCGGGCAAATGCACCCGGTGCGCCAGATCGAGCCGAAGTGCCTCGGCACGGATCGCCTCGCGCTCTGGTCCTTCGCCAAGGATCACCAGCTGCCAAGTATCGGGCAGCGAGGCAAAGGCCCTGACCAAACCCGGAAGGTTCTTCACCGGTCGCAAACCTGCCAGTGTGCCCAGCCACAGCTCGCCCGGACGCTTGATCAGCCGAGGCAGCGCATCGCGGCGCGGCTTGCGGGCATAGGCTGCTGTATCGATGCCGTTGACGATGCGGTGCACCAGCCCGCGCGGCTGTTGCCATAGACCGAGCGCAATTTGCTCCAGCCTGCGCGACGGCACCACCAGAGCGGATGCGCGGGCCAGCGCCAATCGGCGATACCAGTTGCGCGACCGCTTCAGCCCCGCCGCCTCATCTTCATTGAAGCCGTCCTCGTGGTGAACCAGCGGCGGCAGACCAAGATATTTGGCAAACATGGCATGTGCCATGACCGCGTCCATTGCACCCCAATTATAGGTCAGGATCAGGTCATAGCCGACCATTGCCTGCGCCAGCCGCCGCAGCCGCGCAGGAAAGGGGGATCCAGCAAGCGGCGGGAAGTCAGCAGGATAGTCCACCGCTATGCCGCGCGCGATGGCGCTGCCTGCGCCCAATGCATCTGGCTGAGCCGAGACTATGCTGTGCGCAATCGTACTGCCGAACGCATTGATCAGCTGCGCCGAACGCAGCTCCTTGCCGCCCGCATGAAAGCTTGAATGGAGGTGAAGAAAGCGCAAGCCGTCAGTATCCGCTGTCTATCCGCCTCAAGCGAGCCGCGCCAGAAACCGGTCAATCGCGGCAGCCGCTTCGGGCTCATCCAGCATTGGCGCATGACCGACGCGCGGCACGGTCACCGCCTCTGATCCCGGCAAGCGCTGCTGCATCTGCGCCAGCGTCTCCACCGAAAGCAGATCCGACAATTCGCCGCGCACGATCAGCACCGGCTTGCCTGCCAGACCATCGATACCGGGCCAAAGGTCCGCACCGGCAGAGGTATCAAGTTTGGCGAAAGGCTCAGCGATCTTCATGTCGTAATCGAAGGCGATACGGCCATTGCTACCCAGCACCATAACCCGCTTTGCCGCCTCCAGCCAATCGGCGATGCGGTTATCTGGAAAAGCGCCGCTTTGCGTTTCCTCCAGCGCCCGTGCGGCATGCATCCAGGTCGGAAACGTGCGGCCTTGCCCGACATAACCCTTGATCCGCTCAAGCCCCTCCAACTCGATCACCGGGCCGACATCATTGATCACCGCGCCCGCAATCCGGTCGGGCATGATCATTGCCATCGCCATGGTCATCAGGCCACCCAGCGAAGTGCCGATCACGGCAAAGCGCGAAATTCCCGCCTCATCGAGCATCACCGTTATGTCATCGACATATTGCATCGGATTGTAGGTCGCTGAATCTTTGGCATAGGCGCTGTCACCGCGTCCGCGCATGTCGGGGCACAACACCCGCCATTCGGCCGATATGCGCACGGCCACAGCCTCGAAGTCGCGGGCATTGCGGGTCAATCCCGGCAAGCAGATCACGGGCGCGCGATCCGCCCCGCCCTTGTCGCTACGCGGCGCATAATCGCGGTAATGCAGTTTCAGCCCATCACGGCTGGTCCAGTAACGATCCACAAATTCCGACATGTTTGTCCCGGTCCACCCACAGGCCCGCTTGCATGGCGGGCACCTTGGCCCCACTATCGCCAAATGCGCGCAGAACCGCAAGCTGCTGACTACTGTCCCGATCCGCAAATCGCTTCGCTGGCCGCCTGGCTGGGCGATCCGGTGCGCGCGGCGGAGTTTCCGGAACACGTCCTGCGATTTCGCAACACGCAGTGGGACAAGGCTGTCGGGCTGGCGGGATTGACCGATGCAAAGTGGACCGATCACTTCGGGAAGTTCGTACCCCTGCCGGGCAATCTGCCCGAGCCGCTGGCGCTGCGCTATCACGGCCATCAATTCCGGCATTACAACCCCGATCTCGGCGACGGCCGCGGGTTCCTGTTTGCCCAGCTGCGCGACAGTCAGGGCCGCCTGCTCGATCTCGGCACGAAGGGCTCCGGCCAGACCCCATGGAGCCGCGCTGGCGACGGTCGTCTGACCCTCAAGGGCGCAGTGCGCGAAATTCTGGCCACCGAGATGCTCGAAGCGCTGGGGGTCAACACCAGCAAGACCTTTTCGGTGATCGAAACCGGAGAGGAACTGATGCGCGGCGACGAGCCCTCGCCCACCCGCTCGGCAGTCATGGTACGTCTCAGCCACGGCCACATCCGCATCGGCACATTCCAGAGGCTGAGCGCGCTCGGCAAGCGCGAGGAAATGGAAGCGCTGGTCGCCTATTGCCTCACAAATTTCCCCGGACCGACCCCGCCCGATGACGCGCCGGGCCGCGATGAACCAGCAATCATCCTGCTGCATCAGGTGATCGAACGCATGGCCGATCTGGCCGCGTCCTACATGGTCGCAGGCTTCGTCCATGGGGTGCTCAATTCGGACAATATGAACGTCTCGGGGGAGAGTTTTGACTATGGTCCATGGCGCTGGCTACCCAGCTGGGATCCAGCCTTCACCGCCGCCTATTTTGATCACAGCGGACTCTACTGCTTCGGTCGCCAGCCCGAAGCTATCCACTGGAACTGCGGCCAGCTGGCAATTGCGCTGCGCATGCTGTGCGAGACGGAACCGCTGGTTTTCGCGCTGGAGCGGTTCACCGGCCTCTATCAGGCGGCAATGGTGCGGCGCTTTGTCTGGCGGCTTGGCGTTACGCCGCGCGAAGAGGAAGCGGACTTCGCGCTGGTCGGCGCTGCTGAGGCAGAGATGCATGGATCGCAAGTCAGCCCGGACTCGTTTTTCTTCGCCCATCGCGGCGGTCGGAATGCTCCAGACGGCGAATTTGGCGCGCTGCTGTCCGCTTATAGGCCTGCGGACGAATTACCTGATTCGCTTTGGTTAGAAGATGCTGCACCCAGCCTGGTAATCGAGGAGGTCGAGCGAATATGGGCGGCAATCGACAGCCATGACGACTGGACGCTGCTCGACGAAAAGGTAGCTGCGATCCGCAGATTGGGGTCCGCACTTGGTGAGCCGCCGCATCCCGCAGGCCAGCCCCGCCAATTATACTTAACGCCGGAAGCAATTCGGTAATCACCCCTATGCAATAGGGCTTTCATTACCCGCCCATTTCTAACACAAGCCGGGCGAACTGTCGTTAATCTTGGGAACCTAAGCAAACGCGTGAGCGATAGTGAAATCATCTCGGTCGAACCCGCCACGGGCGCGGAGTTCTGGCGCGGCAAGATCGGCAATGTCGATGATGTCGTCAGCCGTGCTCGCCGCGCATGGCCCGCATGGGCTGCGCAGCCCTTGTCGATCCGCATGGAAATGGTCCGCCGCTTTGCCAACGAAGTTCGCAAGGAAAGTGACCTGCTGGCGGAAACGATCGCCCGCGAAACCGGCAAACCGATGTGGGAAGCGCGCGCCGAAGTTGAAAGCGTGATCGCCAAGGTAGAGATTTCGATCCGCGCCTTTGCCGAGCGCACTGCACAGCGCAAGCTCGACAATGCCATTCAAGGGACCACCGCGCTGCGTCATAAACCGCATGGCGTGATGGCTGTGATCGGCCCGTTCAATTTCCCCGCACATCTGCCAAATTCGCATATTATTCCTGCGCTGATTGCGGGAAATGCCGTGGTACTCAAACCCAGCGAAAAGACGCCCGCGACGGGGCTACTGCTCGCCAAATGCTTTCACAAGGCCGGGATATCAGCTGCCGTGGTTCAAGTGCTGATCGGCGGTCCCGCCGAGGGTATGGCACTTGCCGCACATGACGGGATCGACGGCGTGCTATTTACCGGATCGGCGCACGTCGGAATTGCAATCAATCGGAAATTGGCTGCACGGCCAGACAAAATCGTTGCGCTCGAAATGGGCGGAAATAACCCGATCGTGGTGTGGGATACGCCAAAGATCTCCGATGCAGCGGTGCTGATTGTCCAATCCGCCTTCACCACGGCGGGCCAGCGGTGCACGGCAGCGCGGCGGCTTATCGTCAAGGATGAACTTTACGATCCGCTGATTGCCGCAGTCAAATCGCTGGCCGACCGCATTATCGTCGGCGCGCCATTCGATGAGCCATCCCCATTCATGGGTCCGGTGATCGACAATGCCGCAGCTGACGGACTGACTGAGAGCTTTCTCTATATTCTGGGCAACGGCGGCAAGGCGATCAAGCATCTGGTGCGCACTCAAGGCGATCTGCCATTCCTCTCGCCGGCGATTATTGACACAACTGCGATGTCCGAACGCCCCGATGTCGAGCTGTTCGGTCCAGTCCTGCAAGTGATCCGCGTCGATGATTTCGACGCCGCGATTGCCGAGGCGAACAACACCCGATTTGGCCTGTGCGCGTCGCTAATTGGCGGCAATCCGCAGGAATACAATCGCTTTTGGGCGAATATCCGCGCAGGGGTGATCAACTGGAACCGTCCGACTATAGGCACCCCCGCAAGCGCACCTTTCGGAGGCATTGGGCTGTCAGGCAACCACCGCCCAACCGCGTTCTATGCGGCGGATTACAGCGCCTATCCGGTCACCTCGGCAGAAATGGAACAGCCGCGTGCGAGCATTGGCGCAGGATTTCGCGAGTCGGCTTAAACGCCGTTCACGACCACATCGACTTCGGTCATCCCGTCTTCGCGCTTGCGTGCCTGAACCGCGAAAGCACCTGTCCCGCTGGATCCAGACAGCACATGCGCCGCTTCTTTTTCCAGATGGCGCACAGTGGGCCGCCGCGCGCGGGTGTAATAAAAGTTGATCACATCGACTGGCTCTACGGGCGTCACAAACCGCACCACGCGCAGTCGGCAACCGTCGCGGTCACTGCCTGCCGCCTCCAGCAAATGCCCGCGCGGGTAGATGGCAAATGTATCAGGCAGGCGCAGTGACCAGGCCATCGCGTAATCAGCCTTGCTGCCGCAATCGGTTCCCGGGCCCTTGATCGAACGCGCACGCTGCGACGCGGTCACCGCGTTGCGCAGCACCGGGTCATAGCCTTCAGTCGCCGCCGGAGCTGTTACGATCTGGCCACCTACTAGCTTCTCCGCCTCGGCCTTTGCCATTGTAATGGCAGCGGCTCCCTGCTCGAATGGCGGCATTTCCATGACTGGCGGCCCGCCCCCGGCAATCGCATCGCCGCCATTGTTGCGTGAAAAAAGTTCTGGATCGATCATGATTGGCGCAGCCAATGCCCGGGTCAACGCGGGATCGTCGTCGACTTTTTCGGGCGCACTGGACTTGCCGCAGCCACCAAGCGCCAGCGCAACCAGCCCGGCAAAGCTTATCAGCAATCGGACGGACTTGGGCATGGCTCAGGCTCGCGAACAGGGCTTATGGTTAAGCGCGCCTTAGCATGCAGCTAAACCTCTTAAGATGCGGTTGCTGTTGATCGCATCCATTCCTGGGGGCTTGATTAAGCGCTGCAACCGGCCACATGGGTGCCATGACCGCAACCCGCCTCAATTCCCGCGCTGTTCTGCGCCTCTCCCCTCGCGATGCAGGCGAGGATGTACTCGCCTTTCTGCAAGGGCTGGTGACCCAGGATGTGACCGGTAAACTGCCAGTATGGGCGGGGCTGCTGACCCCGCAAGGCAAGGTTCTGTTCGATTTCATCGTCTGGTCGGATCAGCGCGATGCGCTTATCGATTGCGAAGCCAATGCCACAGAAGCCCTCATCAAGCGGCTCTTGATCTATCGCCTGCGCCGCGCCATCGACATTGCCCGCGATGATAGCCTCGCGGTCCACTGGCGGAGCGAGCCTGGCAACGATCCCCGGCTGGGCGCGCTGGGCACCCGCTGGCTCGACCCGGCCCTGGTCGAGGATGCCAGCGCGGATGAGGCCTGGCGCGCACATCGGCTGGCGCATGGCGTGTGCGAAGGCCGCGCCGAACTGGGCGATGGCGAAACGTTGTGGCTCGAATGCAACGCCGCCGAACTGAACGGCGTCAGCTTCACCAAGGGCTGCTATGTCGGACAGGAAAATACGGCGCGGATGAATTGGCGGCAAAAGGTCAATCGCCGACTGGTGGTTGTTCCGATCGAGCGATCTGATCCGGCGCGCCAGCGAATAGCCTATTCCGAGCTTGGTCTCGCGATCGACCATCTTCGTGTCGAGGATCTTACCGCGGATCAGTTACCTGACTGGCTTCAGACCGGGTGAATTGACCTTGGGAAACCGGCCTTTATTGACGCGTCGATGAGCAACTGTTCAGCTGTGTCACGCGATGAAGTTCGGGGCAGTTCCAGCGACTGTGACAAGACTCCCCCCATGAGCGAATCTCCCAGAGCCATGAGCACCAGAGTTAAAGTGGCCGCACGCATCGCGCCGGTATCGAACTCGTGCAGCTCGTCGACCATATCATGGATCGCATCGACAATCGGGTCCAGCGCATCCTCGTTGCCCGAGAGCAGCATCCAACTCGCCAATGCGCCGCCGCCTTCACATCCGAAAGCGTCGAACGTCAGGTCCACAACTTCGCGCGCGCGCCCAATGCCGGTGCGGCTGGCGACGACAGCGTCAGCAATGGTGGCGCAAATTGTCCCCGCAAGATGCATTGCCAGCGACTTCTGCAATCCCGAAGCCGAGCCGAAATGGTGCAGCAAATTGGCATGCGTGCGCCCGATCCGCGCAGCCACCGCCTTGAGGGTGACGGATTGTGGACCCGTCTCGATCAACAGTGCCCGCGCAGCTTCAAGAGCGACTGTGCGACTCTCCCCCTGCGGCAACCGCTTTCTTATTGACATCTGTGTCAGTTAAATTATCCTCCAGCCGATGCAAGCAACGGTCCCCTTGCGCAAGCGTTTAGAACGCCGCAGATCAACTGGCAATCCGTCAGCACCTGCACGGCAGATTACCGTGCGAGACCAGCGATTTATGCGCGAGGGCGAACCACCGCGTTGGTGGATGAACAGCGATCCTGTTGCGACCGCTTGGTTCAATGCCCTTTCAGGCACCTTTCCGCGCGGCGAGGCTTTCTTCGTCGAATCGGTCAAGGCCCACCGTGAAGGGGCATCGCCAGAACTCGCCGAACAGATCCGCTTGTTCATCGTGCAGGAAGTCAATCACAGCCGCGAGCATCTTGCCTTCAACCGCATTGCTGCTGCGGCGGGATATGACATGGCAAAGATCGATCGCCGGGTTGAAGAGGTCATGGCGCTGCTCGATGGCCGACCGGCAATTCTAGACCTCGCCTCCACCATGGCGCTGGAACACTTTACCGCAATGATGGCGCATGACCTGCTTGCCAATCCACAGCACTTTGCTGGGGCTGATCCCGAAGTCGTGGCCCTGTGGCGCTGGCATGCCGTCGAAGAGATCGAACACAAGGCGGTTGCCTATGACACCTGGCTGCATGCCACGCGAAACTGGAGCCGGTGGAAGCGCTGGCGAGCCAAATCGCTGATCATGCTGCTGGTGACCAAAAATTTCGTCGCGCACCGCATCGCCGATACCCTCGATTTGCTTGCGCAAGATGGACTGACCGGCTGGCGCATCAAGCTTCGCCTGATGGCCTTCCTGTTCGGCAAGCCAGGCATCTTGCGGCGGATAATCCCCGCATGGACTGCCTATTTCCTGCCGGGTTTCCATCCGTGGAATACCGACGACCACGCGCTTATCGCCAATGCGGAACAGGATCTGGCGCGACTTAGAGGCTGAACCTAAGCCGCGCGCATCATCCCGTCGTCATCCTGGCCACAGGAAATTCCGAGCTCGATGGCATAACGCAGCGACGCAACAGTTTCGCCGCGCGCCAGACCGAAGCGACCCGACCGGTCACCGGTCCGGCGAAAACCTGACTTGAGGAGCACGCGGCCCGACGCCGGGTTGTCAGCAAAATGGCTCGCAACAACTCGCCGATGGCCCAGCGTCTCCGCCAGACGGAGCACAGCGCGCACAGCTTCAGTGGCATAGCCCTGCCCCCAATAGCCACGCGCGATCCAGTAACCCAGTTCGGTTTCATGCTCGCTGGGGGCAAGCCCTGCACAGCCAACGATCCGCGCGCCCTGCGCTCCTGGCACGGTTATCAGAAAATGCGGATAGCGGTGTGCCTGCGGACGCCGGGCAAAGGCCATCGCGTCCTCCATTGTGTAGGGCCAAGGCGCGCTTGCAAGATTGCGCACCACGCCTTCATCGGCGATTGCCGCAAACAATTCGGTCCAGTCTTCCGGCCAACCGGGTCTCAGGAACAGCCTCTCACTGCGAATGAACATCTTTCCGCTCCAAGCATTCGCCCCGCATCGCCGTCCTAAGCGCGCTGCGTGACATGGTCATGACGTTTGCGCCCGAATGAACGCAAGCAGCGCCACCCGGACCGACAAGTGCTGAGGGAGAGACGAAAAGAGGGAGACGGGCTGGGCCCTCTCCCTCGAGATGCCGAACTACCAAGAGTCCGGCTGGGCCATCCCGTCAGGATGACCCATTATCGGTCATCCGCTTATTCTGCGGCCTGCGCCATATCGACAGAAACGTATTTGCGGCCAAGCTTGCCATCGTGGAAGCGCACGCGGCCCACGGTCAGCGAGAACAGCGTGTGATCCTTGCCGATGCCAACATTGGCGCCGGGATAGACGCAAGTACCGCGCTGGCGAATGATGATGTTGCCGCCGATCACTTCCTGACCACCGAACTTCTTTACGCCGAGGCGGCGGCCTGCTGAGTCGCGACCGTTGCGCGAAGAGCCGCCTGCTTTCTTATGTGCCATTTCAAATAACTCCGGATCTTATTCGGCTGCGCCAGCGGCGACAGCTTCCGCCTTCGGGGCGGCGGCCTTCTTGGCAGCGGGCTTCTTTTCCGCACCGCCGACTGAAAGAATGCGCAGCAGGGTAAGCTGCTGGCGATGACCGTTCTTGCGGCGATAGTTATGACGGCGACGCTTCTTGAAAACGATCACCTTTTCGCTCTTCGCTTGCGCGATGATTTCAGCGGAAACGACGAGGCCTGCCACGTCGGCTACCGCACCATCTTCACCGGCGAGCAGAATGTCGCCCAGCGTGATGGTGTCACCAGCTTCGCCAGCCAGCTTCTCAACTGCGATCTTGTCTCCGGCTGCAACGCGATACTGCTTGCCGCCCGTGCGCACTACTGCGAACATGATACCCTTACCTAACAATCTCGAATGCGCGAAAACGCGCCCATAACCCTGCCGTTTGGCCCGGCCGGAAAGAGTGGTGCCCCTAATCGAAGGGCATTTGGCTGTCAACCGGGCAGCGAGCATCATGTGCAGCGCTGGCCAAGTGCTTCCGCCATGCTATGGCTGCGGCATGAAGCGCGCCGCCATCATCCTTGCTGCAACCAGCCTTCCCCTTGCGGGGTGCGCCAGCGACACAACCAACTATCCCTCGCTTGCGCGACGGCCGGTTGAAACAGTACGAGCCCCCGCACCGCCAGCACCGCCACCTGCCGCCACGCCGCCCGATACTGAGGTCACAGCTCGTCTCGCACCGCTGGTCGAGCAAGCGCGCACGGCGCATCGCCGCTTCGAGGAAGCCCAGGGCCGCGCTGAACGAACCGTTGCCGCGGCGAGCGGATCGGCAATGGGCAGCGAAAGCTGGGCAGTGGCCAGTGTCGCGCTCGCCGGTCTCGAATCGGCCCGCAGCGACGCAATGATCGCGCTCGCGGACCTCGACCAAATGTATGCGGCTGGGCGTATAGCAGGCAACGACAGTTCCGCGATCGAGGCAGCACGTACCGAGGTGACCGGCTGGATTGGCGAAGAAGACCGGGTGCTCGGCCTGTTGCGGGGAAAGCTGGGCGGCTGATGGCAACGCAGAGCCTTGAGTGCGGCCGCTGCCCGGTGCGTGACCGCGCCGCCTGCGCCGCACTGGGCCCCGAAGACCGCGACACCCTCTCTCGCAGCGGACGCAAGCGCCACCTGGTCCGGGGAGAGACACTTTTCGCTGCCGGTGACGAGGGTATGAGCTGCGCCACCCTGATCAGCGGAGCACTCAAGGTATCGAACTGCGACAGCAACGGCATCGAGCGGATACTTGCGCTGATCCACCCGGCAGGCTTCATTGGAGAGCTTTTTGCGCCATTTGTACACCACGACGTCATTGCGCTGACCGACTGCGAACTGTGCGTTTTTTCGCGCACGCAGTTTGAGGCGGCAGTGTCCAGCTTCCCCGAACTCGGTCAGGCCCTGTTGCGGCGCGCGCAGGCCGACCTGCACGAATCGCGCGCGCTGGTCGAACTGATCGGTCGGCGCAGCGCAGCGGGCAAGGTAGCGGGGCTACTGCTCGCGCTGGGCCGTGCTGCAAGTTATTCGCCCTGCCATGCGGCGCTTCACTATGACATGCAGCTGACCCGGGGTGAGATGGCCGGATTGCTGGGGGTGACCATCGAGACGATCAGTCGCCAGCTCACCCGTCTTGAACAACAGGGTCTGATTGACCGGGTCGGTGCGCGCGGGATCATTATGCGCGACCCCGCGCGGCTCGAATTGATGCTTGAGGACAGCGACGCTTAGGCAACCACGGCGGCGATGATCGCAATGGCAACGCCCCACGCCAGGATCGCGAGAGGAAGGATCAACACTTGCGCCATGGCGGCACCCGCACCCACCGGGCCGTAATGCGTCATCACGCCGTTGCGGCGAAAAGCGGACCAGCTGAGGCGCTGAGTGCCATCATCGGGCCCGATCTGCGTCCACATTGCAGGAACCCCAAAGGCCATGACGATATAAACAATGAAAATCGCCATCGGGATCGCCAGCTCGCTTGTGCCAAAGGCCAGCACCATCACGGCGAGAAAGCCGAAATAGGCCGCCACCGAAATGCCGAACAGCGCGGTGGGCAAACCGAATGTGCGGTCGACGATGGTGTATAATTGCGGCTGTTTGGCGATGCGCGTCATTTCGGCGAGTTCTGCAGAGGGTATTTGCATGGACATGGGGCAGGCTCCTTTTGCCCAGCCCGTTTGGTCCTTTCAGGTGCCCAGCGCTTTGACCGGGATCAAAGTGGCGCCGATTTTCGCCTACCAGCGCGCAAGATCGACAAAATCCTGTTCGCGCGGCTCAATCCAGCGCCATGCCCCGTCCACTTTCTCGCGCTTCCAGAACCATGATTCGCCTTTGAGGTGATCCATGACGAATTCGGCGGCGGCAAAGGCATCGCGGCGATGACGCGCGGCGGCGGCAACAAAAACGATTGGATCGCCGGGGAGCATCACCCCCGTCCGGTGGATGATCAGCAGTCCGGACAGCGTCCAGCGCGCCTGAGTAGCCTCACTCAATGCCCGCATGCCCGGAAGGGTCAATGGCGCGTAGTGCCTAAGCTCAAGCGCCTCGACGCCATCCCCGGCGCGCACCTTGCCCAAAAAGCTGGCAATCCCTCCGGCCTCGTCATGGGCTTGGGAGAAGACGGCCAATTCATCCGCAGGATCGAACCGGCCCGACAGCAAGCGCACGTCGCCGTGCATCTCAGCCACCGCTTACGGGAGGCAGGAAGGCCAATTCATCGCCATCAATCAGCACGAGGCTCGAACGGTCGGCAACAATCTCGCCGTTCACCGCCAACTTCACGCGCGGATCGGCGAGCGCGGCAACCAGATCGGTTTCGAGTCCAGCCAGCAGCAAGGAATAGGTTGGGACGTGCATGACGTCGCGCTCAGGCTCGCCTGCCGCACCTTCAAGCCGCCCGAGGAACACCAGCTTCAACGCCATGGCTCAACCGCCAGTCATCGACATATGGCGCGCCAGCGCTGGCGCAGATCCGGCGCGGTCGATTGCGAAATGGTGCCGCTCAGGCTTGATCCGCATAGCCAGATCGAGCGCATCGTTCAGCGCCTGTGCGGGCTGATCTGAGCGCAGCGCTCCGCGCAGATCGACCTGCTCGGTGCCGCCAAGGCAGGCATAGAGCTGGCCAGTCGCGGTGACGCGGATGCGGTTGCACCCATCGCAGAAATTGTTGGTCAGCGGCGTGATGAAGCCGATCCGGCCGCAGGTATCGGCAATATCGAAATATCGTGCCGGGCCGCCACTGCGATGGTCGCTGGGGGTAAGCGTCCAGCGCGCATCAAGCACATCGCGCACAGCGACGAGCGGCAGGTAATGATCAAAGCGGTCTTCCTCGACTTCGCCCAGCGGCATCACCTCGATCAGGGTCAATTCAAAACCCTGACCATGCGCCCATTCGGCCAGCGCCGGAATTTCAGTCTGATTGATGCCTTTGAGCGCAACCGTGTTGATTTTGACTTGAAGCCCCGCAGCCTTTGCTGCTGCAATGCCTTCAAGCACTTGTGGCAACGAATCGCGCCGGGCAAGTTTGGCAAAGGTTCCGCGGTCGAGCGTATCGAGCGACACATTCACCCGCTTCACGCCTGCGCTACGAATATCATCGGCGAATTCGGCCAGACGCGTCGCATTGGTGGTCATCGTCAGCTCTTCCAGCCCGTCCCCCAGCTTTCGCCCTAACGCGCGGACCAGCTCGATCATGTCACGCCGCACCAGCGGCTCGCCGCCGGTCAGGCGGATCTTGGTTATGCCCCGCGCGATGAAGCCCAGCGCCAGTTCGTGCAGTTCTTCAAGGGTGAGCACTTCGGAACGCGGCAGGAAAGTCTGACGCTCAGGCATGCAATAGGCGCAGCGCAGATCGCAGCGATCTGTGACCGACAGTCGCAGATAGGAAATCCGGCGCTGGAACTGGTCAACGAGAGGGGCAGCGATGCTCATGATGCAGAGGCTACCACCTCACCTGCGCCCGTGTCATCCAATTCGAGCACTTGTCCGGTTATGCCCTCGGCGCTCGCCAGAAAGGAGAGTGCAGCGGCGATGGCAGATTCGCTGTCACTGGACACTGCATTTACCCGCATCGGCGCATGTTCGCGCGCCAGCGCCTGTATTGCGGCAAGCCGCCAGGCACGGTGGGTATGATCTGCGCCTGAGAAAACCAGAGTAAGCTGCAAGCGCTGACTGATGAAAGTGGCTGCGACTTTCGGCAGGATGTCACGATAAAACTGCGCCGCCGCCGCGACTGCTGCATCGGGCAATGCATCGACGCGCAGCACCGTCATCAACGGCGCTCGCGTGTCAGCGTGATGCCGATCTTCTCGTCATGCTCGGCAATCGCCAGCTTGACGATCTTGACCGTCACCGCCTCGACCCGGTCATCCTGCAGGAACAGCGTCTCGCAGACATGATCGGCGACCGCCTCGATCAGTTTGAAATGCACGCCCTGCGGCAGCGCCTCGCTCGCCGCGAATTTCAGGTCCATGTAGTTCTTGCTGGCCTTAAGCGGCGTCTCGGCATCATAGCGGTCCGCGACTTTGAGTCGGACCTGAATGGTGAAACGCAGCGGCTGCGGCCGCCCCGTCTCCTCGGAATAGATTCCGGTCATAACGTCGGTTTCGAAGTCAGCAACTTCAAGAATGAGCGAATCGGCCATGGCGCGCTCCTAGCCGGGATTGGACCAGCGCGCGAAGATTGCGGTCGGGAGCAGTCGCCCGCCCTCGCCTTCCTCGCGAACACCAAGTTCGCCGTGCTCGATCGTGCCGGGCAGATCGGCAAATATATCGGCAAGCAGCCCGCCGATCGCCAGCGACGACATGCGCACCGCATAGACCGTCAGGAACAGAAACCGGCTTTCCGCATCTAGCAACTGGCGGCAGTCTTCGATCAGACCTGCAAGATGCTCCTCAAGCCGCCAGACTTCGCCCTCAGGCCCGCGCCCAAACTTAGGCGGATCGAGTATGATACCGTCATAACGCTTTTCGCGCCGAACCTCACGCGCGGCGAACTTTCCGGCGTCATCCACGATCCAGCGGATCGGGCGGTCTTCCATGGCAGAGAGCGCCGCATTGACCCGGGCCTGCGCGACGGATTTTTTGGACGCATCAACATGGGTGACCGGGCCGTAGTCACTGAGTGAGAGGGTGCCGACACCGGTGTAGCCGAACAGGTTTAGGCAGCCACGTCGTCCCGGACTTGATCCGGGACGACGTAATTCTTCGCCCATCCAGTCCCACACTGGGGCCATATCGGGGAAAAACCCAAGGTGCCGGAATGGCGTGCACTGCGCGGTAAACCTTACATTGCCCAGTTCCAGCGGCCAGCCATCTTGCGAGACCGGCGCGGCAAATTGCCAGCGGCCGCCGCCATCCTCGTCCGATCCGGGCACGAATTCGCCGTCAGAGGCCCAGCGTTCCAGCCTTGGCCGCCACAGTGCCTGCGCATCAGGACGAATGAACCGGTGCGGGCCATAGCGTTCGAGCTTGCGGCCATCGCCGCTGTCGATCAGGCCGTAGTCAGCCCATGCCTCGCCAGCCATGACGAGGGGGGTTTGAACCAGCTCAGCCATTGCAGCGCAACAATGCTCCTCCCCCTGGAGGGGGAGGTTGGGTGGGGGT
>JANPPM010000303.1:0-57688 GCA_031428495.1 Novosphingobium sp.
TGCCGAACACGCCATCGGCCTTGGTCGGTCCAAACGCCTTGTGCATCTGCGCGCCCCACAGCGCGGTCGCCGCCAGATCCTCGTTAAGGCCCGACTGAAAGACGACATCGTGTGCCTCGAGGTGGTTGGCCGCCTTCCACAATTGCTGATCGTAGCTGCCAAGCGGCGAGCCGCGATAACCCGTCACCAGCCCCGCGGTGTTCAGGTCGTACTGCCGGTCTAACCGGCGCTGCATCAGTGGCAGCCGCACGAGGGCCTGGATGCCGGTCATGAAGGCGGGGCCGTCCTCGTCGTTATAGATCGAGTCCAGGCTGGTGATGCGCCCTGCGAACATGCTTCTCTCTCCCGATTCCCAATTGCGCGATTTTATCTCGGGAGCGCTGAGAAGTCCGACCAAAGGCAGTGGTATCAGGCATAATTTTTAGTTCATTTAGGCTATTCAATGGAGATATTTTAGTTCATTATATCGGAATGGTTGACCTGGACACTTACGATCGCAAGATTGTCGCAGCTCTGATTCGTGATGGCCGGCAAAGCTGGCGCGAGCTGGCCGAAGAGATCGGCCTCACCCTCACGCCCACGCTGCGGCGGGTGCGAAGGCTGGAGGACAGCGGGATCATTCAGGGCTATGCGGCGCGGGTGGACGAAAAGCGCTTGCTCGGCGGCATGACCGTGTTCGTCTCGGTCACGCTCGAACGCCAGGTCGAGGAAGTGCTCAGCGGCTTCGAGGACAAGGTTTCCACTCTACCCGAGGTGATGGGCGGCTTCCTGATGACAGGTGGCGCGGACTACCTGCTGCACGTGATCGTGCGCGATCTCGATCATTATCAGGAGCTGCTGACCGAACTGACCAAAACGCGCGGGATCGCGCATATCCAGTCTAGCTTCGCGCTCAAAACCTTCGTGCGCCGAGTAGCCCCACTAGTCATATAGCCCTAGCGCTGGCCTGCCATACGCATCAGGTCGCCGATGGATGTATCGAAATGCCGGTCCATCCCCGATGTCGCCCGGACCGCATCACGGTCGGCGATGGCCTGAGCGATTTCAAGGTGCAACTCCAGCATCTCAACACGCTGGCCTTCGGTCTGGCGGGTCTGCCAGGCACGTGGCACGGCAACATCCATCAGCCCTTCGAAGGAGCGGACGATCTGGTGGAACAGCGGGTTGCCGCTAGCTTGGGCAATCGCCTGGTGGAAGGCGACGTCGACTTCGCTCAGCCGATCGAGATCGCCCCCGACTTCCCCCATCTCCCGTGCGATCGCCACAATCTGGCGTGCCTGGGCATCGCTGCGATGCTCGGCGGCAAGAGTGACCGTTCGCAATTCGAGTGTCCGGCGCACTTCCCAGACGTTCACGACAGAGACCTGCGCTGTCGCGACAGCATGATCGATCGACGAAGCCATGACTGACCCGTCGATCGCCGCAACGCGCGCCCGGCGGCCATTGGCGACATCGATCTGGCGCAGCGCCGCCAGCGCCCCGAAGGCCTCGCGCATTACCGCGCGGCTGACTTTAAGATTGTTGGCGAACTTGCCCTCGCCCGGGAGTGGATCGCCAACCTTGAGGTCGTTGTCACGGATATGCTCACGCACATGGGCCATCGCACGGTCGACCAGCGAGCCCTTAGCGTTGAAGGCGCCGTTCAGGAGCAGTTCGTCGTTCATGCCGCGATCGCTCCGTGGCGCAGGAGGCTTGGAGCCAAGCCATAGCGCCGAGAGAAGGCGCGAGTGAAACTGGCATTGTTTAGATATCCGCAGCGGTAGCCGACAGTCGCGACCGGAAGGTCGGTTGCCAGCAGCATCTGCCGCGCGCTGCTAAGCCGATTTTCCGCGAGGACATCGGCAACGGTCGAATTGTAGATTGTCCGGAAACCACGTGAGAGCTTGTCGCGGTTGATCCCGCAGGCCCGCGCAATACCGTCGAGCGTGAGCTTCTCGTGCCAGCGCTCGTCAACCAGCCGCCGCGCTGTAGCAATGCGAAGGGCATCGGCCTGGTTAAGCGCTCCGCCGCCTTCGGCCGGTACAAGCTCGCCTTTGGCCAACTCGGCGAAGGCCTGGCAAAGCAGTTCAACGCTGCGCGCGCCCTGGAGCGTAGTTCGTGCAGCCAGTTCGGCTTCGCAATCGCGGATTGAATGAACCAGACCACACAAATAGCTGGGCAGAAACCAGCTGCCAGCGCCGGGTGGCAATCCGCCGAACAGCCTCCGGCACGCGTTTCGCTGAACGATGAGGACGACGTCGGCCTCCCTATGGTCGGCCTCGGCAGGCAGGGGATCGTAGCGAAGGACAGGCACGCTGTCCCCGTCGAACCCGGCAAAGCTGACCATCAGGCTATCGTCCGGCCAGCCGTTGGTCGGCAAACCGCCCTGCCCGACGAACAACACCATTTCCGCAGAAACGCTAATGCACAGCTTTGAATCGGTCACCGCAGCCTCCCAATGAAGACCACTTATACCTATCGGATAGGTATGGCAACAGCTATCAGATAGGTATCTCTGCGGGCTAGTCCGGCAGGTGGCGCGCAGCGGGCATCACCGGCTCGTGCACCGTGTCGCCCTTGACGAGCTGATAGACGAGCCGGTCGCGCGCGTTGAACTGGGGCCAAGGCAGCGTGCCGTCGGTGGCGAATCGCACCCACAGCGCATGGACGCGGTCGGCCAGATCCTGCGGCGGCGCGGTACCGGCCAGGCCCTCAGGGCCGGTCACCTTGTCCAGCGTCTTGAACACGAAAGGCAGTTCCATACCGTGGCACGCCCCGAGTTCGCCGTTCACTGCTGGCGAACGCCAATCGAACTCGTAGACCCAGGTCTTGCCTTGATGCGCCGCAGCGAACTGGCGCGACGGCCAGCGGAACACGAGGTCGGTCATCGTCCGAGTGAAGGCAAAGCCAGGTTTGACGCCCTTCTGACCCAAGCCATAGTCTTTGAGCGCCCGCCCCGGCTTAGGTTGCGATTTGCCCAGGAAATATCGCGCCAACAGGCCGCCCAGCTTCGCACGCACGCCGGTCGGCACGAAATAAAGGTTCATTTCATCGAGGTTAGTCCCGATCAGCAAATCGATTTCGACCCCGGCGCCTTTGCGCAGTGCCGCCAGAGGATGTTGGGGCAACACATCGTCTCCGATTACCGGAACGAACCGGCTAATGCCGAACACCGGTTCCCGGCCATCGTCACCGCGCAAATCCAGCCTTGTCGTCGGCTTTCCTACCGCCGCCATCGCATCCGCCGCGGCCTCGTTCGATATGCTGCTAAAGCCCGCCATTGTCGCCGGGATCTTGAGCACCTTGGCCAGCTTCTTGACCAGACGAAGGGCAATCGAAATCTCGCGCACCATTGAGCCGTGCCCGCTCTGAACAATGGCGCGACGGAACAGGTCCTTGGTAAGCGGCGAGGTGATCAGGTCGGCGATCGCCATCGCACCTGCGCTCTCGCCAAACACAGTTACATTGCCAGGATCGCCACCGAACGAGGCGATGTTATGCTGAACCCAGCGCAGCGCGAACAGGATGTCGCGCAGGCCGAGATTGGTCGGCGCACCGGGTACCGGCAGAAAACCCTCAATACCTAGACGGTAGTTGATCGATACGCAGATCACACCCGAACGGGCGAAGGCGCTGCCGTCCTGCGCGGAGGCATCCTTGCTGCCGATCACGAAGCCCCCGCCGTGTACGAACACCATTACCGGCAGCTCTGACGCGTCATCGGGAGCCCAGACGTTGAGCGTCAGATAGTCATGACCGCCTAGACCGCCTTGGCCGACAAGCGGGACCACATCCAGCCCGGGAAACGGGCTTATCCTTTGCGGCGCGCAATCGCCTGGTTCCAGCGCCTCGCGCACGATATTCGATCGCGCCGGCGGCCGCGGCAGCTCGAAGCGTTCCGGTGGCGCCGCATAAGGCAAACCGAGGAACCGGAGAATCCCGTCATCGCGGCTCCCCCGGACTACGCCTTGCTCGAGTTGGACGTCTATGCGCGCCTCGGAATTTTGCTCGTCTCCCATGCGGACTCGAATAGCAGGTCACAGCGGCGATCACAGGCTCGGAGCTGTGCCTACCGGCAGGATCAATTTGCCGTTCGAGCGCAAATTAGTTCCTGCCCAATCAGCATCGCTGATCTCGTTGGTGGCTAACAAGATGGATGCTGCAAGCGATCGTAAGCTTTGCAAACCAGCGCCACATCAGCCGAGCTGAACAAATGGCAACAATTGGCAGATAACGGACGAGTCGTTGATGTCGGCTCTCATGGCAAATCCTGCCGGGAACCTAGTCCTCGGCGCGCTCGAGAAGAGCGCCTTTGATGCGTGCGTTTTGCCTTTGTTTGGTCATTTCCATGACCCGCTTTTCGCCCTTTGACCTGGCATGCCTCAACCGGTTCGCTTCCGCTCGCGTTTCGGCTTCTGCGCGTTGCCTGTTTTGCGGGCCTGCCGTAAATTGATAATTTCGACCATGGACATTGCCTAACATTCGCGAGCGCGGGACTCTACTGATCCTGAACAAATGGCGAAGGAAGGCAAGAGCTACCAGCAAAAATTCGCGCTTCCAGATGACTGAGGCGCACCTGGTGCGACGTAACATCCTTCGTGGAACTGCGGAGCACTCTCCGAAAGACTGGCTCCAGCGGGGCTGTTCCTCTTTGCCGCCCTGTAATATGCATCCACCATGGCAGGCATTACGATCCTCGAGCAGCTGCAGTCATTGCTCAGCAGCCAGAGTGTGCGCACTGCATATGTAAAACTGCTCTCACCAAAGCAGGACCACGAAAAGAACCAGATCTATCTCGGCGGCGGCCTCGACGGCGTCACAAACCTGTTCCCTGCCCGGATCGAGGTCCGCTCCGCGAGCGAGAGCCGCACCAAGCGAAAATCTGCAGCCGACAAACCCAAGCTTGAAGCACAGATCGACTTCGCCTGGCTCGGCGGAAATGGCGCGCGTTATGACGCGCCCAACACCCGCATCATCGACTATTTCCAGTATCGGGAATCCGGATGTCGGGATTTCTCAAGGGCTGCGCAGAGGGCCCTGATGCGCTGAGACGCGAGAAGCTCGCCGCCTTCGGCAAACGGATTCTCGTTATGGGAGCTGCCGAAGACGGCAAGGTAGTCGGGCTTGTACTCACGGAGCGCGACTACGAGAAAGCCCCAATCCTACTTAAATCAAGACCTCAATTCTGGGTCATAGGTGCTGACGGGGAACATCGCAGACATTGCACCAACTCCAAAGTGCCTTAAGCGAGCGGAAAGCCTTACGTGCCCAAGCCGCCCAATACCTGGCGCAGCACAGCCAGTTCGTCAAAAACTGTCACATCCTCGATGATCGATTTGCCACGCAGCCGATAGTGCGAAACTGCACATATTAGTATTTCGCGGCCCGCCGGCGGGCCCCAGATACCAATGCCGCCGTGCGTGCCTGCCACTGCCCAGCGCAGAGCAACCGCTACATCGCCGCCCGGCAAAGGGCGCGCGGCAATGTGCTCAAGTCTATAGGCAACTTCATGTAATACCCCGCGGATCTGTGCAAGGCACCCGATCCAGTAACCCCGTCCCCAACCGTGGCGATTAGCGGGCCAAAGCACCTCGCACACCGGCGAAAGTGCAGCCGCGGCATCGCCGAACATGTCGTCGCGCCAAGCTGTGGCCAGCATTGCAGCGGGAATGGCGGCGGGGTGGCCCTCTGGAATTGAGATATCCGCCTGAGTGCGCGTTCTGGCAATCCAGTCGGTGCGCCAATGATGCCGGGCCTGTTCTCCCGCCTGATCTGATACCGCCTGCGCGCAGGCGATGGCCAAGGGATCGCCGCCGACCTGCAGTACCCCCCGCAAATTATCGCGGACCAGCCATTCTTCGACGATGCGGTTTTCGCGGCACAGGCAGTCGGCGATGGTCATTACGCCATTCGCAACCATGGTTGCGCCGCCAAGCAAAGGGTCGTCGCCAATGTGTGTCGAGCGGCTGACTATCCGGTGGGAGCTGTAAAGACCTTGTTCGCCGTCGTCGGACCAGATCACGTCTTCCCCGATCAGCCGCCGGTCTGGGGTCGCGCCCAGCGTCGTCATGGTGTTCTGGACCACCGCTTCGACGCCAGTTACCGGCCCTGCGAGCGTGTGGATCGCGCAGTCGGCGGCATAGTGCGTGCGGCACAGACCGACATTTTTCTGTTCCCAAATACGGTGGGTACAGCGGATGATGTAGTCGACGAAATCGCGGTAGACCGGCTCGTAGCCGGGCAAATTCTGGCGGCGCGGGCCTTCCTCCAGCAAGTCGGCGAGCATGAGCCCTGATGGTGAACGAACCTCGGGCAGATCGTTCCACATCATCATACGCTGCGCTTGAGGGTTTCGGGAAGTGACAGCCAGATCATCGCGGCGGCGACGAAGCTGACTGAGGCCAGGCACATGACAGGTGCGAGCCCAAACGCTTCGGCAAGCGGGGCGGTGATCAGCGGTGCCGTCATGCTGACGATCCGACCCCAGTTGAAAATCGATGCGGCGGTTGAGCGCAGGTGGGGAGGATAAAGTTCCGAAAGCCACGGCCCCCAGGTCGCACTGCAAGAAAGCATCACTCCATAGGCAAATCCGGTAAGCTCAAGCAGCCGCATGCCCATAGGCACGAACAGATAGATCGGGATAATCCCTGCCGCGACAATAAACCCCCATGCCCCGGCGCGTCGTCCAAACCGGTCGCAGACCCTCCCCCAGATTAGGGCGCCTACTGCCGCACCGATAAACTGCCAGCCCAGAACGTCGCCGACCACCGTATCGGGGATCATTCGGATTGTCTTGAGATAGGTCGTCGCCCAACCTGTGAAGGCCTGATAAGCGAAGAAATTGAGGCCGGTCATCGTCGCTAGCAGGATTGTTTGACGCACGACGGCGGGTGCAAACAGCTCGGTGATCGGCAGCTTCGCCTTGGCTAGCGTCTCGCCACCTTCAAGCCCGTCCATCGGCACGAGCTTGCGGTCGTCGGGAATGAACAGCGGGGCAAAGAGCGCCAGACCAAGTGGCACGATGCCGATCCACAGCAGCACCTTCCAGTCGTAGCCCGCACGGAACGCTGCTGCTGAGAGAAATCCCAACGCCGATACCGCAATGTTGTAAACGAAGAAAACAACGCCTGCGATCGTGCCGCGCATTTCGCGCGCGAAAATGCCTGAGTAAATGCCGACCGCAATCGGAAACATCGACCCCATGAAAAAACCGAGATAGCTACGCTGAATGATAAGCTGGGTATAATCGGTGACGATCATCGCGGAAAGGATGCCACTGCCAAAACCTATCATGGCGATGCTGAGGGCGTTGCGCCGTCCGATCTTGTCGGCAACCTGTCCCATTACCACCGCGCCGATGAGCGCGCCAATCGACTGGATCGTGTATAGCGACCCCGATTGGGTCAGCGTCAGCTGCAGGCTCGACTTGATATAGGGTCGCAAAATATCAACCGTGTTCCACGACCATGCATAGCAGAAATAAGCGACGAGCAAGAAGCCCAGCGCTCCATAGCGCCGCGCGGACGAAAGGTCGGCAGCGTTTAGCCAGTCGGATGATGAACTTTCAGCGGCCAAGGATCATTCTCCCCGTTCAGCTTTGAATGCATGACTATGCATCCGAATGCAAGGGCGCCGGAGAACAAGGTCGGGGCGGTACAAATGCGCTGCGCTTGTCCGGTTGATACTAATTTATGCGCCGGTGCCTATGGCCCGGCTCCGTCCATGCTTCGGCACGGCACGGATCACCGCAACCTCAGGCGATGGGTGTCAGGCGCGCCGATGCCCCTTCGATCAGCTTTCCCGAAAAAGTGCGCACCTCGGGGGGAAGATCCGGATCTTCAATCCGCTCAACCAACATTGAAACCGCGGCCTCGGTCATCCGCCGCACCGGCTGGCGTACCGTCGAGAGGCGATAGCTGGCCCACGTCGCCGGCGCGACTCCGTCGAAGCCGACAATGGAGAGATCCTTTGGGACATCAATGCCAAAGTTGGCGCGGGCGCAGTCAATCGCACCAATAGCCATAAGGTCGTTAGCGCAGATCAACGCATCAAGTTTGCCATCCGTCATCGCCATCAAAGAACGCAGCCCGGCATCCCCGCTATCATAATCAAAAGCGCCTTTGACCAGTAATGCTTCGCATCCCAGCTCTTTCAGTCGCTGTTGTGCCCCGCTCACGCGCTGTTGGCTGACATAAGAATCATCCGGCCCAGCGATAATCCCGAATTTGCGATGCCCGGCACCTACCAATTGATCGACCAACTGGCGCTCGCCGCCAATTGAATCGCAACATACGCTGGGGACATTGCCGCCCTCACCAAAGCGATTGTAGAGCACCACCGGCACCCGCCTTCGCGCAAAATAGCTCAATTGCTCTGGCGACACCTGCGCTGCAATGATCGCGCCATCGACGCGGTAGCGCCAAACTTGATCGAGCATCGCATCTGCTTCGCTTTCAGCCTGCAAGGCGACCAACAGAACGCTGATGCCGTGATCCGAAAGGCGGCGGGTGATTTCGGCGAGTACTTCCGGATAATAGAGGTTGGTCAGGTTAGAGATCATCACCGCGACAAGGTTTGATCGCTTGGTAATCAGGCCCGAGGCCATGGCATTAGGGTGATAGCCGAGCTCATGTGCGGCAGCGAGAACGCGCGCACGAGTTTTGGGTGAAATGCTTGATCCGGGACGAAAGCACCGCGACACGGCCGATTGCGACACGCCTGCACGTTGCGCCACATCATACGACGTAGTTGGCTTGGATTCTGTCATCGACTGCGGATCAAAGTGTGTCTGAATTCCTGCATGACTCGATGACTGCCCGATCTTTTCCGAGAATTCCAGCAACATTGTTGGACTTGCGTCAACGTGAGGCGATTCCCGAAACGTCAGCAACTCATCGGATGTTGCATCCGAATGCAAACTCTGTCAGCAATGTAGTCGTTGCATAAACCGGAGCATGGAAGCGGGTGGCCGAAAACTTAGCAACAGGCGCCTCGACAGCCGCAAGCCTGCGGCATGGAGCACTGTCTGCACCTCCACTGACGCGTCGACTAAAGCTGTCATTTGCTTTGGGAAGTACCGCCGAGGCCATCTCGTTTCAGGCAGCGAGCATGTTCCTCCTGCTCTACTACAATCAGGTGCTTGGATTATCGGCCGGGCTTGTCGGAACGGCATTGTCGGCGGGCCTGATGGTCAACGCGGTGTTCGAGCCGCTGGTGGGCTCCTGGTCGGACCGGGTGAAAACCCGCCTCGGGCGACGGCATCCGTTCATGTTTGCCTCGGCTGCTCCAATCGCGCTGTGCTTCTACGCCTTGTTTAGCCCTCCCGCAGGGCTTGGACCAACAGGACTGCTCATCTGGCTGGGCGCTTTCTACATTCTCTTCCAGCAGGCCATGTCACTTTATGAAGCCCCTCACCTCGCACTGGGCGCAGAACTTTCAGACGACTATCTCGAACGCTCGAGCGTCATGGCCTACAGCACCTTCTTCCTCTGGATCGGCGACTCTCTGGCTGCCTTCGTTGCGCTCAAATTCTTCTTTCGGACAACCGAACAGCAGGCCAACGGTGCGCTCAATCCGGCAAATTACCCGGCATTCGCGTTTTGGGTTGCCGTGACAATTTTTGTTTTACGCTTCTACGCAGCGTGGTCTACGCGATCACGCATTCCTTATCTCAGCCAAGCGAAGGCCTCGACCCCGAAGTTCAGCTTCGCCGAATTCTGGCGCGACATCTTACGCGCGCTCCGGAATCGCAATTACGTCATCCTGCTGTTCGGCCTGTTGTTCTTTTCGCTCATGACCGGCGTGCGAAATGGCCTTTATCTTTATAAGATGACGTATTTTTGGGAAATGTCGAACGATGACATAGCCTGGTTCGTCATCGGTAGCCTGTGCGGGTACATATTTGCCGCATTTTTCGTCAAGCGGATGCACGCGCGCTTTGACAAGCGGTGGACCGGTGCGGTCGCTTGTCTTGTCTATACGGTCAGCCCGGCTGTTCCGGTAATCATGGGCTATTTCGGCATTCTGACGCCGCAAACGCCCTATCTGTTGGCAATGCTGATCGCCTTTTCATTGCTACAGCACGCACCTTACAGCATTTTGACAACAACGATCCGCTCACTGCTGGCCGACATCGCCGACGAAAATGAGCTCAAGACCGGCATGCGTCAGGAAGGTATCCTCTACGCCGCACGCCAGTTCTTTCAGCGCATAGATTCCGCGCTTGGTACAATGCTCGCGGGCTGGGCGCTCGTATTCATCGACTTTCCCTCCAAGGCGACGCCCGGGCAAGTCGATCATCATATCGTGCTGGGAGTCGGCGCGGTGTTCATCCTCGCAACAGTTCCCGGCCTGATCGCAAGCGTGTTTTACGCAATGGTCGCCGTTACTCGCACTTCGTATGACACTACCAGGGCGGCGCTGGAAGTCGACCGTGCCGAACGCGCCGTTGCAGAATCTCAATCATCACTCTGATCGCCAAGGATAGGATAGTCCAATGTCCGTGCATGCCCAGAACAAAGCCATCGTAGCCCGCTTCCTAACCGAAATCGCCGACCAACCGCCCGAGCAATCACGTTCGGTGCTGTCGCGCTATTGCCATGACGATTGCCATTGGGAAGTGTTCCATCCGTTCAACACGTTGCTGGGCAACGAGGCGGGGCTCAACCAGTTTTGGCAACCACTGCGCAACGCCTTTCCCGATTACGAACAACGTATCGCGCTGATCATTGGCGGCGAATATGAAGGACGCGAGCAGGTCAGCACCTGGGGCCAGATAATGGGGACCTTCGATGCACCGCTAGTCGGCATTCCGCCGACACGCGGACTGGTCACAATGAAGTTTGGCTTCAATTGCATCGTTCGCGACGGCAAGATCGCCAAGGCTTATGTCCTGCTCGATTTGGTCGATGTCATGCGTCAGGCTGGCCACTATCCATTCCGCCCGATGCCCGGCTCACCCGAGCAATGGGCGTTTCCGCCCTGCGACACTGGAGCAACAGCCTTCGACGATGACCCGATTATGGGTGCGGAATCGCTGCGGATCATTCGTGAGATGCAATTGGGGCTGGTCCCGCAGGCCGAAATCAAAAACATGGCCAACTCGCCCGACCGCCACAGCCCGCACTGGCATAAAAACATGAACTGGTATGGTCCCGCCGGACTCGGGTCTATGCGCGGCCGCCGGGGCTTTCGCAATTTCCACGGGGCGCTTTTCCTACAAGGCTTTTCGGACCGTACCGGCTGGGTACGCGATCACGAAGGTCCGGAGGACGCGCCGGGCCATTACGTGCGTATGGGCGACGGGCGCTATGCGGTTACCGGGGGCTGGCCATCGCTCAACGCCACGCATCTCGGACCCGAATGGCTAGGGCTGCCGCCGACGGGCCGCAGGGTTATGATGCGGGTGGCCGATTGGTACCGGCTCGATAACGACAACAAGATCATCGACAACTGGGTGATGATAGATGTGCCCCATATGGTTCATCAAATGGGCATGGACATTTTTCATGACCTTCAGTTTTTTGTCGATCCCTCGCTCCCTCGGACCGCTGTGTTCGATCCAGTGTGACGCGCCGCTCGCACGGGCTTTCTTTAAAGCAATGGTGGCAACACTTTGTCGATTTCCCTGTTTGCGGATGCAAGAAAGAGGAAAGTCCGATTTATGGAGTTTAATTAGCTATTTAGGTGCATGAATCGGAACATTCTGGGTTATTGCACTAGCCAATACAAACTCGCAGTTGACTGCGCTTGCAATTAACTTGCGAATGCGTATAGTATCCATCAAGTTCGACAGAAAAAAGGGGGGCACTAATGACTCTAGGTGTAACAAATCGCCAATCGCTTCGTGCTTTGGCGCTCGCTTCTGCGGCTTTCGTCGGCCCCATGATCTTTAGCGCGCCTACACTGGCTCAGGCCAGCACGGCTGACTCGGTAGCAGATGAAACCGGCGTAACAGACATCATCGTTACCGCGCAACGCCGCGAAGAATCGCTCCAGGATGTGCCCTTGTCGATCGTTGCGATCGGCGCCGAGACAATCAAGGACGCTGGTATTACCGACGCATCGCGGCTTGAACAGCTGGCACCCGGTCTGCGCCTTGGTCGCTCGGGCGCCGATCCCCGTCCGGCCATTCGCGGCATCTTCACCGAATCGATCCAAGGCAATGCCGACCCGCGCGTTGGCTTTTACATCGATGAAATCTATCAGTCGCGCACCTCAATGACGAGCGTGCCGTTCGTCGATCTCGAGCGCGTGGAAGTACAGAAAGGTCCGCAAGGAACGCTCTTTGGCCGCAATAGCTATGGCGGCAATATCGCAATTTCGACCGCCAAGCCAAACGACACGTTTGAGGGCGGCCTAACTGCGCTCTACGGCTCTTACAACCGGGTAATGTTCGATGGTTATATCAACCTGCCGGTAAGCGAGAGCCTAGCGGTCCGCTTCGCGGGCAACTACGAACGCCGTGACGGCATCATCAAGAGCGTGACCGCGCCCGGTTTTGCCGATCAGGATGACAAGAACCACTTCTATCTGCGCGGCTCGCTGCGCTGGGCCCCTCCGGGCGGAAACATCGAAGTCATTTTGCGCGCGTCGCACTGGAGCGATGACAGCAAGGGCAACGGCACGTTCAACGCCAAGGCACTCGGCCAGTTCGTCGATCCCGCGCTGGTCACCGCGCCTGGGGGCACACTCAACGTCGGCGGTGCGACCTTTACCTTTCCCAACGGATACAACGGACGGACGTTCCAGGGTCAGTACTTCCCCTTTGCGACGTTCCGCGACGGGCTGATCGACACCACGATCAACGGCGTGCCGCTCGATCTGGGCTATCCGATTGTCGGACCTTATGCGGTGCTCAATGATGCGCCCTCGGAGCAGCGGATCAAATCGACCCAGGTCTCGATGGTGATCAATTATGACATCAGCGACAATGTCCGGCTGCGCTCGATCACCGGCTACAACCACTTCGATGCCAACCGCAGCACTGACAATGACGGCACGCCAGCCAATTACGGCATCGGCTACTTCCTGACACAAGACAGGGCGTTCAGCCAGGAACTGCAGGTGCAGTCACGCGGCGACAGCCCGTTCAACTACACGGTGGGCGGCTATTACCTCAACGACGAAGTACCCGACGGCTTCCTCTCGGTGCGTACGCGCAATTATTCCACCGCAGCCGCGCTGGCGAATACGCCGGGAACCGGGAATTATCCGCTTTATTTCGGCAGCAACTTCACCGCCTATCCAAGCTCGGGCGGCAGCGTGATCAATCCGCCCTCAACCGCTTTCATTACGCCGAATGCCAGCGATGCGTTCAACCCGCTCTCTTGGGCCAAGAACATCAGCTATGCGCTCTACGGTCAGGTTTCCTACACCTTCGACGACCGGCTGACAGTCACCGGCGGCTTGCGCTATACAATCGACAAGAAGGACCTGCGCTCTGCACTCGCCACGCCCGGACTTGCCCTTGGCGGCGGCTATCTGGTCTACCAGCCAAGTCTTGAATTCAACCGGACTTGCGATGGCGTAACCGCGGCTGATCCGTCATCGACCGCATCGGCCGCCGCAATTGCCAATGCCCTGACCACGCGGTGCGGGCAGAAGACCTTCAAGTATTTCACCTACCGCGCCGCCGTCGACTACAAAATTAACGACGACGTGATGGTCTATGCAAGCTTTTCGACCGGCAAGCATGCTGGCGGGTTCAGCTATTCACCGATCTCGAACACCGCCGGACAGCCCCTGCCTCCCTATGACACTGAAGGCGTACAGGCATACGAAGCCGGCCTGAAAGGAACTTTCTTCGACCGCCGCGTCCAGTTCAACCTGGCCGCATTCTACAACATCTACACCGATCTTCAGGTCCAGACGAGCTTCCCCAACCCGCTGCTTGCCAACAGCGTGATCACGCTGCTCAGCAATGGCGCGAAAAACAAATCACCGGGCATCGACCTGTCGATCGTCGCCTTCCCCACCTCGAAACTGAAGCTGAACCTCTCGGTCAACTATCTGCATGCACGTGACGATCCGTTCCCTGTCACCGTGACCAACAATGGCATCTGCGGCATCGTCGCGCCCGGCGGCACCTGCACCACGCGGCCGGAAGTGCAACTGGGCTATCTCGGCGGGATTCTGCCGAACCCGGTCAGCAACCCTGATCTGTTCGTGCCGATCCGCGATGCATCGGGTGCGCAGCTCATCGTCGGCGGGGTGCCGCAGTTTCAGGCGCTTGGCTATAACACCCCGACGCGGGTGCAGAACACGCCGGACATCTCGGCGCAGTTTGGGTTGTCGTACGAGATCGACCTTGGTGATAGCGGCACGCTGACCCCAGAAGTGCAGACGCTGTTCAGCGGCAGCTATCTGCTGTCGCGGGCGATGCCAAACTACCTGCAAGGGTCATACACCAAGACCGAACTTCGACTGACCTATCGCACGGCGAACAAGAATCTAACGCTGCAAGCTTTCGTTGAAAACCTTGAGGACGAGGCGACGATCGGCCGTGTCACTGTGGCGAGCGGCGGCGGGTTCAGCGGAAGCTATGCGGCTCCGCGGACATGGGGCATCAAAGCTGGTTACCGGTTTTGACCGGATAACCGCACCGGCACCGGCATGATATCCTTACATCGGCGAGGATGTCATGCTGTGCTGCCCTTGATTGTTTTGACCAACGCGCTCGCGCCTGTGAGCAAGAACTCCTGATCTGACTGTAGTACAAACAGGCTGGCACCTTTCTCGCGCCATTGCGGGACATCGCCAGGCCGGGCGAGGAACATGCCGATCGCGCGGCCAGCGGCGCGGCCAGCGGTGCAAATGCGCTCAACTGCGGCGATGACTTGCGGTGCGTCCGAATTGGTCTCACCCAATGATATAGTCAGGTCGGCTCGCCCGATGAACAGCGCGTCGATCCCTTCGACCATGGCGATCGCCTCGATCTCATCAATAGCCTCGGCATCCTCGATCTGGGCCACCACGGCAATATCCCTCGCTGCCGCGTGGTGCCTGACCATGCCAAGTGTCGAATAGGCAGCCGCCCGCGTGCTTCCGGCAAATCCCCGCCCGCCTGGGCCATAGTGGCAGGCGCGGACCAGGTCGCGCGCCTCAGCGGCCGAGCGAATGTGAGGAACGATGACCCCGCTCGCGCCGCTATCCAATGCCTGGAGCAATTGTTCGTGAGCGGCGCTCGCCGGTCGGACAAGCACTGGCTTGCCGCCAGCGCGTGCCGCCAGGATACAAGCGTCGAGCTCCTGCCGCCCAAACGGTGCGTGCTCTGCATCGAGAACCAGCAAATCGAGAGGCGAAAGCGCCAAAACCTCGATAACATGCATATGTGGAGTCTTGACCCAAGTAGCGGCCAACAATTCGCCGCTGCGCAGACGATCGCGGAAAGTCATGCTGCCGCTTTCCAGAGCCGCGCGCTGGCCAGTGCCGCGCCTTCCGCCAATGCTGCCAGTTTGGCATAGACAATATCAGGGTCAACCGCGCCGAAGCCGGCAAAAGTGGAGAAGCCGCAATCAGTCCCCGCGATAACCCGCTCACGCCCGACGATACCGGCGAAACGCTCAATCCGCTCCTGCACAACGCGCGGATGCTCAACGAAATTGGTCGTTGAATCGATAACGCCTGGGATGAGGATTTTCTCCTCAGGGATCAAATCGATCATCTCCGCGAAAAAGTTCCAGTCATGCTGGTGGCGCGGGTTGGAGGTTTCAAACAGCAGTCCTGAGGGCCGCGCCCTCATTAGGGTGGGCAGGATGACGCCCATTTCGACATCGTGGGTGTGCGGCCCTTCGTAATTACCCCAGCAAACGTGCATCCGCACGCGGTCCGGGGAGACATTGCGCAGTGCATGATTGAGGACGTCGACATGTATCCCGATCAGCCCGAGATAGTCGCTATCGCTGCGCCCCTTGTACATCATGTGCCGCCCGAGGCCGAGGTCGGGCGAGTCTAGCTGAAGGATCAGACCGGATGCAACAATCGCCTCGTATTCGGGCCGCATTGCCTCAGCCAGCGCCTCAAGATAGGCATCTTGCGTTGGATAGAATTCATTGGGCTGGAACAGCGCGATGACTCCCGGCGAGGCAGCATTCATGAAGCCGCCTGCGGGGCGGTGTTTTGCCAGGGCTTGGCGCATGTGTCGCAGATCGTCGTCGAGCGGCGCAAGTGATTTTGGCGCAACCGGGCCAACACATTTGGGACGACGATAACTGGGTGTCCCGCCGCTCGAATTCTGACGGCCCATGAAGGCAGGGAAGTCTTCGAGATCGGCGGGGGGAATGCGCGGGCTGTCACCGTCGAAACCTGTGATCCGGTCCTTGATATAGGTCGCATAGGATATCTTAGACATTTCGCCGTCGCTCACCAGATCAACGCCCGCTGCCACCTGCTTTGCCACGGCTGCATCGACCGCCGAGCCGATAACGGCGTCGAATTCCGCCTTATCGACCAGATCGCCGCGTTCGGCGGCAAATATCAGATCGGTCACGGCCTGCGAGCGCGGCAGCGATCCGACATGCGTGGTCAATATATGGTCAGTCATGCTAGTATCCTCTCTTCAATCCATGCAACCAAGATGTCGGCAAATGTCTGCGGTGCTTCGAGCGGCAGCATGTGCCCTGCCCCGGCAAAGACGGTCAGGCGAGCATCGGCTGCACGTGCCGCCCAGTCGCGATGCCAGGCGGGCGAACACAGGTCATCTTCGTCACCGCAGCCGAGCAGGACAGGCACGCTCGTAGAGTCCAGCACCGGGCGCAGATCGGTGCGGGTGCGCAAGGCCTCGCTCTGAGCCAAGAAAACTTCGCGACCCAGCGCCATGCCCATGTCGCGTAGCAAAACCAAAAGGGCTGTGTCGTGACGATTGGCATCGGCGAGATAGTTGGGTTTCAACTCCTCGACGATGACCCGTTCAAGCCCACCCTCACGCACTTCGGCCTGATGGCGCAGCCGCGCTGCGGAGCGTTCAGCGAGGTCGGGGCCGGCATTGAGGCCAAACAGCGCCATGCCGGGAATGCGGTCAGGCTCTTGGTCGGCCATTGCGAGTGCAACAATTGCGCCCATCGAGAATCCAACCGGCAAAATCGGACCTTTGCAATCAGCAAGAGCGCGCCGCGCCATAGCAGGAATGGTCGCATCCCGCGTCGTATCCGCGTCGATGATCGCGAGCCCTTGTTCAGTTAGAGCGCGGCGTAATGCCCTCCTTCCGCCATCCCACAGCCTTTCATCACACATGTTGCCGGGAATAAGCATTACCGTCGGGCGCATCGGCCAGCCCTGGCATACTGGTGCGGCCGCTCGCCGCACAAAATCGTTCGACGTCGCAACATCTCGACTAAGCCACTCCTCTCGGCGCTCAAGTCACCCCTTGCACACGGTAGACCACAGCTTCACCTGAAATCGTCCGCTTCAGTCCCACAGGAATGGTTATGGTGTCACCCGCCCCCAGCGTAAGTGTACCGCCATTCCATGCTAATTTGGCGGTACCCTTATGTACGAAAATGACTTCGGGAGTTTCGGGTTTGAACCGATGGTTTGGATTGGTCAGGCGATCCAGCATGAAGGGATGAGTCCAGCCCAGCGGCGCACCGGGTGCAATGATCGCGGCTATTCCAGCGCTGTTATCGCAACGCCAGACGAGCGCTTCTGCCTCTGCCGCTTTCGGCACATTCAGCGCTGCAACCTGTTCAGGCGTTGTCCGCGGCATAGGCGCGAGATCGGCGGGAATGCTCTGCCCCGCCAGGGTATCGATCAGTTGACCACTTTCGAGCAGAATAAGCCCATAATCCTTCGCCATATCGAACACTTCAGGTGCCCAGAGCACCCGGCCCGGATCGTCTCCTCCAAGCACAGCCCACAGGAATCCCAGATCTTCGCCAACGTTGGTGAAGCCTCGAAACATACCAGTCGGCAGTGAAATGACGTCACCGGGTTGGCAGATCACCTGCGCATCATCGCCATGCTCGCCGATATCGAAACGCCAGGTCCCAGTATGAACGACAAACACCTCTGCCGTATCGTGGCTATGTTGTGAATTGACGCATGCGGGCGGCTGTCGCGCTCCGCCAATATTGAAGCCATGCGGCTCGGCGATGTGGACATGCTGCTCGGGGTTCTCCGAAACACCCGGGCCGATGATGGTGAAGTTCTCTTTCGCCTCGCTTCCAGGGCTTCGCGTGTCGATGAAAGCATTAAAGCATGGCTTGAGGTCGGAATAGCGCACAACGCGCCGCTCCATCGCCTCTGTTGTCCAGTCCCGCGGGGTCGAAATATTTTCCATACGATCTAGACTTGCAGCGAATTGCATTCGCAGTCAATATAAGAGTGATAGACGATTTGCGGCACATAGACATTTGCCGCAACCTGCAGGAGCTTTGACAATGGCTGAGTGGCTTAAGCGTGGCGCAATGTCCGACCAGAAGGCGGCAATCGACGCCAAGGTCCGCCAGACTGTGGAAACAACACTCGCTGATATCGAAGCGCGTGGCGACGCGGCGGTGCGCGAGCTGAGCATTAAGTTCGATGGCCTCGACCGCGAAAGCTACAGGCTGACACAAGTTGAAATCGATAGCTGCATCGCGTCGCTGACCCCGCAGGACATCCACGATATTGAATTCGCGCAAACACAAGTGCGCAATTTTGCGCAAATCCAGCGTTCCACGATCACTGATACCGAAGTCGAGACGCTGCCAGGCGTGGTTCTAGGCCATAAGACAATCCCTGTGCAGAACGCAGGTTGCTATGTCCCCGGCGGCAAATACCCGCTGCTTGCGTCTGCACACATGAGCGTGATCACTGCCAAGGTTGCCGGAGTTCCACGCGTAATCACCTGCGCGCCGCCATTCGAGGGGCAGTTGGCACGCGCAATCGTCGCCGCGCAGGCCATGGCCGGGGCGGACGAGATCTATTGCCTTGGCGGAATTCAGGCAATCGGTGCCATGGCACTGGGAACCGCGAGCATTGATCCGGTCGACATACTCGTGGGTCCGGGAAATGCATTTGTTGCCGAGGCGAAGCGTCAACTGTTTGGCCGGGTCGGCATCGATCTGTTCGCCGGACCAACGGAAACCATGGTCATTGCCGACGAGACTGTCGACGGCGAAATGTGCGCCACCGACCTGCTTGGGCAGGCGGAACATGGCCCCGACTCACCCGCAATTCTGGTCACGACATCGCGCAAACTGGCCGAAGAAACCATGCGTGAAGTGGATCGGCTGCTTACCATACTACCCACCGCCGGAATTGCGCGCGTTGCATGGGAAAATTGGGGCGAGGTCATTCTGTGCGATGATGATGAGGACATGGCCAAAGTATCCGACAGCATTGTTAGCGAGCATGTCCAGGTCATGACCCGCGATCCCGACTGGTTCCTGGGACGGCTGGTCAACTACGGCGCCTTGTTCCTTGGCCCGCGCACCAATGTGTCGTTCGGAGACAAGGTTATCGGCACCAATCACACCCTTCCCACCCGAAAGGCTGGGCGTTACACCGGTGGCCTATGGGTCGGAAAATTTCTTAAAACCCACACTTATCAACAGGTCCTGACGGACGAGGCCTCGGCTTTGATCGGCGAATATTGCAGCCGATTGTGCGCGCTGGAAGGGTTTGCCGGACATGGCGAACAGGCCAATCTGCGAGTGCGGCGCTATGGCGGACGCGATGTTCCCTATGCCGGTGCAGCTGCGCCGCTGCATCCGGTCACAGCAGAATGACTCTGCCGCGAACGCCTAGCTTTGGACTTGAAGGCAGACGCGCGGTCGTCACGGGTGCCGGGCGCGGTATTGGTTTGGCCGCCGCTGCGGCACTGGCCGAGGCCGGGGCGCAGGTTACCCTGGTCGCACGGTCCGCGAGCGAAATCGAAGCGGCAGCTCATGAAATAAGCGGGAGCGCGCAGGCGATTCAGCTGGACGTGTCAGACCTTGCTGCCGTTGCCGGGTTCTTCACAGACCGGCCCGCCTTCGACGTGCTCGTCAACAATGCCGGAATCAACCGCCCCAAACCAATGTGGGAGGTGAGCGAGGACGACTACGACGCAGTGCTGGGCCTCAACGTCAAATCGGCCTTTTTCGTGGCCCAGTCCTGTGCTCGCCAGATGATCGCCGAGGGCCGGCGCGGGAGCATGATCCACATGGGTTCGCAAATGGGCCATGTCGGCGGTGTCAACCGCTCGCTCTATTGCGCGTCCAAATGGGGGCTGGAAGGTATGAGCAAAGCCTTTGCACTCGACCTTGCGACTCATGGCATCCGTTCAAACACGATTGCCCCGACCTTCATCGAGTCACCGATGACGCGGCCCTTCTTCGAGGACGCGGAGTTCAAGGCTGCGGTACTGGGCAAAATCAAGCTGGGCCGACTTGGGCAGGTCGAAGACGTGATGGGAGCAGTGGTCTATCTGGCCAGCGATGCCTCATCACTTGTAACCGGCACTAGCCTGGTGGTCGACGGTGGCTGGACCGCAGATTAACCCGGTCGGCAACAGCCTGTTGTCCTGCCGTTCAATCGCGCCGGGTCGCGGGCTGAAGTTGCCCCGCGAACAGGCGATATTCGGCTGCGAGTTTCTCGTCGTCCAGCCGCTTCAGCAGCATCTCGGTTACCGCTTCAGCCATTTGCTCAATCGGTTGGCGTACCGAGGCTATCCGGTGGCTCTGCCAGCGCGACGCATCGACCCCGTCAAACCCGGCAACAACGACATCTTCCAGCGCCTGACGCTTGGTTGCAATGAGCGCGTCGTGCGCACCGATTGCCATCAAATCGTTTGCCGCGATGAGCGCTGTGAATCCATCCAGCCCCTCCGCAATCCAGCTCTCAACGGCGCTGAAGCCCTCTGCATAGGCGAAGTCGCCATCGGTTTCGGCCACAACCTCAGCCCCGGCAAGTTCAAGTTCTTCGCGCACCCCGCGCATCCGCGCAGCAGCGACATACGAATCCTGCGCGTTGACAAGCGCAAAGGATCGGTGCCCCAGTTCGACAAGATGCGCAGCTATTGCACGCCCCGCCGCCGAATGATCGCAGCTTACCGATGCGCAGCGCTGGGTCCCGGGCCGGTTATAGAAAATCACCGGAACTTCCGCCTGTTCCAGTGTCGCGAGATCGGCAGGCGGGATCGGCGCGGCTGCGATCACGCCGTCGAGCTGATAGGACAAAACATTGTCCACTACGCCCTCCATCTCGTCGCTATGCTCGACGATAAACAGCATGACCCGCACTCCTTGCGCCGAAAAGGCGCGCGACAGCGCAAGCAGCACTTCGGGATGATCCCGGTTGGTCTCGCTGAACATAATCAGTCCGACCACGTTAGAGCGCCCCTTGGCGATCGCCCGCGCCATGACATTGGGGCGATAGCCCATCTCGCGGGCAGCGGCGAGGATCCTGGCTTTTTTCTCCGGCGCAACGCTTGCTCCGGGGGTGAAAGCACGCGAGACGGCCGAGGGCGAAACTCCCGCAGCGCGCGCAACATCCTGAGAGTTGACCCGCATGCGCGATCCGCGCGTGACCGTTGGCTTGGTCAGAACAGGCTTATCGGGCTTTTTTCGCGCGCTCATGCGGACTGGCGACCATTTGAAAAGCCTTGCAAGGCGGGTGCATTCATCATCACTGGCTACCTAGCGCGGCAGGTCGTCGTTCGCAATGAAACACACTGCCCTGCGAATAGCGCGATATGACCAGTAAGACCGCTCCCGACATTGCCATCATCGGCGCCGGAGCATTTGGCATGTGGACCGCGCTTGCCGCAGCTGAGCGCGGTGCGCGTGTAACAGTGATCGACATGCGCGAGGTCGGGAACGTAAGGGCGTCGAGTGGCGGCGCCAGCCGCAACATCCGCGCAGCCTATGGCGAGGATGCGTTTTACACACGCCTGGCGTTTGAGGCTTTGGCCGCCTGGGAGAAGCGCGGGGCCGAGCTGGGCCAGCGCCTTTTGTACCAGTCCGGCGCCTTGCGCAGCCTCGATTCGGCACTGCTCGAAGTGCAGGCCGGGATTTTCGCTAGCTGCCAGCAGCCCTGCGAAATGCTCGACGGCGCGGAAATAATGCGGCGTTGGCCCTTACTGAAGTATGGTGTGGAAGAGCGACTGTTTTACGAACCAAAGGCCGGGGTTCTGCTTGCGAGCAGGGCCTTGCAATTAGTCGCCGCGCGGCTGCGTCTATTGGGGGGATCAATTGAGCAAGGCCGCGTCTCGATCAGCGGCGAAGGAAGCAGGCTGGCCTGCACTATCAATGGCCGCCGACTTGAGGCAGGCCGCATTGTCGTCGCTACGGGGCCATGGCTCCCCAAGATCTTTCCCGATCTGATCGGTCCGCTAATGCGCACCCCGCGCCGCGAGCTGTTCTTTTTCGGTGCTCCGACCGGCGACAAGCGCTTCAATTGGGAGAACCTCCCCAATCTGGCTGACCATGACGGCTGGACTTCGTCCGATATCGGCGGGGGCCTGAAAGTAGCCCCGCCGATGCGCCACACCCCGCTCGACCCTGACGCCGACCCCGGCCCCGCCAGTCCGGCTATGGCGAATGCCGCACGGGCCTACCTTACCGCACGGATACCCTTGCTGGCGGATGCTCCAATCCTATCGACCTACGTCGGGCAACTGGAAAACACGGCGAACGAGCACTTCATCATCGATACCCACCCCGACGATCCACGCTTCGTGCTTGCCGGTGGCGGCTCAGGGCACGCCTTCAAGTTCGGACCGGTGCTTGGCGAACGGATTGCCGACATCGCGCTCGGGAATCCCTTGCCAGCGGATTGGCTTGCGCGCTTCTCGCTTGTTCATCACCGGCCGGTGCAGCCTGGCGAAGCCGGATAAAACCTCACAGGCTGTCCAACACCGCAGAGAGACCTTGTGTGAGCACATTCGCCTCCACGCACAAGGCGATGCGGACATGATCGCGAGCCGCGTCGCCGAATGCTGATCCGGGGGCCACCGCCACGTTGCTCCTATCAAGCAGATTGCGGGCGAATCGGCCGCTTTCGCGCCCCACGTCCAGTATCAGATAAAACGCACCATGCGGCTGGTATCCTGCAATTCCCCGAGCGGCGAGCATTGCCATGGCCTGATCGCGCCGCGCGCGATAATGATCGCGCATGGCCGAAACGCAGTCCTGCGGTCCGGTTAGAGCCGCCAGCGCCGCCATTTGCGAGACTGCGCAAACACTGGCGAGCACCGGCTGTTGCAGTTTGGCCAGCGTGCCTGCCAGTGCAGGCGGCGCAGCGACATAGCCAACCCGCCAGCCCGTCATCGCATAGGTCTTGGAACAACTGAATACGCTGATCACCCGCCCGTCGCTGTCAAACCGCGCGGTGCTGACATGCGGCACATCGAAGCAGATTTCGTCGTAACATTCATCCGAAACCAGCCACAGATCGTGCCGCCGGGCTAGCTCGACGAATTGCTCGAGCACGGCGGCTTGATAGACCGCACCGGTGGGGTTCGACGGGGAGTTGACTACTATTGCGCGCGTGCGCGGTCCAATCGCGGCCTCAACCGCCGCCAGATCAGGGGCAAACCCAGCTGCCGCGCTGAGGGCATAGCGGCGAGGAACTGCCCCCAGGAGACGAATCATCATTTCCCAGTTGGGCCAGCCAGGATCGGGCAACACCACTTCATCGCCCGGTTCGAGGACCGCGGCAAAGCTGGTCAACAAGCCTGACATCGCCCCATGCGTGACGATCACCCGCTCCGCCGGAACATCCAGCCCGTTGATCCGCGCGAGCTTGGCCGAAATCGCCTCACGGAGCGGCGTGATGCCCGGCCCGGCGGTGTAGCGGGTAAATCCGTCGCGCGCCGCCTTGGCTGCAGCCTCGACGATATGGGGCGGAGTTGCGAAGCAAGGTTCGCCGATTTCCAGCCGTAACGCGCCGGGACGCACCAGCGCGAGCTCGGTAATTTCGCGGATGCCGCTCGCGGGCAATCCGGCGGCGATATTTGATAGTTGAGGCATGGCAAACCGACCTTTCCTTCGCTAGGTTGCATGTCATTGCAAGGGGATGCAACCACAATGCCCTCGAAGAGTGAAATTGCAGGCAGTACAGACGCGATTGATGTCGCTGTGATCGGTGCCGGAGTGATCGGCCTAGCCTGCGCAGTGGCGCTGCAACAGGCCGGACGCCGGGTTACCGTGTTCGATGATCGCGGAGTCGCTGGCGGCGCCAGTTTCGGTACGGCAGGGCTGATCAATGGCGATGCACATCTGCCGGTGGCCATGCCAGGGATGATCCGCCACGTGCCGCGCTGGCTGCGCGATCCACACGGCCCGGTGCGGGTACGGCCCGGCTATGCGCTGCGCGCTGCCCCCTGGTTGCTCCGCTGGGTCTGGGCGAGCCGCGCCGCGCAGGTGCGACGCGCAGTGCCCGCACTACACGCGCTTTATCGCAATACATTCGAGGGATATCTCACGCTTCTCGGCAAAAATGATCACGCCCGTCTGCTACATTGCTCCGGCGGCGTGGTGCTGCCGCGCGAGGCTCGGCCCGGTCCCGAGGAGCGCCTCGCCGAGGAAATGCGCGCTATGATTGGCCTAGAAGCCGAAGTGCTCGACGCAGGCCGCTTGCGCGAATTGTTTCCCGGCATTGGTCCGGTCGCGACGCGCGGGCTGCTGTTTCCCAATAATGGATATACTCTGGCCCCCGACCAGTTGGTCGCAGCACTGTTTGGCCGATTTTGCGAAAATGGCGGCGTGATGCGGCGTGAGCGGGTGATGAAGCTGATCCCGCAGGGCCAAAGCGGCATGCTGTTGACCAGCGTAGCGAACACCAAAGCCGCGGCCGTCATCATCGCCGCCGGGGCCTGGTCACGCGCACTGCTCGATCCACTGCGGCTCGCCATCCCACTGGAAACCGAGCGAGGCTATCATCTGCAGCTTGGGGTGCCCTCGATGCCGATTGCAATACCGATCATTTACAAAGCACGCGGCGTGGCGATAACCCCGATGGCTGAAGGGTTGCGGCTGGCAGGGACGGTCGAGATCGCAGGGCTCGCCGCACCCCCAGACGAGCGGCGCGCATTGGGGCTGCGCCGCCATCTGGACGAACTCTTTCCAGGGATCGAGGCGGAGACGCGGCGGGTGTGGATGGGACACCGCTCGTCGCTTCCCGACAGCATCGCCCTGATCGACCGCATGCCGAGATTTCCCTGGTTATTCGCCGCACTGGGCCATGGCCACGACGGCATGATCGGTGCGCCGTCGACCGCCCGGCTGATCGCCGAGCTGGTGACGGGGGCAAAGCCGCATATCGACCCCGCACCCTATTCGGTCAGCCGGTTTTTGCGCGCATGAGCGTCTCGGGCAAGGCACGCCAGATCAGCGCCGAGAGCAGGAACGCCGCAATCCCCAGCGCCATCGCCGGAACAAGGCCCGTGACTTGTGCCAATGCCCCAGTGATAAGCGGGGTGAACAGGCTTACAAGCCGTCCCCATTGAAACAGGGACGTTGCCTCAAGGCGTAATTCAGGCGGAAATAATTCGGCTATCCAGGGGCCGAGGCACACAGTTGCGGCGAAGCCCACGCCATAGAGCGCAGCCAGAAGCCCGGTTGCCTCGGGCGCTAATTTCACGCTCAGCACCAGCCCAATCGCAGTTGCGCAAAGGAGGGGTCCGAATGCGCCGATGCGGCGGCCATAGTGATCGACCAGCCAGCCCCACAGAAACGTCGATGCGGCATTGACCGTGTAAAGTGTGGCGATGACAGTTCCCACGCCTTCAATGTCAAACTGGCGCACGTCCTTGAGATAGGTTGTCAGCCAGCCTATAAAGCACTGGTAACCAAATGCATTGGCCCCCATCAAAGCCACCAGCGCGATGGTCCGCCCGCGCACATCGGCCCGCAAGAGGCCGCCTTGCCGGGGAGCAACTTCGCTGGTCATGCTCCCGGCCGCCGGGATCAATACCAACGCCAAGGGTGCCAAAACGATTGCAGGCAGCCCGCCCATCCACAGCATCAAGCGCCAGTTATCAGGGTCGATCCGAGCCAGGGCAATTCCCATGGCAATCACCGCCCCATAAAAGCAGGCATCGATCAGGCTGGCGACTCGGCCCCGGGCATGCGGCGCGTAAAGCGAGAAATAAACAGCGACGGTCACCGGGAAGATACCCCCGGCAAAGAAGCCGTAGGCCAGCCGCGCGGCGATGAACGGTACAAGGTCGGTGACAAATGCCACTGCCACCACCGAAATGCCCCCGCCCGCCATCATCACCGCCATCGCCACTGCTGTGCCAGAGCGGCGGGCCAGATGCGAGAGCAGCCAGGCCCCAATGACTGTCCCGATAACCTGCGCCGAATAGCCCGCGCCGACTTGGGCGAGCGTCAGACCAAGCGCATCTTGCACCTGCGGGCGCAGCACGTCAGCGGTCGACCAGCCCCAGGCGTAGAAAAACTGCGCCACCATAAGCAGCGCAAGTGCGCCGTGGCGCCCCGCACGCATGGTTCCAATCCTCAGCCGCGATAGGCCTGCACCAGCGCTCCGACCTCGTCGAATATGGTCCATTCCTCGACGACCAGACCGCCGACAAAGCGGAAATGGCTGGCCCCCATAATCGCGACCGTTCCGCCAGCCGGAGCATCACCGAGTAGCCCGCCGGGCGCAGTCGCGCCCTCTAGCGTCCAGCGCACAGCAACGATCACGCCGTCAGTCTCTTCTGACCAGCTGACATGCTCGACCCGGACCGAACCATTCGGCACACTGGCCAACAATGCGATAATCAGAGCCTGCAAATTGCGCAGACCATGCGCAATGCGCCCGCTGCACCAATGAGCGATGACCTGGGGTGCATAGTCGCGCGTAACCAGATCGAAACGGCGCATGTTCCAGATATCGTTAAAATGCCGCTCAGCCCAATCTTCCACCGTTTCGACAGCGCCACCATGCATAGTCCGCGGAGACTGACCATCAAGCCGCGTGGGCGCCACGACGATGCGCTCCTCGCGAAAATCCGCCCCTGCAAGTCGCTGTGCAACCTCGTGCATATCGAAACCCATCTGGCGCACTGCCGCACCGTTATCGCGCATCAACCACTCGGTATGGATAAGGTTTGCCTGACTGACGCAATCGGCGATGAAAAACCGCCCGATCCGCCGACCAGTCGCCGGGCCATAGGCGCTCGCACCCAGATTGGTCGAAAGGCTGAAGCCGAGGTGCGAGGTATAAAAGCCATCGTCCTCATTCCCGCTCCACGCCACATTGAGGTGGTGCGATTCGCCGTCGGGCGCGGCATTGATTGTCGCGGTAGTAGCGGCGACGACTTCTTCGACCGAATGGACGGTGCCCGTGGCGGAGTAGACCACGCAGTTGGCGTCGTAGGTGTCGTAGATTCGGCCGACCTGGCGCTCCGGCCAGATCTGGTTGGTGATCCGCACGATATAATCGACGATGTCGGTGAATTGATCTTCGAACCCGCGCATAGGCTGGGTGCGCATCGGCCCCGGTATATTAAGCGTGCGCGTATCGCATTTGCGGATTTTGGTCACCAATGGCCGCTCCGGCAGGGTGAATGGCAGGCCTGACAATTCAGTCATCGTCGTCTCCGAAGGAAATTGCACGCAAGCCTATTGCAACCGCTTGCACTCAAGAGCAAGAGGAGTCTTGTTTTAGGCGCACTTAGAGCAAGGAAGTTAAACCGAATGTCCGATTTTCAGGCTGAGAAAGATCTGGTCCGGCGCTATCACGCTGATATCGCCGAGGCTTCGCCGGATACCATCACCGAAGTGCTCAAGCGCTACTGCGCGCCTGACTGGCACTGGCGTGGAATGCATCCGTTTCACGAACTGCACGGCCCCGAAGACGTAGCGCGCATCTTCTGGGCGCCGTTCATGAAGGCCATGACGCGTATCCAGCGCCGATCGGACATCTTCATCGCGGGATTTAACGAAATGGATGGTTTTCAGGGCCGCTGGGTGATCCAGATGGGCCACCTGATGGCCAATTTCGATAAGCCTTGGTTGGGGATCCGCCCGACCTTCAAAATTGTGATGCTCCGCTTCGTCGAATTCAACCATGTCGTCGATGGCAGGATCGTCGAAACCTGTATGCATTTCGACATCCTTCACCTGATGATGCAGGCGGGGCAGAATCCGCTGCCGCCGCAGACCGGCGCGCACCTTGTCCAGCCCGGCCCCGCAACCCACGAGGGCCTGCACTACGGCCCGACCGATCCCGCGCAAGGCGAAGCAACACTTGCGGCAATCAATGCCATGCTGATGAATCCTAGCAGCCGTATCGACGGCGTCGATGAGGAAACGCGCCTCCAGCGCGCCTGGAACGACGATATGATCTGGTGGGGCCCCGCCGGGATCGGCGCGAGCTATACGATCGAGCGCTATATCAAGCAGCACTGCATCCCCTTCGACGAGGCGCTTTCCAAAGGCTATCGGTTCAACGGCCATCTGTGCCGTCTCGCCGAGGGTAATTTCGGCGGCTTCTTTGGCTGGGCCAATTTGACCTTGCTGAATGCGGGCAACTACCTCGGCATGACAGCTGGCCCCGGCCCCGCCGACATGCGGGTTGTCGACATGTATCGCCACGAAGATGGCAAGCTGGCGGAAAACTGGATTTTTATCGACATCCTGCACTTCCTCAACATGCAGGGACTGGATGTGCTGGGGCGGATGGCCAAGCTGAACGGGCTGGGTGTCTGACAAAAAATGGGCTGGCCATCATTGTCGATGGCCAGCCAGTATCGATGCGGAAGGAGGAGGGAAAATCTTCCGCTCAGAAACCCGGACAATTCCTCAGAATGACTGGCCGAACCGCAAGCCGATAGTGCGAGGCTGCGCATAGAGCCGATAGACCTCACCAACGGGATCGCGGCTCGTCGGCCCGCAATAGTTGATGTTGCAACGCGCAGATCGCGCCAACTGTGCCCGCTCGTCGGTGAGATTGCGGACGAACAGCTCGAACTTCATCGAGCCCTGGGTGAAGCCAGCTGCTATATCGAGCATGAAATAGCTCGGTAGGACGCCAGTCTTGACCACATCGGCAGCAGTCACCACCGGGTTCCGCTCGCCGACATAGACGCCAGCGGCCTGCACATGCCCGGTGCCGCCGCCCAGCGGCCATTCATAACGTGCGACGACATTCCCCTTGAATTTGGGTGTCAGCGGCAACTTCTGCCCCGCCGGTGCAGTTACTGTTCCAAACAGTACGAAAGGTTCGCGCAGGCTCGCGTCGACATAGGTGCCTGATGCCGTGATCGACAAGCCCGAACGCGAGCGCCAGCCAAGGTCGAACTCGATACCTTTGGTCCGTGCGCTGCCCACATTGCCAACAAGGGCTACGCCCGAGCCGCCAGCAGGCTGATAAGTCACCTGCACGTTCTTCCAGTCCTGCCAGAAGGCGATAAGATTGAGCGTCAGTTGCCGGTCGAGAAAGGTGTTCTTGGTGCCGATTTCATAATTGTAGAGCTTGTCCGCGCCAAACGGCTCGGCAGTTCCGGCCCGGTTGATGCCGCCGGGGCGGAAGCCGGTGGAGGCGGTTGCCCAGATCAGACTGTCGGGGCTGAATTTGTAGGTCGCGTTGGCGCGCCAGGTAACACCGCTGCCTTTCGATCGCTTAGGCGAAATGCTGCCATCGGCGTTGAGTACACCTAGGTTTGTACACGGGGTGCCCGGCACAACTGCCAATCCTACACCAAATGGCCCGCCACCTGCCGCCCGGCCGAGACACTGTCGTACGCCGGTGCCGAAGTAGGTAGTGTTGACCCCAAAAAACCCAACGAGATCGTTATCGAACTTGTAGCCGCGCAGACCGCCGGTGACAGTCAGCTTCTCGGTTAGGTCGGCATCGATCTGGCCGAAAATTGCATAGTCGCGGTCCCGGCGATCCTGAAGCGTCAGCCAGAGAGTGCCCGGGCGACCCGGGACCGACAGGCGGTCGGCAAAGCCGGGGGTAACGTATTCGTTGGTCTCGTTCTGGGACTGGAATTGATAAAATAGTCCGACAATGCCGCGCACAGGTTTGTCAGAAGGCGTCGCCACGCGCAGTTCCTGGCTGGTCTTCTTGAGCAGCGAGCGGTTGCGCGCGACCTGTGAAGGATCGATCAGACGCCCGGCATTGTTGACCACTCCAGTGCCCGATCCCGCGACCAGATCATAGAAAAAGCCATAGTCCGAATAATCGTTCTGGTCGGTGCGGAGCCGCCGCATGTAGTAACCTGCATAGGTCACTTCGAGATCAGAAATCTTGCCCGTGATCGTTGCACCGGCCTGGACAAAGCTATCATCGCCGAATTCAGGATAGTAAGATGAGACCGCCAGATCGCCCAGCTTGGTATCGTTCGAGCGAAAATTTCCGTCCCAGCTGGTGTTCTGGTAGGTGACCGATGGCGTGATCGTCCAGTTGTCATCCAGATCGATGCCGAGCTGTGCGCGCAGGCCATAAATGTCGCTGGTGTTGAAGTCCTTTTCGACTAGCGCCGAATTTTCCTGGACAATCCCTGACGAGGGGAACCGGCGGGCGCGGAACACATTGTCAATATATCCCGGCGTGCGGTTGTACCAACCCGCAACCCGCAAAGCGATCTGGTCAGCCACCAGCGGTGCATTGATGTAGGCTTTCGCCTGTCCGCCCCAGCCATTACCGAGCACATGGCTGACTTCGAGATCATAAGACGCGCTGAATTTCGCTGAATCAGGCTTGTTGGTAATGATGCGGATCGTCCCAGCCAAGCTCGACGCGCCAAACAGCGTGCCCTGCGGCCCGGCAAGCGCTTCGATCCGGGCGACATCGTAAATCTGCAGGTCGACAGTTCCTTGGATCGAGGTAACCGGCTGCTCATCGATGTAAGTGCCAACCGTCGGCAAAGTGCCCGAAACAATTAATCCGCCATCCGTGGCAACGCCGCGGAACACCACAGATGTGTTGCCCGGTGCACCGACTGAGCCAGCGGTGAAACTGGCGCTGGGGAGGAACTGCATGTAATCGGCGAAATTGCGCACCTGCAACTGGTCGAGCTTCTGCGTGCCCAAGGCCTGAATGCTGATCGGCACGCTTTGCAGCGATTCGGAACGCTTCTGCGCGGTGACGACGATGTCACCGCTCCAGGCCTCGTCCGCCGGAGCCCCCTGCGCCGCAACCAGGTTCGGCAGGCCAAGGATCGTAGTGGCGAGCAGTGTCGCCGCGAGTGGCCGGCAGTAACGTCGTGCGGCAATAGGCATGATGCGTCCTTTTTTCGATCCCTGAAGCGGTCGGCCGACGATCCAAGCCGACCCCTCCCCATGTCACGAAAATGACTTCTTATGCATCCGCAGTCAATAACTTTATTGCAAGGCCTTGCAAATCAACCTGCTGAACCCTCGAGCGCCGCCTTCAATGGCCTGAGCCAAGGCTCGAAGTGGCGCCATTGATCGAGTGCATCGGCATTGATCGGCTGGCGCACCTGCTCTGAACTTGCCGTGCGAACCGCGCGGTCGGTCTTGTGCGGCGCAAGGCATTCGGATTCGAATGGCAAGTCACAATGCACTAGTAACGATCGGATTTCCTGTTCGGGATCAGCGATCAGGGCTTCATGCTGCACCCGATATACTCGCGCCGGCAGCACGGCTTCGTAATGCGCTATCAAATCTGCATAGTCGCGCCAATAACGGCCAATGTCGGTCAGATCGTACGTGAAGCCCTGCCCGCGCGAAAAGTGCTGTTTAAAGCACGAAAATCCGGTCGCCATCGGATCGCGCCGCGCGTCAATAATCACGGCATGGGGGAGGATGAGATGAATCAATCCCAGATGCTGGAAGTTGTTCGGCATCTTGTCGATAAAGCGTGGCCTACCTGTTTTGCGCTGTACGCGCGTGCCCTCGAGATACCGCCGTCCAAGTGCCCTGCGATCCTCTGCCGAGAGCGCCAGCAACTTGGGCAGATAGCCCGCAGGATCGTCGCCCTCCTCGCCGCGTCCGCCCAGATCGGCGGCAATGGTGCCAATATCCGGTAATTCCATGGTGCCTTCCACCTGGCTGTGAGATGCGAGGATCTGTTCGATCAGTGTCGATCCCGAGCGAGGGAGACCCACAACAAAAATCGGGTCCGCGGCAGGATCGCCCCCCTCCCGCCGTGCAGAAAAGGCATCGCTCGTCAGCAAAGCACAGCTTTGACGCATATGCTCGCTATTGCGGTCAGCATTATAAGGTAATTCCAAACGGCGCAGGCGATTGCCTTCGGCATAATTGGCGAAAGCTGCTTCCCACTCACCGGCATCTTCGCAGGCCTTGCCTAGGGCAAAATACAGATGATAGCGATCTGCAGACGCTTCGGCTTCGGCCAGCGCAGCAGCCATCGCAGCACGGTCGGCGGCATCGAGTGTTACCGTTTTCAGATTGGCAAGGCTCCACCAGGCATCGCCGAGAGTGGGCGCCTGGGCGATCGCTTCGCGGTAGGCTGCAATGCTCTCAGCCCGACGCCCCACGGTTTTAAGTACGTGACCAAGGCTGATCCAGAGGCGCGGTTGATCGGGAAATTTGTCCAGCATCCGCTGGTAGAGCGCTATCGCCTCTTCATAGCCCCCTGTACGCACCAGAACCGCTGCCTTGAGCGCGAGATGGCCAAAATCATGCGGTTCAGAGGCGATCAGGCGGTCGGCCTCGGCATGGGCGATGGTGAATTTGCTCTGGCGATGCAGCACCGTCACATAATTGGCCCGCGCTGCGTGGAACTCTGGCGCTAGCTCAAGCGCGCGGGCGAGCAGCTTTTCGGCATCTGCATAGCGGCCGAGCCGCGCGGCCAATTCAGCCATCATCCTAATCGCGGCGACGTCAGTTGGATCAGCGCGCAGCCGCTCACGCAGACTGCGCTCGGCAACATCAAGTTCGTCGTGTTGCAGCGCGAGCGCAGCCGCGATCAACGCCGGTTCGCGCTGGGCCGCAGCAAGGTGTGCGACCAGATTGATGCGCGTGCCGCTCAATCGCGATAGGCCATGGCAAGAACCGCCACTTCATCAAACACGGTCCATTCCTCGACAATTAGCGGTCCGTCGAGCCGCAGGTGCGAACTTCCCATCATGAATACTTGCCGCCCTGGCGGCCATTGATTCCCCAGCAGGCCGCCGCGCGCACTCGATCCACTCAATGTCCAACGCACCGCGACAATAACCCCGTCATTCTCCTCCGACCAGCAGACATGGCCGATGTCGAGATTGCCATCGGGAATGCTCGCCAGCAATTGTACAATGAGCGTGGACAGCGCGGAGAGCCCCTGCAACGTCCGCCCACCACCGGAATGGGCAATAACATCAGGCGCATAAAAGCTGCTTAGCCGATCAAGCCGCCGCTCGTTCCAAACCCCATCGAACAGCGCTTGCACCCAGGCTTCAAGTGAACCCGGACTGTGGTTCACCGATGGCAGCATCCCATGTCCAGGCGTCTGGATATAGGCCTCACCGACAGGCATTTCAGCCATCACGCGGCCGGCATCGTCAAGATCGAAGCCCAGTTGGCGCACGCAGGCCCCTGTGTCGCGGACCAGCCATTCGGTGTGGATACGATTGGCACGGCTGATACAATCGGCGGCGAAGCGATTGGCATAACGCCTCCCCGTCGCCGGGCCATAGGCTGTAGCCAATCGGTTGATTCCGCCGCCAAAGCCAAGATGCGCGGTATAGAACCCCTGCTGCTCGTCGCCGCTCCACGCAACATTGAGGTGATTGGTATCGCCATCCGGAACGGCGGCGATCCCGGCAATTGTCGACTTGACCACGGCTTCGGCGCTGCGAACCACACCATAACTCGAATAGACCGTACAGGCCGGGTCATAGGTCTCGCGGATATAGCCGATTGCCCGGTCGGTCCAGATCTCGTCGGTTATACGAACGATATAGTCGACAATGTCTGTAAAGCGCGGCTCGAATCCGGCCATCGGCTGGCGTTGGGCGGATTGGAGCGGCGCTGCAGCATCAACCTTGCGAATGCGGCGTATCTGCGGCCGCTTTGGGAGTGTAAACGGAAGTTTGTCGTTCAGATCAGCCATCTTCGTTCCATTTCAGTTTGCAGCTTTTGCCAATAGGCCATGGGGATTGCGGCCAAGCGTTTCCGGTAGGAAGAACCACACAGCCGCGCCAAGCAGATAGACCGCAGCCGCCAAACTCATCGCTGTTGCGAGGCCCAGACCCTCGCTTGCCCAGGCAGCAAACAGCGGCGACCCGAGCGCCAGAATATGGCCCGCATGAAACAGCGCCGCACCATGTGGTCGCAGGTGCAACGGAAACATTTCAGCGAACCATGGTCCCCAGGCTGTCGTACAAGTCAGTCCGAAGCCAAAGATCACACCCGATATCACGAGCCCGATGTAGCCCGCATCGACGTAGAGAAACGTCAGCACTGCAGCTGCACAGACCCCATATCCCACGAGAGGCAATCGCCTGCCCCAGCGATCTGAAACCCAGGCCCAGAAGAAACTGCCGACCAGTGAGCCAACGCTGATCAGCGCGACCACGTTGCCCATCGCCTGTGCAGCCATGCCCAGATCATTGCGCAAGTACAGCGTCACAAATCCCTGAAACAGCTGGTAGGCATTGAAATCGAGGCCGGACAGCACCACGCAGCCGAAGGCGAGCCAGCGCCAACGCGCCGTCAACATTTCGCGCCAACTTCCCGGAGGTGCGCTGGTGCTCGCATCGGTATCGTCGTAGGCGCGGTAGCTGCGGTCAGATGGAATTATCAGCAAAAGCGCCAGTGCCAATGGCAGGGGCAGCGCACCGATCCACAGCAGCAAGTGCCAGTTTGCATCGCCAAGCCAGCCGCCCAGGAGGCCGACAAAGATATTGGCGGCAGGATACATCGCCGAATTGAGCGCAATCAGCTTGCCGCGCACCCCCGGCGGAAACAACGCAACGACAAGGCCGGTGGCGACGACGTAATAACCGCCGAGCGCGGCGGTTAGAAGCGCACGCGCGGGCACCCAGACGGAAAAGACGCTGAATCCTGCAAGGATCGCTGCCGACAGGCCAATAGCTGCCGCAACCGCCGCTGCTGACCAGCGCCGCCCTGCCCAGGCGACGAACGCAGCCCAGAATATCGCACCGATGGTAATGCCGATGTTGCCCGCGCTTGATACGACCGCGGTCTGTTCGACCGTGAAACCAAGCTCGGAAATGACATAGGGCCGGACATAGTCGGCAACGACGAAATTGTAGCAATAGAGCGTGTAGCCGACCAGCGCGACAAGATAGACCGCCACGCGGCGGCCAAGCGGAATCTCACTGGCGTGACGCAGCAGTGCGGGATTGCCGCTCATTTCCACAAAGGCTTCAGAGTGCCGGTCATTGTAATGCACCATAGACAAGGGGCAGCAAGCAAGGCAAAGCATTTTTGCAAGGCCTTGCAATGAAGGTGGATGGAATGACCAACTGGACCGTGCTGGCCAAAGGCCTCGGCTTTCCCGAAGGCCCCGTTTGGTGCACTGATGGCTCGGTGTTGCTGGTAGAGATTGAGCGCGGGCTGATTACGCGCATCCGCCCTGATGGCAGCAAGGAAGTGGCGGCCAGTCCAGGCGGCGGACCCAATGGCCTCGCGATGGGCCCCGGCGGCATGCTCTATGCCTGCCAGAACGGCGGCTGCCTTTGGCGAGAATGGAACGGCATGCGGTTGCCGCACGGTATTCCGGATGGTTATCCCGGCGGCTCAATCCAGCGCATCGACCTGACCACCGGGACGGTTGAGACGCTCTGCATCGGCACCGATGCAGCGCCGCTGTGGGGGCCCAACGACCTCGTGTTCGATACTCACGGCGGTTTGTGGTTCACCGACAACGGCAAATCGAACGGGCGCGAGAAAAAAGTGACCGGGGTATTCTATGCCCACGCTGATGGTTCGGAATGCCGCGAGGTTATTTTTCCGCTCGACGGACCCAACGGTATCGGCCTGTCGCCTGATGGCCGCACGCTCTATGTTAGCGAAACGCCCAGCGCACGGCTCTGGGCATTCGATGTTGTCGCGCCGGGCGAAGTTTCGCTCAAACCCGGCCTGCGCGGCCCAAGCGGGCGGCTGGTCTACTCGGCACCCGGGGTCAGCGCCTTTGACAGTCTCGCAATTGAAGCCTGCGGCAATATCTGCGTTGCGACAATCGGCCCGTCTGGCATCTGCGGAATCAGCGTGGTTGCCCCTGAAGGACAGCTGATCGATTTCGTGCCGACTGACGATTGCTTCACGACGAATATCGCCTTTGGTGGTCCCGATCTGAAGACGGCCTATGTTACCTTGGGCGGCACCGGGCGGCTGGTCTCGCAGCCTTGGACAAGGCCGGGGTTGGCGCTCGCCTATCCCTGATTGATCAGCGCAGAATCGCCGCCCTGCGCCATGATATTCACCGATATAGCGCGTTCAGTGGCAAAGCGGTGGAGCGCATGCGGCCCCCCGGCCTTGGGACCGGTTCCAGAGAGACCAAGCCCGCCGAACGGCTGGACCCCTACCACCGCGCCTGTCATCGAGCGGTTTACATAGATATTCCCTGCCGGAAGTAGCGACTGCACCTCGGTGGCAAAACGCTCTAGCCGACTGTGGATCCCCAGCGTCAGGCCATAACCGCGCGCTGCCAGCCGGGCTAGATCCTCAGCCAGATCTTCGCGTCGATAGCGATAGACGTGGAGGATCGGTCCAAATACTTCACTTTCGAGGAAGTCGGGTCTGTCAACTTCTGCGATAACGGGTGCGAAGAATTGCCCCTGTGCGCTGGTCGGTCCGGGATGCCGAGCAACAATCCGCGCCTCGCGCTCGAGTCGGCCGATGTGTCGCTCGAGCATGGCTTTAGCGTCGGCATCGATCACCGGGCCCACGTCAGTCGCCGGATCGCCTGGATCGCCGACAACCAGCACTGCAAGCGCGCCCGCAAGTCCATCGAGAAGGCTGTCAGCGGATTCCTCGGGCACAAACAGCACGCGCAATGCAGAACAGCGCTGTCCGGCCGAACCGAAAGCGGAAACAATGGCATCGTCGATCACCTGCTCACGCAAGGCGGTCGTATCCGCAACCATCGCGTTGAGCCCGCCGGTTTCGGCGATGAAGGGAATGATCGGTCCCGGCCGAGATGCGAGTGCGCGGTTGATTGCCCACGCCGTTTCAGTGCCGCCCGTAAAGGCCACGCCATCGATCCCCGGATGGTCAACCAGTGCCGCGCCTACCACGCCGCCCTGCCCCGGAACCAGTGTCAGCAGCGCTGGATCAAGTCCCGCGCCGTGAAACAGCGCAACAGCGGCGGCGGCGATCAATGGAGTTTGCTCGGCTGGTTTGGCCAGCACGGCATTGCCCGCCGCCAGCGCCGCCGCGATCTGGCCGGTGAAAATCGCCAGCGGGAAATTCCATGGTGAGATGCAGACAAATACCCCCCGGCCGCGCAGTTCCCAATGGTTGGTCTCCCCCACAGGGCCGCGCAGTGCAAGCGGCCCGGCAAACTCCAATTCAGCCAGGTGCGCATAATAGCGGCAAAAGTCAGCGGCTTCACGCACTTCAGCAACAGCATCGTCGAAAGTCTTTCCGCCTTCTTGGGCAAGCAGCGCGATGAGCCGGGAACCGTTCGCTTCAAGCGCATCGGCCATCGCGCGGAGCACTTGCGCCCTCGCAACGCCGCCTGCTGCATCCCATGCTGGCTGTGCCGCACGCGCGGCGGCAGTCGCCCTAGCTATTGTAGCAATATCGGCCTCGGCAAGGTCGGGCGCATTGGGCAGTGCATCGAGCGCCAAACGCGCAGCATCGCGGACCACTTGCTGCGAAATGTCGCGCCCCATCGAATTCACCCTCGCCGTGCCATAGAGATCGCGCGGCAGCGGAATGTGAGCAGCACTGCGCGGATTGGTCTCGACCATACTGACCGGATCGGCAACAACGTCTGCGGCAGGAATGCGCTCATCCAGCAGCTTGTGAACGAAAGAGCTGTTCGCTCCGTTTTCCAACAGCCGCCGCACCAGATAGGGGAGCAATTCCTCATGCCCCCCCACGGGCGCATAGGCACGCAGGCGCAATGAGCCATAATGCTTATCCGCCGCATCGTATAGCGCTTCCCCCATGCCATGCAGGCGCTGGTGCTCGATAGTAACCCCAGCCTCGTCAGCCATTCTTCGCACAGCCGCGAGGCTGTGGGCATTATGTGTCGCGAATTGCGGATAGAGAAGCGGGGCGGCAGCAATGAGTTCGCGTGCGCAGGCAAGATACGAGAGATCGGTCGCGGCCTTGGTCGTGAACACTGGATAGTCTGGCATACCCATGACCTGTGCGCGCTTGATTTCGCTGTCCCAATAGGCACCCTTCACCAAGCGGATCATCAAGCGCCGCCCGGTGCTGGAGGACAGCGCAGCTAGCTGCCGGATGACCTCAGGCCCGCGCTTTTGATAGGCTTGGACGACAACCCCGAGCCCACGCCAGTCACCGAGCGCAGGTTCACTCGCCAGCCGGTCGATCAGCTTGAGCGAAAGCACCAGCCGGTCTGCTTCCTCAGCATCGATTGCCAGATTGATATCGTGCCGCGCCGCCAATACCGCGAGCTCCCTGAGCCGCGGATACAGTTCGTGCCAGACACGCTTTTCCTGAGCGGCCTGATAGCGTGGAGAAAGCGCTGAAAGTTTGACTGAGATTCCATGGCCCAATTCCGACCCCGCCCCCGCTGCGGCCGCGCCAACCGCTTCGATAGCGTCGGCATAAAGTCGAAAATAGCGCTCGGCATCCTCCACTGTTCGTGCACCTTCGCCCAGCATGTCGAATGAACACAGCATTTTTTCGCGCGATGCGCGTTTGAGTGCGGCTTCGATATCGCGGCCAAGCACGAACTGTTCGCCCATGATCCGCACTGCTGTCGCCACCGCCTGACGGATCACCGGTTCCCCTACGCGCGCGGTTATGCGCTTGAGGAAACCCGCGATGTCGCTGCGCGCTTCTTCATCGGCATCGACGAGCTTGCCTGTGAGCATAAGTCCCCAGGTCGAGGCATTGACGAAAAGACTTTCGGACTGGCCGAGATGCGCCGCCCAGTCCGCAGCGCTAATCTTTTCGGCAATCAAGTGATCGCGCGTGGCGGCGTCAGGGATGCGAAGCAGCGCCTCGGCAAGACACATCAGTGCCAAGCCTTCGCGCGTACCAAGCGAGAACTCCTGAAGAAAGCTCTCAACCACCCCACCTCGGCGAGGCGAATTGCGCGTTGCTTCGACCAGTGCCGCCGCGTCGGCCACCACTGCTTTTCGGGCTGCAGAGTTGAGCGGTTTCGACGCGAGCAGTTTGCCGATAACCGCTCCCTCGTCGGCAAACTTGATCGTATCGAGCGAATCCCAATCGCGCGTCACGCGGCCTCCTTCACCTCAGCACGCAGGACCATCCCGAAGAGATCGCGAGGATCGTCGGGATCGGCCAAAAGGTCGAGTTCGATATAGTGCGGATGATCGGCCAGCCGGTCACGGACAAACCGCAGCGCCGAGAAATCTTCTATGGCAAAACCCACAGAATCGAACAAGGTGATCTCCTTGCCCGATTGCCGTCCAGTCGCAGCGCCTGTCATCACCTGCCATAATTCCGTCACCGGATGTTCGGCGGGGAGCTGCTGAATCTCACCTTCAATCCGCGACTGTGGCTCATATTCGACAAAAATCGACGCGCGCATAAGGATGTCGCGGTGAAGTTCGGTTTTGCCCGGACAATCGCCGCCGACTGCATTGATATGAATGCCCTCACCGATCATGTTGTCGGTCAGGATCGTTGCGTATTGCTTGTCGGCAGTCACGGTCGTGACGATCTCTGCACCTTCCATTGCCTCTTGCGCGGACTTGCACACGGTCACCGTAATACCGGATCCGGCAAGATTCCGCGCGCATTTACGGCTCGCCGCCTCATCGATGTCGTACAGCCGGACCTGGTCGATGCCGAGCAATGCCTTGAACCCGGTAGCCTGGAACTCGGACTGCGCGCCGTTACCTATGATCGCCATGGTTCGCGCACCCTTGGGAGCCAGATATTTCGCAGCCAAAGCAGACGTTGCCGCGGTGCGCAGCGCGGTGAGAATAGTCATTTCCGAGAGCATCAGTGGATAGCCCGTAGTGACGTCAGCAAGCATGCCGAAAGCTGTCACAGTTTGGCGGCCCGAGCGGGTGTTACTGGGGTGGCCATTGACGTATTTGAATGCATAGATCGAATCGTCTGCGGCGGGCATCAATTCGATGACGCCCTCCTGACTATGCGAGGCAACACGCGGGGTCTTGTCGAACGAAGGCCATCGGCGGAAGTCAGATTCGATATAGTTCGCCAATTCGACAATGAACTTTTCGGCGCCAATGGCGAGCACCAGCTCCATCATATGATCGACGCTGACAAATGGAACCACCGCCAGGTGGCCAGGAATGGTGGGCATAGAAGCACCTCTGTAGGGCTAGAGCCGAGACCGCGCCGAGAGCCTGTCTCTCAGCAGGCGGGTCTGGCGAGCCGACGTCGCACCGTGGCGGGCCTGCTATTTAACCTTTATTCGGAAATGCTGACCCGCGTCAAGAAATTTTGCAAGGCCTTGCAATCATTCCGCCACTGCGTCTAGCTTGGCCGTGAGTGCTGCCCGCGTCGCATCATGTGTGGCCCGGGTTACCTGCAACATACCATAGAAGACGCTGGCGATGAGCCCCGGAATTGTTGAAAGAACAAAAGCCCCCGCCAACCCCATCAGCGCTGCCTCGGGAACTTCGCCCGGAATTGCTTTCGCTGGGAAGGCGATAGTCGAGAGCACCCACCCCGCAAGCGCAGTGCCCAGTGCCTGATCGACACGCTGGAAAAATGTGCGCGTGGCATAGAGCGCCCCTTCCTGGCGCAGACCGAATTTGAGCTCGTTCTCGTCGGCAATATCTGCAAGCGCCGAGGTTACTGTGGTCACCATGAGGCTATAGGGTAAATGCTGGAGCAGCGAGAAACCGATCAGCATCCAGACCAGCCCCGGGGTGTCCCAGCGCAATATGTCGAACCAGCCGAGGGCCAAGGGAATAGCCGGGCCGATTGAATAGATGCACAGTGCACCCGCGCCGGTCCAACGCTTGTCGATCTTGGCATGCAGCCGCTTCACTACGAGAGCCGCGAAAAGGTAACCCGAAAAGCTGCCAATCGCGAAGAGGCTGATCTGGTTGTTGTCGAGCCGCCAGAAATAGGTCGCCCCGTAAAGCCACAGCCCGCCGCGCACCCCGACCATCATCGACAGGAACAAGAGACCCAGCAGCAGCACGACATAGTTACGGTTGGACAGCGTCCGACCAATGTCGCGCGCCCATTCGCGCAGGCCAAAGCCGGGCGCGGAGGGCGGCGGCACGGGGAGATATTTGATGACCTTGGTGGTCGACAGGCTTGAATAGGTCAGGATCACGAGAATGAAGACCGCCATGGTCGCCGAAAATAGCGGCCAGCGGGTAGGATCAAGCGCACCGTTGGAAAACTCCTCGGTCGCTGCGAAAAACACTCGGAACGATAGCACCCAGCCCAGCGTGTCGCCCAGCCACAAGCAAAAGGTGTTGTAGCCCATCACGCTGGTGCGCTCGAGGTAGTCGTTCGACATCTCGCCGCCCAGCGCCAGATGCGGCGTGTGATACAGCGTCATGGCCTGGAGCAGCATGGTGTTGGCCACCGCCAGCCAGATCAGCTGCCCAGTCTCGCTCCAGTCAGGCGGGTTGAACACCGCCCAGAACAGCAGCGCAGCCGGCAGGATCGAGGCAAACATGAAGGGATGGCGCCGTCCCCATTTGGTACGGGTGCGGTCTGACCACGAGCCGACCAACGGATCGAAGATTGCATTGACGATCAAACCTGCGGCCAGCGCAGTACCAACGTGACCTGCATCCAGTCCGCGCACCTGGTTGTAGAACAGCATCAGGAACGATGCAGTCGCGGTATAGGCAGCGGCCTCGGCCGTGCTGCCCAGGCCATAGCTGACCTTCATGAACGGCGTTAGGCGGGGCAGTACGCTCAACTGCCTATTCTCACCAGACCGCCGTGTGGCCATGGCTCGTCAGCGACAAGTGTTGCTTCTCCGCCTTGCCAGCGGGCCAGCGCACGCGCCTGCATGGGCCGGTGGGTACGTCCCGCGCTAAGAGTATAAAGCTGATAGAGCGCCACCCCCTCACTGGCATCGCCACCGGCGCGGATGACAAAAGCCCGGCTGCGGAAAGCCTCAAGGTCAGAGAGGATAGTGCGGGCATGGCCGATGGCGCAGTCCCGCAAGCCGGAATCAATAATATCGGTAAAAACATCGCGCCGCGCCTGGGAAAGGTCCGTATCGAAGGGTACCATTACACCTTTCTCGCCTTGGCCTGTTGCCCGCCCGCCAATGCGCCAGATGCGCACTGCAACCGGGCCGTTGCGTTCAATCATGATCGCCTGATCCGCAGTTGTCAGTCCTTCCAGCGCGCCATGGCTGAACCGCGAAGCTTGCGCTGGAAAGGGTACGCGTCGCAGCATGTCACCGATGGCCTCAACACCGAAAGCCTCGCAGTCTGTGCTTTCCATTCGGCAGGCACCCCAAATGGGATCAAGGTGAATTGCCCCCGCAGCGAGTGTTTGGGCAGCGCTCATGCTCCGAGTCCTCCCGCGACCTGGCGCAATACTGCAAGCTCGTCGAACACGGTGACATCCTCGGTTATCAGGCCCTGCTCAATGCGATAGTGCGATACGGCGATGATCAGCAATTCTCGTCCGCTCGGCGGACCCCAAGGTCCAAGCCCGCGATGCTGGCCGACCAACGACCAGCGGACTGCCACCGCGACGCTGCCGTCCGGGTTCGGGCGGGCAGCGACATGCTGGGCGGCGAATGCGCAGTTATGCAGCATGGCGCGAAGCTGGGTTACGCAGCCGATCCAGTATCCTCGGCCGACGCCAATCCGTCCGGTTGGCCAGCGCACTTCTGCAACACTGGATAAGCATTGCGCCGCCTCACCCATCATGTCTTCGGCAAGGGCGCGGCGCAGCATTGCGATGACTGCTACCGCAGGGTGGCCAAGCTCGACGGGAATGTTATCGCTGCTGCGGATCGCCGCGATGGCGGCAGCGCGCCAATCGTGGCGATGCTGATCGCCTTCGCAGTCGGCCGAAGCTTGCGCCTGCGCGACTGCCCATGGGCTCTTGCCAACCTGAAGCACCGCACGACCGTTGTCACGAACCAGCCATTCCTCTACGATCCGGTTCTCGATTACGGCGCAATCGGCGATGGTCGTCGCGCCGATTGGCAGGAATGTCGCCGGTCCGAGCACAGCATCATCGCCCATATGCGTCATCTGGCTGGTCAGCCGGTGAGAGCTGTATAACCGCCCGTCATGATCGTGCGACCAGATGACGTCTTCGCCGATTACTTGGCGGTCGCTCGAAGAAGCCAGAGCGCCAATGGTGGACTGGACCACAGCTTCCGCACCCGACGTCGGGCCGGTCAGCGTATGCATGACAACATCTTGCGCATAATGCGTACGGCACAGGCCGATATTCCGTTCTTCCCAGATGCGATGCGTACAGCGCAGGATATAATCTACAAAGTCACCGTAATCCGAATCAAAGCCGGGAAGATCTTGCCGCCGATCCGCCACTTCAAGGATAGTCTCTAGCAAAACTCCGCGGGGAGAGGCGACATATGCAAGCCCATCCCAGCCCTGTTTGGCACGTTCATCAGCGGTTTTCATGTCAGCAGGTTAATTCGATTGACTGCGAAGTCAATAGCGGCGTTGCAACCACTTTCAACTGTCGTCGGCGTGTGCGGCAGATCGCCTAGCTGTTTGGTCCCGGCCTTTGATGGTGCATCATCCTCGTGCGAGTGGAAGGATTCACTATGGGACAGATTCTACATGGGAGCGCCCGTACGACTGAGGCAGTCCGTCGAGCGATACAACATAGTCAAGAGAGCCTGAGGGCCCTTTCCAAGCGCTACGGCATCAACCAGAAGACCGTTGCGAAGTGGAAGAAGCGCACGGCGGTCAAGGATCTGCCGACTGGACCGAAGGATACCCATTCGACGGTGCTGGGCATCGAGAAGGAAGCGATCATCGTCGCCTTCCGCAGCTCACCGCACATCTCCACGACTTCATCAACGCCTACAATTACGGCCGCCGACTGAAGACACTGCGCGGCCTCACTCCCTACGAATACATCTGCAAATGCTGGACAAATGAGCCTGAACGCTTCAGCTTAAATCCGCACCATCAAAGGCCGGGACCAACAACTAGGTCGTTAACCGGCTGGCAAGGCCGCAACAGCTCCGGGCGCTCCATTCTTAGAGGATCAACGACAACAATCTTGACCGCCGATTCCCAGCGCTATGTGACAGATGCCGCCTTTGGCTCCACTCCGTCGAGGAATGCCTCGACCATTGTGATAAGCGAGCTGTGCCCCATTGTAACACCCAGCGCACGCTCGCGGGTCATCGCTAGCGCCACGCCGGTTGCAAGCAGGGCAATTCCATCAGCATCAATCGGCGCAGATGTCTGCGAACGGGCAAGGGATCTGTTCACTGCCTCTGCCTGAATTCGGCGAGATTCTTCGATGAAATGCCTGACTTCTTGGTGAAGCGCTTCATTGCGAAAGGCCAGCGCCATGAACTGTGAGGTAACGCGGGAATCGGTTGTGTGAATGCAAACATCCCACAACTCGCGGACGGGCATATCACCAGCCAGCGTACTGCGCATGCGCTCCAGCTCACGTTGCGACATGCGCCTGAAGGTCTCAACGATAAGCTCGTCCATGGTCTGAAAGTAGTAATAGACGAGGCGCTGTTTAACCCCGATGCGCTCGGCAATGCGGCGCGAAGTCAGCGCTCCGTAGCCTTCCTCCAACAGGGTGGCTTCGGCGGCGTCGAGCATGGCGTGCCAGTTTACCGAACCAACCTTTCCCATGCGCCGCGTTGTCGAAATTCGATCCATTGTCCCTGTTACCTACTTTCCGCTTTGCCCTACCGATGTTGCCATTGGCGGTAAAGCCCGGCTTGTTTGGTCGACAAGGCTGCGCAGTCTTGCCGCAATGGGAGGCATTTCGGGACGCTGGATCGTTATTCTGAAAAGCGCTGGGCACTTGACATTGATTTATTGCGCTAACAAGATGACGAACGAAAATGAGGCAAGAGTTCGAAGCGCGGGAGAGGCGGATGCGCGGCAAGCGCGAACTAGAACAAAAGGTGCTGTTTATTGCTGGCGTCGGCCCGATGCCATTGCCATGAGCACCCGCGCAGAACTCACAACCCCCTGCCCCAGCCCCGACAGGCTGAAGGCCTTGGCGGTCGGGAACACCGGCCTCGATGACTTCGGCGACCCGTCGCGCGACGCAGGTCTTTTCGCCCTTATGGAATCGATGGCGCGTGAGAGCTGGGCTGAAATGACCCCAGCAGCCAGAACTCTGGCGACGGACTACCTCGTACACCAGCTCGAATCGCGGTTGAGGGTCATGGCCGACCGCAAGGCCCACCCGGAAATCGCCGCGCAGAAAATCACGGCACCATTGATCGTCGTGGGCCCGCCGCGATCCGGCTCCACCCTGCTGCATACCCTGCTCAGCCTTGATCCCGGCAGCATGTCGCCCGAACACTGGATCTGCCGCGAGCCCTCTCCGCCGCTGGCCCTGGGGTCACCAGCACCCGACCGCCTGGAACGCGCGGGCAAGCGGATGATGGACCTGTTCAATCTCATTCCCGACGTCTTCATCACCCACCCCTACATGATCGAGGAAGGTTCGGGCGCGCTTGCCGAATGCGGAAGCGACATCTTGAGCATGACGTTCACCGCTCAGCAGCTGTGGTGCTTCTGGGGTGGTGACAGCTATCGCGACTGGCTGCTGGAAGCCGACCACAGCGCCGCAGTCAGCTTCCACCACGATTTCCTGCAGCACCTTCAATGGGGAATGGATGGTAGGTACTGGACACTAAAGGGCTCGGACCACATGCTGTGGATGGGTGAGCTTGCCGCGCAGTATCCCGACGCGAAGCTGATCTGGAACCACCGCGACCTGTCACAGCAGCTCGCCTCACTCGCAAGCGTCCAGTCAATCCTGCGGGGGCTGAACGGTAACCCCGTCACACCGGAACTGCGCCGCGCCCAAGGGCGCAAGGCGATCGACCTCCAGCACGCAGCTGTGATGAAGGCGATGAGGGCGCGTGAAATGGCTGGCGAGAGTCAGTTCATAGACGTTTCGTATCACGACGTCATGGCCGACCATGTCCGCACCGTGGAACGGATCTACGATCAGGCCGGGCTGTCGATGTCCGGGCACCATGCCGACGCCATTCGTGAGTGGGTGGCAAGTCACCAACAGACCAAGCACGGCGCGCACAAGCATTCTCCGGAAGAATTCGGCATGAACGGAGACGACATCAACACGCTTTTCCGGCCCTACACCGAGCGCTTCGGGTTCGGCTTTGGCATCCGTCCGGCCTTGACAGTCTAGGACGTTGGGCAGCGATCTTTCTGGCGGGTTCGATCCGGGGTTCGAGTTTTTCCGGGGCGAGGCTCCGGAAAACCCCGGCATGCGGGATTCCGTGACACTATGGATCATGGACCAGACGGGAACCCTTGCCTTTCCGCGCATCACATTTGACGCAATCGGCGAGGACTGGGACAATCCTTGCGTCCAGCTCAACTTCGCGCATCGCGATGGACGGACCCTGCGCGTCTGGTCGAATGGCGCTGGCTTTATCGGTGGCGGCCCGGCGGGCGCGAATGCCGTGAGGGGTGGCGGGGCCTTGCGGTTCGAATGCCTTGAGCCGTTCCGCCGCTGGACCATGCGCTATGACGGGACGGCCTTATCCTCGACCATGCAGGCGCAGATCGGCGGTGAACCCGATGGCGAGGCCATGCCGTTGTCGTTCCGCTTCGAGGCAGAAATGGCGGCACCGCCCTGGCTCATGGGCGGACTGGATGAGGAAGCGGCGCGCAAGATGCGCGTTGGCGATGCCAGCGCACTGATGGGCGGGGTGCGTTACGAGCAGCTTTGCCAAGTACGCGGCGAAGTCACGCTCGATGGCGAAACCCACGCGATCGAGGGAACGGGAATGCGCGTGCGCCGACAAGGTGTGCGCAACATGGGTGCTGCGATTGGCCACTGTCAGCATTCTGCGCTGTTCCCCTCAGGCAAGGCATTCGGAGCAATCGTCATGGCTCCAGGACCAGAAGGCCCCGAGGCATTCAACGAGGCGTTCCTCTATACGCCGGACGGTCAGCGCCATTCCGCCCGCGTGATCGAGGCACCATGGATGACTCGCCTGCGCGGAACGGGTGCCAACGCAGGGGTCGTCCTCGAAAGCGCGCTCGGCACGGTTCGCATTGACGGCGAAGTTCTGCTGTCGCTGTTTGACCACCATCACTTCGAAATGGCCGACACCTCCATACTTCATCAGGGCACAGCCCGTTACGTGTGGGACGGCGAGGAAACCATAGGCCTCATTGAACGCTGTACACTGCGCAACCGTCTAGAAAGGTAAGCCGACTTGGAAACGATTAGCAGGGTCGCACTGGTGACGGGCGGCGGCGCAGGCATTGGCGCAGCGACGTGCGAACGCCTGGCACGCGAGGGGCACGCGGTGGGCGTGCTGGGGCAGCGGATAACCAATTCGCAGGAAGTTGTGCGCAGGATTACAGCCGCCGACGGGCGGGCGCTCGCGGTTCAGGCCGATGTGTCGGATCGGACGCAGCTGGCCTCTGCCATTGCCGAACTGCGCGAGGCATTGGGTCCCATCACAATCCTCGTCAACAATGCCGGCATCGAGGAGTTCACCCCCTTCCCGGACATCACCGAAACGGCTTGGGATCACGTGATGAACGTGAATCTGAAAGGCGTCTATCACGCGGTTCAGCTGGTCCTGCCTGACATGATTGCAGCCCGATGGGGCAGGATCGTGAACCTCACTGCGCTCGGCGCGCAGATAGGCGCTGCCAACATGGTGCACTACACTGCCTCCAAGGGCGGCGTCACCGCAATGACGCGCTCGCTGGCAGTAGAGCTCGGGAGTAAGGGAATTACCGTCAATGCCGTCGCACCCGGATTTATCCTGACTCCGATGGCACAGCGGGCAATCGACGCGGAGCTTTTTCCGGTCCCTTGGCAGGACATCGTCGCAACCTATCCGATCCCCCGCGTCGGCCAGCCTGAGGAAGCGGCAGCCGCGATTACGTTCTTTGCTTCAGAAGACGCCGGCTACATCACCGGGCAGGTTCTGGGCGTGAACGGCGGCTGCGCTCCCTGATATGCGCTTCCATTAGCCCGCTCGCGGGCTCAATCCGTCCGGAAATGCGGCATGACTTCCTTGGCAAAGAGCCGCAATTCCCGGATCTGCTGATCAGGATCGGGCACACCCGTCGGCGTGATGAAAAACCACTCGGGATTGATGACCTCGCGGATGCGGGTCATTTCGCGGATGCAGTCATCCGGATTGCCGACCACGGCACGGTTGGGCGCGAACTCGTCCAGACTGGTCTGCTTGCCGCCGAACATGACCGCGTTCGACAGTTCGTCACGATCGGCCTTGGAGCCGATGTCGTCATAACTTTGCCAGACCTTGATGACGTTGGGCAGGAAACCAGGATCGAGCTGCTGACGTGTGGGAGCGATGTGCACGTCGCGCATCAGCGCCAGGGTTGATGGGCGACCGTGTTCCGCGGCGATCCCCTTGTAGATTTTCACCTTCTCGGCCAGTTCGACCAAGTGCTCGGCAAAGCTGATGATCCAGCCATCCCCCAGCCTGCCTGCCCGCTTCATCGCCGGCTCGCTGACGGCCCCGATCCAGATCGGCGGGATCTCGCCGCGCAGCGCCGCAGGCTGAATCATCACGTCGTTGATGTCGAAGTGATCGCCTTTATAAGAGAAGCGCCGCCCCGACATCGCGAGACGCAGAATTTCGAGGCATTCCTCGAAGCGCTTTGCCCGCGTTTTGAAATTCCACCCGCAGTTTTCAAACTCGTCGGGCTTGTAGCCAATCCCCCCGCCCAGGATGAAGCGGTTGTTGGCCATTTCATTGATCGTGTTGATTTCCTCGGCAAGCTCCAGCGGATGGCGCGAGGGCACCAGCATGATGTTGGTGCAGAACTGCATGGTTCGCGTGCGCGCGATCAACGGCGCCAGCATCGCCAGCGGCGCGGAAGGTTCGCTCGCCGTCTCGCCGCCAAAGGCCGAGGTTTCGGAGAAACGATGGTGGCCGCACCAGCCGAGATCGTAGCCGAGATCCTCCATCTCGTTCAGATAACTGAACAGTTTGCCATAGGGATCGGACGAGGTCCGGTCGATCATGGTCCGATTGATGATGATGCCAAATTTCATTGCCAGTCCTCTTTATGCCCGTTTCGATTACCAATGCTGCGCGGACGCGGCACACGATTGACCGCCACCAGACTAACCGCTACCAAGTTGACGAACAACTCTATTCTTGGGAGAATCACAATGAGCGCAGCAGGATCACGCCTGGCAGGCAAAGTGGCCATCATTACCGGCGCGGGTCAGGGCATCGGCGCGGCCATTGCCGAGCTTTTTGCGCGCGAAGGGGCCAAGGTGTTGATCACCGGGCGTACGCTGAGCAAGCTGGAGGAGATCGCTGCCAAGATCACATCAGCTGGCGGCATCTGCACCCCGCTCGATGCGCTTGCAGGCGAGATGGACCAGTCGGAAAAGACTGTCGCCCGAGCGATTGCCGATTGGGGCCGGGTCGATATTCTGGTCAATAATGCACACACTTTTACCGACTATCTGCCGATCATCGACCCCAAGATGGAAGCGAATTGCAAGATCGACTTCCAGTCGGCCTTCTTCGGCTCGCTACAACTGATGCAGCTTTGCTATCCGCATATGGTTGCCCAAGGCGGCGGCGCGATCCTCAATTTCGGCTCATCGTATGGCCCGCGCAGTGAGCCAGGCTTTCTCGCCTATTCGGCAAGCAAGGAGGCGATCCGCTCGCTCACCCGCACTGCGGCCAAGGAGTGGGGCCCGCAAGGTATCCGGGTTAACACCATTCTGCCGTCTGCCCTTACGCCGAAATCGCTCTGGTATCTCGAGGATTCGGGCACCTATGAGGCCGAGCGAGTCAAGGTGGCGCTGGGCCGCTTCGGTACGCCCGATGATATTGCCCCCACCTGCCTGTTCCTCGTCAGCGACGAAGGCAATTACGTCACCGGGCAGACCATCGGGGTCGATGGTGGCAGCACAATGTTCTGAGTGAAACAGCTGAGGTTTCAGGGCCGCAGCAGCCACATCAACAGGAATGGAGCCGATGCAGAAGTTCATCAATCACGTCGATCACGTCGCCTGGCTGGTCCGGCCCGAGAACCTCGATGCCCATATTGCCCAGCTCGAAAAGTTGACCGGCGCCACCCTGACGCGCTTCTCGCGCGCAGACATGGGCTTTACCATGTGCATCAGCTGGGAAGCCGGGCTCGAAGTCGTCGCCCCGATGGAACAACGCACCGATTTCAACAGCTGGCTCTGGGCCGAAGTGGAGGCCAAGGGTGAAGGTGTCACCTCGGTAGTCTTCGGGGTCAAGGATCTGGACTGGCACAAAGCGCGGCTGGAGAAGCTGGGCTTTGAAGTCGGCCCCTTGATGGATGACCACCCGGATTCGCCGTGGCACGACAAGCTGGTCCTGTGGGAACGCGTCGCCGGCCAGGCGATCAACACCAACATCGTGCTTGGCGATATCGACTACAAGGACGGGCTGATCCCGTTTGGCGATTCCAGCCGCGAACACACGAACACGTAGGCGCTGAGAAGAAAGCACAGACATGGCAATTGCCGACGTAACGGGTAAATCCATTGCAGACCTGATATCGCTGAAAGGCCGTGTTGCCGTTGTTACCGGCGGTGCGCAGGGCCTTGGCCGCGCCATGGTCGATCGCCTTGCAGAAGCCGGTGCCTCTGTACTCATCCTTGATCTCAAGGCGGGGCAGGCAGAAGCTGCCGCAAGCGAAGCCGCTGCAAAGACGGGCGCCAGAGTCATCGCGGCGGCGGTCGATGTTACGGACACAGCCTCTGTTGTCGCCGCGGCTAACCGCGCCGTCACCGAGCTTGGCGGGCTCGACATATGGGTCAACAACGCCGGGCTCTATCCCAATGTGCCGCTGCTGGACGTTGCTGACGATGACTGGGATCAGGTCATGGCGGTCAACCTGCGCGGCGTCTTCGTTGGCTCGCGCGAGGCAGCGCGAAAAATGATCGCCGCGGGGCACGGCGGGGTGATCATCAACGTCGTCTCGACGGCGGGGTTCAAGGGCGTCGCACCGGGCGTGACCTCTTATGTCACCTCGAAGCACGGCGTGCGCGGCATGGTTAAGCAGATGGCGCTCGAACTCGCCCCGCACGATATCCGCGTGCTTGGTGTGGCCCCCACATTCTGCACTACCGAGGGCAACACGGCAGCGCTGGCCCAGTTGCCCGACCAGGTCCGCGAAGAAATTGCGGCCACCCTGACCTCGCTTCTGGGCCGCGTCGGCGTGCCCGATGATATTGCCCGCGCCGTCCTGTTCTGTGCCTCCGACATGTCGATGTTCATGACTGGCAGCACCCTGCTGATCGATGCCGGCGAGACGATCTGAAGCTGGCTTTAGGCCGGATCAAATTCGATATTGAGTTCGGCAAGGCTGCGAAACGAATAGGTCGGCTCGAACCGGTAGGTGCGCGAACCTGCCTTTCCGTGATGAGCTTCCGAGATGCGGATGTTGCGAACGCGGGCCAACAGGTGCTCAATGGCGATCCGGGATTCCATGCGGCCAAGCGGAGCCCCAAGGCAGCCATGCGGCCCTTTGCCAAATCCCATGTGATCGCGCAGGCCCGCACGGTCGATGTCAAAGCTAGCAGGATCGGCGAACTTTTCCGGATCATTGCTCGCCGCGCTGTAGCAAACGGTAATGATGGTGCCAGCGGGGATCTCGAATTCGCCGATGCGGGTATCAATTACAGCAAGACGGTAGGCGACCTTCACCGGGCCATCGAAACGCAGCACTTCCTCGATGAAATCGGCAATCCTCTCCGGCTGGGCGCGCAGCCTCTCCTGCAAGTCGGGGCGTTCGCCCAGTACCAGCACGGCCATCGCGATCAAGCGCGAGGTGGTGTCCTGCCCCGCTCCGAACAGGAACCGGGCCATGTTCGATAGCGTATCGAAATCAGGGCTGCTGCCGTCCTTGAACTTCGCCTGCATCAGCTCACTCATCAGGTCGCCGCGAGGGTCCTGCTGGCGTTCGCTCAGATACCTGTCGAACAGCGGTTTCATCGCCGAGAGTGGGTCCGGCCCCACTTTTAGCGGAGCATCACCGCTCACCTGGCTGGGCGGCGCGCCGATCTGCTCCAGCAGCAATGCGCGGTCGTCCATCGGGATGCCCATAAGGTCGGAAATGGCATAGACTGTTGTGGCATGCGCAAATTCGGGCACGACGTCGCACCTGCCGTTCGTAATAAACCGGTCGATAAGCATGTTTGACAGGCCGTGCAGATATTCCTCGTTCTGCTTCAGCCGCTTGTAGGTCAGCAGGCTGCCCAGCAGCATCCGGTGTTCGGCGTGTCTCTTGCCATCAAAGCAAACCAGATGATCCGACCAGGGCATCGAGCGACGACTGGCTTCCAGTTGCTCGCTGATATCCGGGCGCTGCGGCTCGAAGGGCAAGCCCGGAATCGGGCCGACAACCGAACAGGCGTTGGAAAAGATTCCGTCCTTGTTGACCAGTATCTCCAGCGCTTCGTCATACCCCGTGACGATCAGCGTGTTCTGGAACGGCTCGCGGACAATCGGGCCCTTGCCTCGCATTTCATCGAAATACCAGCGCGAGTCAGCGATGATCGCGGGGTCCGAATAGAAATCTGTTTCCACCGTCACTCAACTCCTTGGGCCGCCAAGTCCGCTTGACAGGCACAAGTCACGCTAACACTACGACGAACAAACTTGCAAGATGCTCTAGCCAGTTGGGCAGAGCGCCCGACGCGCCCAGCGCTACCAGCGCGCGCCCGGGCCGCCAATTACGTATGGCCGCTGGTAAGACAGGTCTTCACGGTCACGCGTGCCTTTAAGGAAACCCTTGACCGGCGGTTCGTGAAGCCAGCTGGCGTCGCCTTGCATCGCCGTCTCTACCGTCGAGCGCCGCCACAATATGCGCCACTCACCGTTACGCTTTTCCAGTTGGTCCATGTAGCGACCAGCCGCCACCGTGCAGACAAGCAAGTCGTGTGACAGCATGGTGCCGACCACATAGGTCTCACAATAGGCTGTATCGCCCTTGATCTCACAGGTATGGTTGGCAAGGTTGTGCTGGTTCATCGCAAACGCGCCCGCATGGCCCTTATTGGCGATCTCGGGATAGTCGGTCGCAGGGAACGGGACAGGGCCGTGCTCGTCGGCGCCATCGGGCCAATAGCAACTGGCGGTGAGCTCGGTATCGTGGCGGTCGCGGCCTCGCGATTCCCGCACGATTACGTCGAGAATGTCCTGCCGGTCCTTCAGGTGCTGCACCGTGGCCTTCAATGCGGCCAATTCGACATCAATATCCATCACGCCTTCTCCCAATCTTACGCCCAGCCGCGCTTACATCTTCACCTTGTAGGGGAAGAATTGCGGCGGCGATGCGCCCGTTCCGTCGCGCACCGAGGGCGGGAATTTGCCGCCGATGTCGGTGATCCCATATTCCTTGCCCAATTCCGCTCCGATCAGGGTCTTGCCATTGAACTTGGCGAACATTGCCGGGTCATTAAACACGGCCCAGGCGACATGGCCGGTATAACCCGCCGATTCCAGCGTGCCATCCAATTGTTCACGCAGCGCGGGCATGGCTTCCATCATTCCCTGCAACCGCTCGGTGGTCAGCGATCCCATCCAGATCGATAGCGCAGCGACATTCGCGCCAGCATCCGCAAAATCGACGCCCATGTCGAATGCCATCTTGTCGACCGCCGCTTTGTGCGCACCATAGCTCGGCCCCATGCAGTAATGCATCGAGCCGGGTGAAGAGGTAAAGAGGATCAGTCCCTTGTCCTGCTTGACCATGTGCGAGGCGGCATACCAGCTAGCAACGAAGCCGCTGCGCGCGCCGACATCGATCATCGTCGCCACGTCGAGTGATTTCTCCCAGAACTGGCCCGGCGCGTTCATCACATTGCCTTGCCAGCAGGCGTTGTTGATCAGAATGTCGATGCGGCCCTGCTCGGCCATCACCCGTTCGATCAGAGCCTTGACCTGTTCGTCATCCGAGTGATCACACCGTACCGCGATGCCGATGCCGCCTGCTGCGGTAATTTCTCGCGCAGTGGCGTGGATCGTGCCTGATACTTCGGCATCGCCTTCGTATTCGGAACGCCCGGTCACATAGACCGTGCAGCCATGCGATCCCAGCGCAACAGCGATGCCCCTGCCTGCTCCCCGGCTTGCGCCCGTAACGATCGCAACGGTGGGTTTGTTTGCCATGATCAAAGCTTTCTCGAAAAGTTCGTCACTTCGTTAGCAACCGCTTGGACGCACCACAAGGCTGACAGCAACCATGCACGAGATCATTGACCGGCGAGTTAGGCCCTGGGGTACCTATTCCGACTTGGACCTGTTCGTGGAGAACTCGGCAAAATCGCCTTCTACCTGCACGCCCATGGCAACGAGCACCCAAGCGACCGAAGTGAAATAACCGACGGCATGGATTAAATCCATGATCTGCTGGCGCGACTTGCTCGCAACGAGTTGCGCCCAGGTCGCGTCGTCGATCAGTCCGCCATTACAAACCTGATCTACGGTCTTGAGCAAAAGCTGGTCGTCCTCCAGCCAGACTGGCGATTGCCAGCCGACCTTCACCGCTTCGATTTCTTCGGCTGTCATGCCGATCTGCTGTGCCCCAAGGGAATTGTGGACCCACTGATAAACGGAGTTGTAACGATGGGCGACGCGCAGAATGACAAGTTTGAGTTCCCGCGCGCCCAGCGTGGAACCAAGCATGAAATACTTGCCAAAATCGAGCGAGGCGAGTGCCATCGCTGGATGGTTGGCAAGCGTCATCATGGTGTTGGAGCGCGATCCATTTTCGCGGGCCTGATCACCCTCCCAAAAAGCAAACACCTTGCGGGCGGGATCAGTCCACTCATCCTTTGCAAGTGGCGGAATTCGGGGTGATTTTCTGGTCATCTTGCTCATTATTGAGGCATGTTGCGGGCGAATATAAGACCGCGGACAGTCAGAACTTCACGCCGAATTCCACGCCATAGGTCGTTGGCTTCGACCAATTCGCGCCGATACCGTTATTGCCGTATTGGACACCAGTCATATACCGATTGTTGGTGAGGTTATCACCATAGACCGCGACCTGAAAGCGGTCCGATGGGTCGGCCCACTGCGCCCGCATCGACAAGACTTCATAGCCCTTTTGCGGAAACTGAATTCCTGACGGTCCGAAGAAGAACTTCGAGGTGTAGTAGAGATTGCCTGAGAGCTGCAACTCGCCGCCAGCAAGGTCCGTCTTGTAGCGCGCGCCAATATTGCCGCTGAATGACGGCGAACGCTGCATGGTCGTGTTCTCAAGCAACTGCGCATTGATTGGAAACGATTGTCCTGCCGCAGCGCAGCCCGTCGCAGCGAATGCGTCGAATGTCAGCAGGCAGGGGACATAGACCGGCGCATTGTTGAAGCGCTTGTAGCGCGCGTGCAGGAAGGTCGCGCCCATGTTGAACGAGAAGGCAGGCGAAACATTGTAGCGCAGTTGTGCATCGAGGCCATAAACCTTCGAGTTCGCAGCATTGACGATAACCGCCCGCGCGCTCTGGTAGAGCGAGACCTGCAAATCCTTGTAGTCGTAGTAGAAACCTGCTGCCTCGAACGATATCGTGCGATTGTCGTATTTTACGCCAACCTCGAAAGCATCGATCGTTTCGGGTTTGACCGGCGCAGGCGTACCGCCGCCGAGATCGAGGAACGCCGCCTTGTAGCCCTTGCTGTATGAGGCATAGACACTGGATTCGTCCGTCGGTTTGTAACGGAGCACGACGCGCGGCGTAACGCGGTTCTGTTTGACCGCGTCATAGGCTGCCTGAGTGGGCACATTGCGCGGCGGCGGAACGAAAGCGGCGATCGAGTCTACATCGCTTTGCTTGTCGTTCGCATAGCGAGCGCCGGCAGTGATGAAGAACTTCGGTGTGACTTCATAGGTCGCGTCGAGATAGGCGGCGAAGCTCTGCGAGGTCGAGGTTGAACCGAATTCGCAGCACCGCGAAGTGATGCCAGCCGAGGGAAGATAGTCGAAAAATACCCGGTATGTGTCGCGGTTTTTCACATAAAACAGGCCTGCGGTCCACTGCAGGCGAGTGCCGGGCTTGGAGGTAAGCAACAGTTCCTGGGTGAAGGTCATATTGTCGTTCGGCAGGCCAATGTCGAAAACCTCGACTCCCGAATAATCGCCTTCAACCCGCTGATCGGCGTCCTCCTTGCGATACTGTGTGTACGAAGTCAGATCAGCGAAACCGAGATCGGCTTTGATCGTCCCTTGAAATACATTGGATTTTGCGCGGAAAAACTGCTGGTCACTGGGATTGCTGCCTACGGCAACCTGATCCGGATTGTAGGTGAACTGTCCCGGCGCGGCAAAAAACGGCGCGCCCTGCGTTATGGTGAATGGCGTGCGCGTTCCCGTAACCGGGTTGACATAAACCTGACCTTCGACCGGGCCGCTATCACGATAGCCGCCGGGCAACATTGGCGTCGGATCATCAATGTCCGAATGAATGTAGCGCAGCAGGACCGAGATCGAATCAGAAAGCTCGGCCTTGAGGCCTATACGCACGGACCAGTTCTCGTAGTTGCCAACGCGCTGGTTGTTGCTGATGTTGGTCAGGAACCCATCACCACGGCTGTAATTGCCTTCGATATCCATGGCGATTTTCTCGCCAAGGCCGAAAGTAGCATATGCCTGGCCGCGCGCTTCGTTATAGCGGCCATACGAGAATTTCGCCTCGCCCGAGGTTTCGGTGCTGGGATCGGCGGTCTGGATCAAGATTGCGCCGCCGGTGGTGTTCCGACCAAACAAGGTGCCCTGCGGCCCCTTTAGCACCTGAATGCTGCGGGTCTTGAGCAGTTGCATGTCGCCAACGATAGGATTGGGTGAATAGAAGCCATCAATATAAATGCCAACATTGCCGACCGCGCCCGAGCTGACGACGGCCGTACCGACGCCGCGAATAGTCGGCTGCGAGTAACCGCTGGCAAAGTCAAAGCGCAGACCCGGCGTTATCTTCGCAATATCCGACAGGTCCTGCACATTCGCAGTCTCAAGGGCAGCTGCGCTCAGCGAGGTGACCGTCACCGGCACGTCCAATGACTTTTCTTCGCGGCGCTGAGCAGTGACGATAATTTCATCATCAACACTGCGGGCCGCGCCATTCTGAGCCAGAGCCGCTGTCGGACTCCAGGCCAGTGCGCCGGCGAGTGCCAGTGCCGATACCATACCTTTGATGGTGCCAGTTTTCATCGATACCTCCCAAAACGTGCCATTTAGGCGTTCCCGAGCACAGGCTTGACAGTATCGCAGGAGTAAATTCAACGGATTTCGTCACCGTGTTAGCAAATTTCGCATGTTGTGGCAAACGGGCAACGGATGCTTTATCGCACCTTTGGAGCGGCTAGATGCGCGGCCAGGGTCACTCGCCTTCGGCAGGTGCCAGCAGGTCAACCGGCGTCAATCCCAATGCCTGCGCCAGCTTAGAGCAAATTGCGTTTAATCTGACCCAAATCCGTTTGTCCTGAGGAGGCCGTGAAGCCGCAGGCTGAAAGGCCGTCTCGAAGGATCTCGTGCGGTGCCCGGTGGTTCGAGACGGGCCTTCGCTCCGCTCTGTCCCTCCTCACCACA
>JANPPM010000304.1:0-8152 GCA_031428495.1 Novosphingobium sp.
GTTGGGGCCCAACTGGTTTTTTATTACGCGCCTCTTGCCCCCCCCCCCCTGGGGGCGGGGGGGGGGGGGGGGAAGCGAGGCCGATAGGTCTCGCGTCCACGCTGACGTCGAACCCCCACCCCAACCCCTCCCCATCGGGGAGGGGCTTTTCACTTCGGTCGTAAACGGTGAGGGCATCGCCGAACTTCGCCAAAACCTGCTGTTACTGGCACAATACCAGCAATTCGACGCCGACACTGGCCCAACCTGGCTCCCAATTGACCGCGCCTTTACCGTGGCTGGTCACGGCACGGTCGTCACCGGCACCTTGCGCAGCGGCCCGGTCGCCAGTGGTCAGGAGCTGGAACTGCTGCCGCAGCGCCGAAGGGTCAGGCTCCGCGCAGTGCAGGTGCATGGCGAGACTGTCGTATCCGCGCAGCCCGGGCAGCGGGTTGCGTTCAATCTGCGCGGGGTCGCGCTTGGCGAAGTGGCGCGCGGGATGGCGCTGGTCGCGCCGGGCGGCCTGGCTGAGTCTGCATGGCTGACGCTGACTTTGCGCTCGCTGGAAGGCGCACCCCTGTTGAAGAATGGCGCGCGGCTGCGGGCACTGTTCGGCACGCAGGAATGCGAAGTGCGCCTGCGCCTGCTCGACCGCGATAACCTGCTGGCCGGCGAACACTGTCTGGCCCAGTTGCGATTTGCCACCGCAGTGGCAATCCCGGCGGGCGAACATCTGGTTCTGCGCCGCGCTTCACCAGCCGGAACCTTGGCGGGCGGGCGGGTGCTGGAGCCGGTTACCCAGCGATTGAGACGGCATGACGGAGCAGTGCTCGACCGGCTCGAACGCCTGCGCGATGCGCCCACGGACGCGATCCCTGCCAGCGCCGCACCACCCGGGCCGCGCAAGCAACTGACCCCGCGTCCCGATCCCGAACGCGAACGTCAGATCGCCGAGACTGCGGACAGGATCGCGGAATTGCTTCGACAGGCCGGATTGTCGCCGCCGTTGCCCAAGCTGATTGTAACAGACGCGATGTCGCACCGGGCGACCGAGCAGCTTTTGCGCCAGGGAACGCTGATCCGCGCCACCGACCGCGCCAAAGACAAGGAGCTGTTGTTCCACCGCGATGCCATTGCCGAGGCAATACGCGTGCTTGCGCCCTTGCTGGCATCCGAAGCCCTGTCAGTCAGCGCGATTGCCATGACGCTGGGCATCAGCCGCAAGTTCTGCATGCCGCTGCTGGATCATCTCGACACGATCCGCTTTACCCGGCGTGTGGGGGATCGGCGGCTAGCCGGTTGACCCAGGCGCGCCCTCGCTTCAGGGGAGGGGAAAGCGATAAACAGGAGAGGCGCCGCGTGGCACGACCACTGAAAAACCTTTGCGAAGTGGCGGTGATTGGCGGTGGGCTGGCTGGGCTTGCCGCTGCGCGCCATGCTGCGCGGCTGGGGCGGCTGGTGACGCTGTTCGAATCGAGCGGGATGTATGGCGGGCAACTGGCCACGGTCGATCATGTCGACGGCCTGCCCTTGCCGGGCAATTTTTCCGGACAGGATCTGGCGATTTCCCTGCTGGAGGATGCCCGCAAAGTTGGCGTACGGGTGATCGAGGCGCAAATTGATAACCTCGATCCCGGCGAGCAACTCGTGCTGACGGACTGGGAAGGCGGCTTGCATCATCCCGAGGCGGTTATCGTCGCGTCGGGCGCACATTTGCGTAAACTGGGCGTGCCGGGCGAGGAGCAGTTTGCCGGACGCGGGGTTTCGCGCTGCGCCAGCTGTGATGGCGGGTTTTATCGCGGCATGGATGTGGTCGTGATCGGCGGCGGCGATGCGGCGGTGCATGAGGCACTGGTGCTGGCCAAATCATCCCGCGAAGTCATCATGGTCTGCCGCAGTCCCCTGTCGGCCCAGCGCGAGTATATAAACCGGCTCGACGCGCGCGAGAATGTGCGCTTCGTCTGGGACAGCGAAGTCGTGGCCATCGAGGGCGAGGCGAAGGTTGCCGCCGTGCATGTGCGCAATGTGAACAGCGGCGCGGTGAGCGAAATCGCGGCCTCCGGCGTGTTCCCGTTTATCGGTGTTGAGCCCAACACCGCGTTCCTGCCCGCCGCGATGCGAGGCGAGAGCGGCCATGTTGGGGCGCTGAGTGATGCCCGAATTTTTGCGGTGGGTGCCGTGCGTGCGGATTATGGTGGCATGGCGGTGCAGGCGATGGCACAGGGTGTGGGCGCGGCGCAGGCAGTGCACGATTTACTGGCGAATGGAGCTTAGGATGGCGAACTCTAGCAGCAGCGGCGACTATGCCGTGGTCTGGCCGAGCGGCGAACGCAGGCTGAAGGTGCGCCCGCTGGCGCGGCGGCTCGATACGCTGAACGGCAAGAAGGTCGCGCAGCTGTGGGACTATCTGTTCGCCGGTGACGAGGTGTTTGCCTCGCTCGAAGCAGAGATCACCAAGGCCTATCCGCAGATCGAATGGGTCTCCTGGCGCGAGTTTGGATCGACCCACGGGGTCAATGAAAAAGAGGTGCTCGCCTCATTGCCGCAGAGGTTCAAGGAAATGGGGGTCGACGCCGCCATTTCCTGCATGGCCTGCTGAGGCTCCTGTACGCCCGCCGTGTTGCGGGCTGCGGAAATTTGCGAAAGAGCGGGGTTCCCCACCTCGTCTTTGGTGTGTGAGGGTTTCCTTGGGCAGGCAGCGGCGACTTCGGTTGGCTTGGGCATGCCCAACTTGCCGGTGGCGACCATCGTTGGCCACCCCGGTGCGCAGAACAATGAGGAAATCCGGCACTTTGCGGCAAGCGTGACCGCGCGCGAGGTCATCGAGAACCTGCTGGTCCAGCCCGAAGAGATCGTCTTTGAGTCTGAGCCGGGTGAGCGCGACATCGTGTTCACCGGCAGCTTTGAGGATGTGAACGAGCTTTTCGTCGAGCGGGAATGGAGCGACGGCCTGCCCATCGTTCCGCCGACGCTGGAGAAGATCGAGAAGTTCCTGAGCTTCACCCCGCGCAGGGCCGAAGAAACCCTCGGCATCGTCCTGCCCGCCAGCCGCGCGGTCACGATCTGGTCAGTCGCGGTCAACGGCGTGATGGCGGGGTGCCGCCCCGAATATATGCCGGTGCTGGTCGCGCTGGCCGAGGCGATGTGCGATCCGGTGTACGGGGTCGAGCATTCGGGCAACACGCCGGGTGCCGAAACGCTGATCATCCTCAACGGGCCGATCATCAAGCAGCTCAAGTTCAACTATGAGCAAGGCGTGCTGCGCGACGGTTTTCAGGCGAATACCAGCGTGGGCCGGTTCTGGCGGCTGGCCTTGCGCAATATGGCGGGTTTCCTGCCGCACAAGACTGACAAGGGCACCTTCGGCAACACTTTCCGTGTGGTGCTCGCCGAAAACGAGGACGCGCTGGCACGGATTGGCTGGCCGTCGAATGCTGCGGACATGGGCTTTGCGACCGGCGACAATACGGTCACGATAACGCGGTTGACCGGCGGCGATGTCATGCCGTCGGTCACCGGTTCAACGCCCGAGCGGATGATGCCCTATCTGGCGGATGGCGTGGCCAAGGAAACCGGCTGGGAAATCGCGTTCACCACCGGCGGACTGACGCATGGCACGTTGCGTCCGGTGCTGGTGCTTTCGCCGATCCTTGCCGAGACCATCGCCAAGGCCGGGTGGAGCAAGGACGACGTCAAGCGCTACCTCTATGACCACGCGCGCATGCCCGCCTGGCGCGCCGAGGAATTTGCCGAAAAGTGGACCGAGTTCAAGATCGTCTCGCTGCAACATCAGTATAATATCGGCAATCTTTCCAAGGACTTCGCGATGAGTGATGATCCTAACCGGATGGTGCCGATTGTCGTCGATCCGCTGGATTTCATGGTGCTGGTCTCGGGCGATCCCTTGCGCACCAATGCGCAAGCGTTCGCCCACAATGGCTATCTGGGATTCCCGACGGCGAAGAAAATCGAACTCCCCGCCGACTGGGATGGGCGGGTGGGAAAATAGGAAGTGCTCGCCCCCATCAAATGCCGTCACCCTGAACTTGTTTCAGGGTCCATGTCTCCGCACACTCGGAGCTAGTATTTTCAGGCAAACCACGGGGCCTGTTTCGTCGTCGGCTGGCTGCGGTCTTTCGGCACGATAGACCCTGAAACAAGTTCAGGGTGACGAAATTTGCGGGGGAGTGCGGTGTTCGCACGCGATCGAAATCAAAGCGTATATCCCCCGTCGCTGGACAGCACCGTGCCGGTGATGTTCTCCGCCGCATCCGAGAGCAGCCAGCCGATTTGCGCCGCCATAACTTCGGCGCTGATGAAATTGCCCGGCACGCGCTGTTCGCCTGCAACTGCTGCCAGTGCGGCTTCGCGGCTGCCAAGATCGCGCTCCAGCGCCTCGAACTGGTCGGTCTTGGTCCAGATCGGGGTTTCGACCCGGCCGGGTGCCACCGCATTGACACGAATGCCATTGGCGACATGCTCAGCCGCGGCGATCCGGGCGAGGTGGATCACGCCTGCCTTGCTGGTGCCATAGGCGGCGGTGCCCGCCACTGGCTTGATACCTACCGCTGAACTGGTGAGGACTATGCTGCGATGTGTCGCCTCCTCGCGGCCCATGATCCGCAGGGCGGTGCGCAGCGCCAGAAAGGCACCGTCGAGATTGATCGACAGAATGCGCCGCCACTCCGCATAGTTCAGATCGGCCAGCGCCCCACCATTGGCCACCCCGGCATTGATCAGCGCATGATCGATCCGGGGGACTGCCGCCTCGATCTGCTGCCACAGCGCTTCATCCGCGACATCGCCCGCAAAACATTGCGCCGGGCAGGGCAGGTCCAAGGCCGCCATGCCGTCTGCGTCAATATCGACCAGCACCAGCCCGGCGATGCCCTGTCCCGCCAGCCACTGCGATGTCGCCGCGCCAATGCCGGAGGCCGCGCCGGTAATCAGCGCAGTGCGCGCCGCAAAACTCATTTCGCAGCCATGGAAGCGGCAAGACCGGCGGTGTCGAAATAATCACGCCACGCGGTAATCTTGCCATCTTCGACTTCGAAGATGCCCATGAGGGTGATGGATACGACTGTCTTGCCGTCAGTGCCGATGAGATGGTCGATGCGTTCGGTCATCACCGTGTTGCCTGTAGCGGCGATTGCCAGCATGTCAGCGCGCATCGAAGTTGCGCCCATTGAGGCCTCAAATCCCTTAACGAAGGCAAGCGCCTGTTCGATCCCGGTGGTATCGGACATGCCGACATTGAGATACCGGGTCTGCGGCGTGAAGAAGGCTTGCACGCCTGCGGTGAACCCGCCCGGCTGCTCCAGCATGGCGAGGAAGGCTTCGACAGTTTCGATCGGGGTGGGCATTTCAGTCTCCTGATTGAACTTCCACGCGCAACCGCGTGATCCGGGTGGTCTTGAGCAGCCAGGTGCCGCCCACATTCTCGTATGTTTCGAAATAGTAGCCATAGCCGGTGAAGCGGCTGTAGCTCATGCCCGGCGGGTAAAAGAACCGGTCGGTAAAGGTCCAGATCGCCTCCGCACTGGCCGGACCGGTCACTTCGATTTCCGCCTGATGGCCCTGATGTGAGGTCACGTATCCCTCGAGCGCCTGCGCCTGCCAGCTGTCGCGCCCTTTCATCACTATGTTCATTTGCGGCAAGTAGTCGGTGCCGCTGACCGGATCGGTGCAGCAGCCGCGAAAGTCGAGCTCGCAGTCCTCGGCGAGGATCGAGCGGACCAGTGCCCCGTCGCCCATATCGACGCCGCGCCAGTATTTCGCCTTCAGGTTGCGAATCGCCTCAATCGCGGCGAGGCGTTCAGTCTTGGTCATGCTGTGCTCTCCCGGTGGGGAGGCTAGCAGTTTGTTTCAGGAAGTTAAGGGTTTCGCGCAGAGGCGCAGAGAAAAGCAGAGGCGCAGAGAAATTGGACCTGCGGCGAAGCTGCTCTCGAATCCGATAGCGTGTTTTTCAACGCGTTAATAAAGGGATAGGCCTGCAGCCGAGCACAGCATCTCTGCGCCTCCGCCTATCTCTCGCCTCTGCGCGAACACTTTCTTAAGCCGCGTCGCCCAGTCCAAGTTCGCCCAATTTGCGGTAGAGAGTCGAGCGGCCAATGCCGAGGCGGCGGGCGACTTCGGTCATCCGGCCGCGGTAATGGCCGATGGCGAGGCGGATCACATCAGCTTCGATATCTTCGAGCGGACGCAGATTGCCGTCGTCCGTATACAGCATCACCCCGACGCCTTCCTGCACCATTTGCAAAGCCGGCGAATCGGGCCCGCCGAGCATGTTCGAGAGTTGCGGGAAATCGCCTGAAGTCAGCGCATCGCCGTCACAGAACACCGCCGCGCGAAACAAGACGGCCTGCAACTGGCGGACATTGCCCGGCCAGTCATAGGCCCCCAGCAGCGACAAGGCGCCGTCCGTGATGCCCAGCGGTCGCAAGCCCGGTTGCTCACCGATCCGCGCGAGAAAATGGCGCGCGAGTGCTGGAATGTCGCCCAGCCGTTCACGCAAGGGAGGTAGTATTACCGTCACCGGTGACACGGCCTCCAGCAGTTCAGGCAGGAAATGCCCGGTCATAACCAGATCGCGCAGTGGCAGATCGCTGGCGGCGATGATCCGGGTATCGATCTTGAAACTGTGGCGCGCGCCGATTGGGCGAACGTCACCGCGCGTCAGTGCCTCGGCGAGGCGCGCCTGCACCGACATCGGCAGACGGTCGATCTCGTCGATGGCCAAGGTGCCGCCATCGCAGTGCTGCATCGCGCCGATCTGGCGGTCGAAAGCACCCGGAAATGCGCCCTTTTCGTGACCGAACAGAACTGATTCGATAGAATTTGCCGGGGTCGACCCGGCGTTGACTATACGGAACATCAGGCGCGTACGCGGGCTGGCGGCGTGCATTGCGCGCATCAGCATTTCCTTGCCGCTGCCGCTTTCGCCTTCAATCAGCACCGGAGTATGCGCGCGCGCTGCCTTGGCGGCGATCGCGAGTGCGTTGCGAAAAGTGGGCGCAGCCCCGATCATCGCCTCGAAATCGGGGCTCGACGGCATTTTCTCGGTGAGCGGGGCCAATTCGTCGCGCGGGGTCTCGCGGGTGGTCGCAGTACGCAGGGCCTGCATCAAGCGGTCAGGCGCAACCGGTTTGACGAGATAGTCGGTCGCCCCGGCGCGCATTGCTTCGACCGCGAGCAAGGGCGAGGCGCTTGTGGTGAGCATCAGGATCGGCAGGGCAGGGCGACGCGCCTTCAATTCGGCGATCAGTGTGCTGGCGTCGTCTCCGGGCACCCATTGGTCGAGTATGATGGCGTTGAGCTGCATCCCCTGGCGGGTGCCGAGCATGGCGATGGCGGTTTCGGAATCGGAGACAACCAGCGTGCGCCAGCCCTCACGCGCGGCAAGCGCGGTGATCAGCCGGCACTGCGCCGGCTCGTCGTCGATCAGCATCAACAAGCGCTGCTCGAGTTCGGCCATTTTTTCCCCGTTTCGTCCCGCCGGACAACAATATGCGTGATTGGTCATAGCGCGGCGGGGTAAAGAGCCGATTAAGCGTGACTGTTTGGGGTGAATTTGGCCGTAACCCCCTTGAGCCGCGCGGTTGCAGACGATAGACAGAGTGCATTCGATCACCATTTCCATTCCCCGGGGGACATCTCATGGCATCAGGCAACGATATGAAGGCGGCGGAAAGCACTTATGAGGGCTTTCTCGGCATGCTCAAATGGGGCAGCGTTGCCACCGTCGTCGTCGTCACATTCGTTATCTTGATGATCGCCTGACCGCGGATATGCCTGCCGGATTGCGGATCGCCGCTCTTAAGGAACGGGCGGCGGGTGAAACGCGGGTCGCCGTGTCCCCCGAAACGGTGAAGAAATTTATCGCGTTGGGCGCCGCCGTTACGGTTGAGACAGGCGCAGGGTTCAGCGCGGCAATTGCCGATGCAGACTATGCAGCTGCGGGAGCGCAAATTGCCCCAGCCGGCGATGCGGCCAAAGATGCAGACATCGTGCTTTGCGTTCAGGCCCCCGGTGCAGCGCTGCTTGAGGGCGCAAATTCCGGTGCGTGGATTGTCGGCGCTCTTGATCCGTTCAATCAGCGCGATGCCATAGCGGGCTATGCCAAGGCGGGGTTTGAGGCACTTGCGATGGAATTCATGCCGCGCATAACCCGCGC
>JANPPM010000305.1:0-16137 GCA_031428495.1 Novosphingobium sp.
AGGCGTCTCGCCGATCCGGCTGGCCACTCCGACATCGGACAAGGCGCGGCTTCCGGTGATCCTCAATGGGTCGTCGGGCTTTCTCTATTACGTCTCGGTCGCCGGTATTACCGGCAAGCAGCAGGCCGCGATGGATTCGATTGAAGACGCCGTGGCGCGGCTGAAGGCAGCGACCGACCTGCCCGTTGCCGTGGGCTTCGGCGTGCGCACCCCCGAACAGGCCAGCGCGATTGCCAAGGTTGCGGACGGCGTGGTCGTTGGCTCGGCGCTGGTCGAACTGGTGGCGCAACACGGTGCAGATGCCGCCGGACCAGTGCGCGATGCATGCCGCGCGCTGGCGGACGCGGTGCATGCCGCGCGCTAGGCAGTGCGTGACTTCGCCACTTCGGACAGTGCGCTGGTCCAGACCCAGCTGAACCGGCTGGGCGCGCTTTCGCTGCCGCAGGGGCGCTTCGGGCTTGAAACGATCACCGAGATGCTCGCCCGGCTGGGCGATCCGCAATTGCGCATCCCCCCCGCGTTCCATGTTGCCGGGACCAATGGCAAAGGATCGACCTGCGCCTATCTGAGGGCGATGCTGGAGGCTGAGGGTCTAAGCATCCACGCCGCCACCAAGCCGCATCTGGTGCGCTATAACGAGCGGATACGGATCAGCGGCAAGTTGATCGAGGATGCCCTTCTGGCAAGCCTGCTCGCCGAAGTGCTCGACGCCTGCGAAGACCTCGCCCCCAGCTTTTTCGAGGTCACCGCCGCCGCAACCTTCCTTGCCTTCGCCCGGCACCCCGCCGACGCCTGCGTGATCGAGGTCGGCCTTGGCGGGCGGTATGACGCCACCAATGTGCTGGAGCGCCCTGCCGCCTGCGGCATTGCCAGCCTGGGGATTGATCACGAGGCCTTTCTGCTCCGCCCGGAGAATGGCGTTCCGCAGGAGCCGCTGGAACGCATTGCTTTTGAGAAGGCCAGCATCGCCAAAGCGGGTTCGCCTCTGGTCACCATGGCCTATCCGCGCAATGTCTCGCAAGCCGTCGCGCAGACCGCCCGGCTGCACCGCGCGGAACTGTTCATGCGCGGCCATGCCTGGGGGGCTGAGGTGCGGGCAGAAGAGATCGCCTATTACGATTGCTATGGCCCGCTCTCGCTGCCCATGCCCCTGCTGGCAGGCGCGCATCAGGCGGACAATGCCGCGTTGGCGGTGGCAATGCTGCGCCATCAGGACCGGGTGAAAGTATCGCCTGAGGCCATGGCCGTTGGTATTCGGAGCGCCCGTTGGCCCGCGCGGTTGCAGCTGCTGGGTGATGGACCGCTGACCGCCTTGACACCGGGACGCAAGGTCTGGCTCGATGGCGGTCATAACCCTGATGCGGGAGCGGCGATTGCGGCATTCTTTCGTCGTCCCGGACTTGATCCGGGACCGCTGGCCGCATCAACGCAAGGCCGCGTGAACCCTCCAGCGGTCCCGGATCAAGTCCGGGACGACGTAAAACTGCACCTCATCATCGGCATGCTGGCGAACAAGGATCCCGGTGCAATTGTCGATCCGCTGAAGGCCCAGCTGGCCAGCATCACCGCAGTTCCCATACCCGGCCATGACAGCCATCCTGCGTCAGCCTTTGGCGATAGCGCGATAGGCGCAGCGTCGATTGACGGGGCGTTGCGCGCCCTGCCCCCCCAGGGCGATGTTCTGATCGCAGGTTCGCTCTATCTCGCAGGCGAAGTCCTGCGTCTCAACTGCGAGCTACCCGACTGATCAGCTCAGTGCGGCGTTTCGGCATTACCGTCACTGCCGCCCCCCGCCGTTCCTAGGGCCGCATCGACCAGCCCCGTCCGGCTCATCCACCAGAACAGCACGATCCCCGGCACCGCGAGCAGCGTAGTCAGGATGTAGAAGTTCACATAGCCCACGCCTTCGATCAGCCCGCCCGCCGTGGTGCCGGTAACAAATCGCCCGACAATGCTGGCCCCGGCCGAGATCAGCGCATATTGCGAGGCGGTGAATCGCAGATCGCACAGTGCCGAGAAATAGGCGACAACCACCACGCCGCCATAGCCCGAGGCGATATTTTCAAAACCGATAGCCGCCGCCATGCCGAGGTTTGAATGCCCCGCCGCGGCCAGTGCGGCAAAGCTGAGGTTGGAAACGGCCATCAGCACCAGCGCCAGCAGCACCGAGCGCTTTAGGCCCATCTTCGAATAGGCCACCCCGCCGATGAACACGCCGATCAGATAGGCCCAAAAACCAACCCCGACGTCCCACAGCGCGACCTCGTCATTGCTGAAACCCAGATCGTCGAACAACAGGCGGAAGGTCAGGTTGGCCAGCGTATCGCCAATTTTGTGAACCAGAATGAACAGCAGCACCAGCAGCGCGCCGTGGCGCTGGAAAAATTCGGCGAAGGGCCCGGTAATCGACGACCAGACCTCACCAAGGCCGCGCTTGGTCACCGGCGCACGGTGACGCGGCGGCTCGCCCAGAAACAGCGCAGTGAGCATCGCGGGCAGGGCAAAGGCAGCGCAGGCAATATAGGCCGCGCTCCAGCCGTAGCGGGCCGAGGCCACCAGTGCGAGCGCGCCAGCGCCCGCCGATCCGATCCGCCAGCCATACTGGCTCATCCCCGAACCGGTGCCCAGCTGATAGGGTTTCAGCGTCTCGATCCGGTAGGCATCGATCACAATATCAAACGTCGCCCCTGCCGCGCCGACCAGAATCGCGCAGGTCGCGGTCCAGGCGATGTCTGCCGCCGGGTCGACCAGAGCCAGATTGACCACGGCGGCGATCACCAGAAGGCCCGAAACCAGCATCCACGAGACCCGCTGGCCCAGCGCGCCGATCACCGGCAACCGCACCCCATCAACAACCCACGCCCATAGGAATTTGAGGTTATAGACGAGGAAGGCGAGGGTGAAGGCGGTGACGGTCTTCTTGCTGATCCCGTCCTGTGCCAGCCGCGTGGTCAGCGTCGCCCCGATCATCGCATAGGGAAAGCCCGAGGACATGCCGAGGAAGAACGCCGCCAGCGATTCTTTTTCGAGGTAGGGCTTGAGCGATGCCGCAAGGCTGCGGGGTGCTTCGGCTGAGGTCTCATTCATCGGCCGTCCCTTCCCTTTGGCGCACGGCCTGTGAGACTAGCGCCATATGGTAGCATGGCCAGTTCTTTGACCTTGCTTCTCCACAAGGCTAGGGCCTCAGGAACCTAATCTGAATCACCGTTCGTGGTGAGGAGGGACAGAGCGCAGCGAAGGCCCGTCTCGAACCACCAAGCGCTGCGCTGGGTCCTTCGAGACGTCCTCTCAGCCTGCGGCTTCGATGCCTCCTCAGGACAAACGGTGATGTCCGATTGGTCGCATTCCGCACTAAGGCCGCCAACATGCCCCCAATTCCAGAACCCCGTACCGGCGAACGAATCGCAAAACTCCTTGCCCGCGCCGGTGTGGCCAGCCGCCGCGAGGTTGAGCGGATGATCGAGGAGGGGCGGGTCAAACTGAACGACGTTGTGCTGACCACGCCCGCCACCGTGCTGGAAGATCTGCGCGGCGTGCTGGTCGATGACAAGCCGGTTGCCAAGGCCGAGGCCGCGCGGCTGTTCCGCTTTCACAAGCCTTCGGGGCTGATCACGGCGGAGCGTGATCCCGCCGGGCGGCCGACGATCTACACCGCGCTGCGCAATGCCCTGCCGCCCGGAACCCCGCGCCTGATGCCGGTGGGCCGCCTCGATTTCAACACCGAAGGGCTGCTGCTGATGACCAATGACGGCGAGCTGAAACGCGCGATGGAGCTGCCTGCGTCCGGCATCCCGCGCACCTACCGCGCACGCACCTATGGCAATATCACCCAGAACCAGCTGGAAGAGCTGATCGACGGGGTGACCATCGAAGGCATCCATTATGGCAAGATCGACGCCAACATGGAACGCAAGACCGGGCGCAACCAGTGGATCGAGCTGACCCTGAGCGAAGGGAAGAACCGCGAGGTTCGCCGCGTGCTCGAACATCTCGGCCTCGAAGTGTCGCGATTGCTGCGCACCGCCTATGGCCCGTTCAGCCTGGGGGACATCGCACGCGGCAGCGCCAACGAAGTGCCGCCAAAGGACCTGGAGCGGTTCCGCGAGGCCATGCCCAGCTTTGCCCGCACCGAAGCGCTCGATCCGGCCTCAAAAAAGCCCACCACTGCGCCGCCGCCGCGCGGCTCCTATCGCCCTGAGGGACCGGAGCGCAAACGCGCCAGCGCGCCCTCGCGGCCCAATGACGGCCCGCACAAGCCGAAAACGCCCAGTCGGCCCCCGGCCAAGCGAGGACCGGGAGGCTCCCAGAATACGAGGGGCCGGTGAGAATCATCGCGGGCGCATGGCGCGGGCGCAAGCTGATCGCGCCGCAGGGCGATGCCACACGCCCGACGGCGGACCGCACGCGCGAAACGCTGTTCTCGATGCTGGTCAGCAGGCTCGGCAGTTTCGAAGGGCTGGCCGTGGCCGACCTGTTCGCCGGATCGGGCGCGCTGGGGCTGGAGGCGCTGTCACGCGGCGCGGCGACCTGTCTGTTTGTCGAGCACGATGCCGCGGCGATCCGCGCGCTGCGCACCAACATCGCGCATTTGCAGGCCGCCCCGCAAAGCGACGTTCGCGCCGCATCAGTGATGACGCTCGGGATCGCCAAACAACCCCTCGACCTGATCCTGATGGACCCGCCCTATGGCACCGGCGCGGGCGAAGTGGCGCTCGACAAGCTGGTGCGGCTCGGCTGGGTTGGCCCGGCGACCTGGATCAGTCTGGAGACGGCCTTCAACGAGGACCCTAAGGTCAAAACACTGGAGGCCGAAACGACGCGCAAAGTGGGCAAGGCGAAGATCACCCTGTTTCGTCTGAAGGACGCGCCAGCGCCACCCCCGCCAGAGTAAGCAAACCGGCCGCCGACAGCAGCAGGCCAACCCAGCCGCCTACCCCCGCATCAGCAAGCTGCTTGGCCAGCAAGGGCGTCACCGCGCCGCCAATGATGCCCCCGGCGTTGAACGCAATCGATACCCCGGTGTAGCGCACCGGCACCGGAAACAGCGTCGGCAGCCATGCGCCCAGCGGGCCATAGACCGTGCCCATGATCAGCAGTGCCATGGCCAGCGTGACGAAGACCAGCCATGGCGAGCCGGATTGCAGCCCGCTGCCGAATACCAGACCCAGCAGCACGGTTGCCGCCGCGCCCAGCATCAGCACCCGCCGGGTCGAAGTGCGGTCGGACTGCACGGCGGCAATGGCGATGCCCAGTGCCAGGAACAGGTTGGCGGCCAGCTGGATTGATAGGAAACCCTCGCGCGAATAGCCCAGCCGGGTTGTTGCCTCGGATAGTGCATAGGCGGTCGAGAGGTAGAAGATGGCGAAGCAGGCGACCACCCCCGCGCTGCCCGCCAGCACTGCGCCGCCGTGGCGGGTAAGCAACCGGGCAAGCGGCACGGCAGGCGGCGGAGCCTGCGCCAGGGCCTCACGAAAGGCGGGTGTCTCGGCTATACGCAGCCGCACCCACAGGCCGATCCCGACCAGCAAGGCGCTGACCAGAAACGGCACGCGCCAACCCCAACTTGCAAAGTCCGCCTCGCTGAGGCTCAGCCCGAGGACGAGGAACAATCCGTTGGCGGCAAGAAACCCCAATGGCGCACCCATCTGCGGCGCAGAGCCAAATCGCGCCTCCCAGCCCTTGGGCGCATTCTCCACCGCCAGCAGCGCTGCCCCGCCCCATTCGCCGCCGAGGCCAAAGCCCTGCCCAAACCGTAGCACGCAGAGCAGCACAGGGGCGAGCATGCCCGCCGTCTCATAGGTCGGCAAGAAGGCGATCAGCAGCGTCGACCCGCCCATCAGCAGCAGCGACGCCACCAGCGTCGATTTGCGACCAATCCGGTCGCCGAAATGGCCAAAGGCAACCGCGCCCACTGGCCGCGCGATGAAAGCAAGGCCAAACACCATGAAGGCGGAAATCGACTGCGCCGCAAGGGAAACCTGCGGAAAGAACAGCTTGCCAAAGACCAGCGCAGTTGCCGTGGCGAAAACATAGAAATCATAGAATTCAACCGCCGTGCCAACCAGGCTGGCGGTGAGAACGCGGCGGTGCTGGCGGATCGGGCTGGTGGTTGTGATCATGGGCGCGCTGGCTCGCAAGCTGGAGCGGCGGTGTCAACCTTTCGGCCATATGCTCTTGGTTTGTTCCAAGCAACGTGCTAGCCTGACGGCATGGGAAAGCTCGATCCGATAGTCTCCGAATTCGCCACTGAGGAAGAGGCGGCGGCTTATGACGTGTGGTTCCGTGCGCAGGTGGAGGCTGCGCTGATGGAAAAGGGGTCAGGCATTCCGCACAAGGAAGCCATGGCCAAAATCCGCAAAACCATAGAACAGCGTAGCCGTGCGAACCCTGACCTGGCGGCCTAGCGCGCTAGATCAGCTCGATTCGATTGTCGGTTACATCGCAGAACGCAACAGGGCTGCTGCCGAACGAATCGAAGCTCTGGTTGACAGCAGCATCGCTACAATCGCGATCGCGCCAATGGCCGGGAGGCCGGGCCGCGTGGCGGGCACACGCGAATGGGTGCTCCATCCTAATTATATCCTGATCTACAAGGTTTCGCGTAGCACGATCGCCCTCCTGCGCGTAGTTCACGCACGCCAGCAATATCCGTGACGGACCAGACCACCATTTCCGCTGAAAACGACCCCCTGCTCGCAGGCCTCAACCCGCCGCAGCGCGAGGCTGTGCTGGCGACCGAAGGCCCGGTCCTGATGCTCGCAGGCGCGGGCACTGGCAAAACCTCGGCGCTGACTGCGCGGCTGGCGCATCTGGTGCGCTCGCGGCTGGCCTGGCCCAGCGAGATCCTGTGCGTGACCTTCACCAACAAGGCCGCGCGCGAGATGAAGGAGCGGGTCGGGCGGCTGATCGGCGATGCGGTGGAGGGCATGCCGTGGCTAGGCACGTTCCACGCCATCGGCGCAAAACTGCTGCGCCGCCATGCAGAACTGGTCGGGCTGCAATCGAACTTCACCATCATCGACACCGACGACCAGCTGCGGCTGCTCAAGCAGTTGATCAAGGCCGAGGGCGTCGACGACAAGCGCTGGCCCGCGCGGCAGCTGGCGGGCTGCATCGACCGCTGGAAGAACCGCGGACTTGGCCCCGCCGATCTCGAGGCGGCGGAGAACGAGAGCTACGCCAATGGCAAGGGCCAGCATTTCTACCGGCTCTATCAGGACCGGCTGAAAGCGCTCAATGCCTGCGATTTCGGTGATCTGCTGCTGCATGTGCTGAACATCCTGCGCAGCCACCCCGAGGTGCTGGAGCAATACCGCCAGCGCTTCAAATATATCATGGTCGATGAGTATCAGGACACCAACCAGGTCCAGTATCTGTGGCTGCGGCTGCTCGCCCAGACCCGCAAGAACATCTGCGTGGTCGGCGATGATGACCAGTCGATCTATTCGTGGCGCGGCGCGGAAGTGGCCAACATCCTGCGCTTCGAAAAGGATTTCCCGGGCGCGAAAGTGATCAAGCTTGAGCAGAACTATCGCTCGACGCCCGACATTCTCGCCGCCGCCTCCGGGCTGATTTCGGCCAATGGTCAGCGGCTCGGCAAGATATTGTGGACCGAGCGCAACGGCGGCGACAAATTGCGCGTCATCGGCGTGTGGGATGGGCCGGAGGAAGCCCGCCGGGTCGGCGAAGAACTGGAACGGCTGGAGCGTGAGGGCGCATCGCTCGATCAATGCGCCATCCTCGTGCGCGCGCAGTTTCAGACCCGCGAGTTTGAAGACCGCTTCATCGCCATCGGCCTGAATTATAAGATCGTCGGCGGCTACCGCTTTTATGAGCGCGCCGAAGTGCGCGATGCCTTGGCCTATCTGCGGCTGATTGCCCAGCCCGCCGATGACCTTGCCTTCGAGCGGATTTACAACAGCCCCAAGCGCGGGCTGGGCGACAAGACGCTGGAAAAGATGCACCGCCATGCGCGCGCGCGCGCCATCCCGCTAGCTGCCGCCTCGCTGGAGATTATCGATACCGACGAGCTGCCCGCGCGGGCGCGCGGCACGCTGCTCGCCTTGATGCGCGATTTCGCCCGCTGGCGCGATCTGGCCGGAACTTCAAGCCCCGCCGAATTGGCGCGCACTGTGCTCGATGAAAGCGGCTATACCGCCATGTTGAAGGCCGAACGCAGCGCCGAGAGCGCAGGCCGCCTGGAAAACCTCTCCGAACTGGCCCGCGCGATGGAGGAATACGAGACGCTGGGCGACTTCCTCGAACATGTCAGTCTGGTGATGGACAATGATGCGGCGAGCGACGTCGAAAAGGTCACGATCATGACCATCCACGCCGCCAAGGGGCTCGAATTCGACCAGCTGTTCCTCGTCGGCTGGGAAGAAGGCGTGTTCCCCTCGCAGCGGGCGCTTGACGAAGGCGGGCTGGCAAGTCTGGAGGAAGAGCGCCGCCTCGCTTACGTGGCGATCACCCGCGCAAAAAAGCGCTGCACCATCCTGCATGCCGCAAACCGGCGGATTTATGGGCAATGGACCAGCTCCATCCCCAGCCGCTTCATTGCCGAACTGCCCGCCGCGCATGTCGATCAGGAAACAACGCTGGCGGGCGGGGCGTCGCTATGGAAGGCCCAGTGGTCCGAACGCGCGGATCCCTTTGCCGATGTCGTGCGCGACGCGCCGGGACGGGCCGGCGCGCGCGGCCCCGGCTGGCAACGCGCCGCCGCGCAGACCTATGATCCAGCCCCGCGTCGCATTATCGAATCCACCCGCAGCGCCGCCAGCTTCGCCGCCAAGCCGCGCGGCGATATTGCGGTTGGAGCGCGGGTGTTCCACGATAAGTTTGGTTATGGCACCGTCGCGGCCCAGGACGGCAACAAGCTGGAGATCGACTTCGAAAGCGCCGGGCGAAAGCGCGTGATCGACAGTTTCGTAAAGCTGGAAGTGTGACGGATGTTCAGTTGAGCATGTGCGGCGAACCAGCTGGCTCGTCCGCCTCTGTCATCCACGCGGGGAACACCTGTTCGCTCCATTCAAGCTGCCGGTACATCAGCAGGAAAACATCAAGGACGGCGCGCGTCGTTTCACCCGGCAGCGCCATGGCGGCGGTGTTGCCGCCATCGTCAGTCAGGGTCCACAGCAAGTGATCGCTGCGGCTTTCAATGTGGATCGTGCGACACAGCCACTGAGCTGAACCCTTGGCGACGATTACGTCGGGAACCGGGTTTTCGTGCCGCTCAATGCGCAATTTTTGCTGCTCCATGGCTAGCGCAATCTCGCGCGGCAGGCCTGAGCGAGCGCTTTGTTCCACTGCATTGATCAGAAGCGGCAGAAACCGGTCAGTGAGCCGCCGGGTCAGCAGAATCGTCGCGCTGCGTCCATCGGGACTGACAGTATCAAGCCGGATGCGGTCCTCGACCAGATCGGGCTGCGCAGTGAAAGTCTCGATTTCAAACACCAGCCCGCCTTGCGCCTATGCCAGTGCCGAAACCCCGAGGAAGCCGGGGACCGGGCCATTCCATTCGCCATCGGCGGCAGGTGCTGGTGCCACCACTGGAGCAACTGGCGGCTTAACTGCGCGTTTGGGCACTGCACGCACCGCTTCCTCGCGGGGCTTTTCTTCGCGCGGTTTTTCGTCGCGGGGAGGGCGTGCTTCGCGCGGCACACGCGCCTCTCTCGGCTCACGGGTTTCACGTGTCGGGCGCTCTTCACGGGCCGGGCGCTCTTCCCGAGCAGGACGCGCCTCGCGGGGTTCGCGCGCTGCAGGCTTTGCCGTGCGGGCCCTGCGATCGCCGCGTGCCGGACGCTCTTCACGAGCAGTCTCGCTCACAGCTTCCGCCGCACCGCCCATCTCATAAACCGGGATCGCCCCGCCGGTCAGCTTTTCGACATTGGCAATCGCTTCGGCATCTTCAGGCGCGACGAAAGTGAAAGCGCGGCCCGTGGCACCTGCACGGCCGGTGCGGCCGATCCGGTGGACATAGTCATCAGGATGCCACGGCGTGTCGAAATTGAACACATGGCTCACGCCCTTGATATCCAGACCGCGCGCGGCGACGTCGCTGGCGCAAAGGATATTGATTGTCCCGGCCTTGAACCGGTCCAGTTCGGCGATGCGGGCTGATTGCTCCATGTCTCCGTGGATCTCGCCTGCCAGGAAGCCGCTTTGGCTGAGACTCTTGGCCAGTTCCCGCACGGTGGTCTTGCGGTTGCAAAAGACGATCGCGGTGGTGACGTTGTCGGTCTTCAGCAGCGTGCGCAGGACATCGCGCTTGTTGCGGCTCGACACCGCGACTTTGTGTTGGGCGATATTGAGGTTCGACGACGCCGGACGCGAAACCTCGATATATTTCGGGTTCGAGAGGAACTTGTCGGCCAGCTTCTTGATCGGCGGCGGCATGGTTGCCGAAAACAGCAGGGTCTGGCGATTGGGCGGCAGCTTGGAACAGATCGTTTCGATATCGGGAATGAAGCCCATGTCGAGCATGCGGTCGGCCTCGTCGATCACCAGCAGGCTGCATCCGGTGAGCAGGATCTTGCCGCGCTCGAACAGGTCCATCAGGCGGCCCGGTGTGGCGATCAGCACATCGACGCCGTCTTTGAGCGCCTTGACCTGATCACCCATCTGTACGCCGCCGATCAGTAGCGCCATCTTGAGGTCGTGGTGCTTGCCGTACTTTTCGAAATTTTCGGCGACCTGCGCCGCGAGTTCCCGCGTAGGCTCAAGAATCAGGCTGCGCGGCATCCGCGCGCGGCGGCGACCATGCGCCAGAATGTCGATCATCGGCAGCACGAAGCTGGCGGTTTTGCCGGTGCCTGTCTGAGCAATGCCGATGATGTCTTTCATCATCAGAACCGGCGGAATTGCCTGCGCCTGGATCGGCGTCGGGGTGTCATAACCGGCCGCGAGGACCGATTGCAGCAATTCGTCTGACAGGCCGAGATCGGCAAATTTCATAGGCTTGACTATTTATCCGGAGAGATGGGATTGCCGGGCCTTGGGAACCCGGCGTCAACGTGCACATGGCGGAGCCAGTGAAAGTTGCCGCGCCCTAGGCGGAAAGGCGCGCCAAAGTCAAGAAATTGCACAGAGTCGCAACAGACTGTCGCAGCAGTTTCAGTCGCCCGCATCGACCAGCTGGCGGATGCGGGACAGCTTGCAGTTGGCGCCGCTGCGTGAGAGCAGGCTATCCCGCCGGGTGCATATCTGCCCGTCGGTATTACGCTCGACATAAAAGCCCGAATAATAGTCGCGTGCGCTGCAAGCCCGTTCGAGCGCTGCGCTGACAATCCGGCGATCACGCATGAACAGGATCAGGCGATTGTCGCGGGTTACCTGCACTCCGGCAATTCCGGAAATCGGCAGGCAGCGGCCGATATCACGCTCGGCCTGACGCTGGGCCATCGGGCGTGAGGGGAGATCCATCAGCATGTTAGACTGGGCGGGGCCGGGGCGCGGGGCAATGCGGATGGTGACGCGCTGCTCGATGCGCACCTGATTCTCGGCCGCGCTTTGAAAACTCTGCGCGATCAGCTGGAAAATGGTTGCTTCTGCAGGATCAAATGCCGGAAGCGGGTCATCGGCGGGCAACGCAAGCTGGATTGGCGCCGCATTGGCCAGAGGCATCGGCGCCATTACCAACTCACTATACTTGCGCATCGGCTCAACCGCACCAGCCGATGGCAACATCAGCGCCAGCGGCGCAAGCAGGACAGCAACAAGGCTCATGCACCGGTGCTCATCAAGGGAAAAGGCAGGTAAATCACCATTTCGTCATAGCCTGTCAGCTTGAACCGCCCCTTAACCCGCCGCCGCGCGGATGCAAATCACACAAGGCTGTGCCATAGCGCGCCGATGGATAGCAAAGCCGATTTTCTGACAGAGGCCGCCGCGCTGCTCGGCCCGCGCGGGCTGACCTTAGACGCTGAGGCTATCACACCCTGGCTGACCGACTGGCGCGGACGCTTTACCGGGCGCGCGCTGGCCATGGCATCGCCCGCCGATACGGCCGAGTTGGCTAAACTAATGCTGATTTGCGGGCGCCACCAGATCGCGGTGGTGCCGCAGGGCGGCAACAGCGGCATGTCAGGAGGTGCGACGCCTGACGCCAGCGGCGACACTCTGCTCCTGTCACTGCGCCGTATGAATGCAGTGCGCGCACTCGACCCGCGAGCGCGCCAGATCACCTGCGACGCCGGGGTGGTATTGCAAGTGGTCCATGAAGCTGCCGAACAGGCTGGGCTGCGCTTTCCGCTAACACTGGGCGGCAAGGGATCGGCGACAATCGGCGGGCTGGTCTCGACCAATGCCGGGGGCAATCAGGTGCTGCGCCATGGCACCATGCGCGCGCTGGTGCTGGGGGTGGAGGCGGTGCTGGCGGATGGCAGCATCTATTCCGCGCTGACTCCGCTCAAGAAGGACAACCGCGGTTTCGACCTCAAGCAGTTGCTGATCGGATCCGAAGGCACGCTGGGCATAGTCACCGCTGCGACCTTGCGGTTGATCCCGGCGATCGCCGAGCGGCTGGTAATCTGGGCCGGGGTGCCAAGTCTGCATGCCGCGCGCGCTCTGCTGTTGCACTGCGAGGCAATGGAAGGCGATTCGCTGGAGGGGTTCGAAGTCATTCCCCAACCTTCGCTGGTGCGTGTGCTGGACTATCTGCCGGGCGCACGCGCGCCGTTATCAGGCAAGCATGACTGGCACGTCATAGCCGAGATCGTCGCCGACCGCGCAGGGGCCGATACCCTGCAAGCACGCGGCGAGGCCTTATTGGCCAGCGCATTTGCTGCGGGACTTGTCGAGGACGCCACTATCGCCGCCAGTGAAACGCAGGCTGAGGCCTTCTGGTCCCTGCGCGAGGCCGTTGCGCCGTCCGAGCGAGCGCATGGATTTGCCGTTCAGCACGATATTTCGGTGCCGGTCCACCGGATGCCCGCTTTCGTCGAGGCAGCGGTTCCGGCCATCGAGGCGGCTTGGCCGGGCACCCAGGCGGTCGCCTTTGGCCACCTTGGCGATGGCAACGTCCATTTCCACGTCATCGCCCCGCCGGGGGTAATGCGCGAAGCGTGGGAGGCGCGTGACGGGAAGGCGATCAGTGCCCAGGTGTATGATCTGGTGACCGCGTGGGGCGGCTCGATTTCGGCTGAACACGGCATCGGTCAGGCCAAGCGAGATGAGCTGGCGCGGCTGGGCGATCCCGTCGCGCTCGCCATGCTAGGCCGCGTGAAACAGGCGCTCGATCCCGCAGGATTGCTCAATCCGGGCAAGCTGCTTGCACCTGTTCCAGTCATTGCCTAAAGGCTCGCCCTTCTCATTTTCGCTGTATCCGGAGAGACTTTCATGGCCAGCGCGCCCCAAAATGCCCAATTGCCCTTGTTTTATAATGACCTGATGCCGCTGAACAGCCGAGATCACGGCAAATGGCGCAGCCGCACGACAGACAAGGCCAAGTGGCTCGCGGGGCAGCACGCTGTTCCGCTGACCGTGGAAGAGTTCCCACAGGCACAGCGCAATTTCCCGATCGTATTTTCGGCAGGGGAGAATCCCGTGCCGCTGGCGCTGATGGGCCTGAACGAGGGCGTCAATGTTTTCGTCGACGACGAAGGGGGCGTTGGCGAACAGATCTATGTGCCGGCTTACGTCCGTCGCTATCCGTTCATGCTGGCTAAGCTCAATCCTGAAGCTGCAGACCTGTCATTGTGCTTTGATCCGACCACCGATCTGATCGGCGAGTTCGACGAGGGCACCAATTTGTTCGACGGCGAAGCGCCGACCGAGGCCTGCAAGGCCACGCTCAGCTTTTGCGAGCAATTCGAAGTTGCCGGGCAGAAGACGCAGGCATTCATGGAAGAGCTGGCCAAGCACAAGTTACTGATGGAAGGCGAAGTTGCGATCCAGCAGGAGGGCAACGAGCAGCCCTTTATCTATCGCGGTTTTCAGATGGTCGACGAAAGCAAGCTTCGCGAACTGCGCGGTGATGTCTTGCGGCAGTGGAACCAGAGCGGCCTCTTGGCGCTGGTATATGCTCACCTTTATTCGCTCCAGCTGATGTCCGAAATCTTTGGCCGTCAGATCCAGCTCGGCAAGGGCCCAGTCGCTCAGCCGAAGGCCTAAATCGAAAGACCTACAACAATTGCCTGTTGCGGCATTTTTCAAAAGACGAATAATTCGCCCTTGAAACGCTAACGGGTTGAGCCTAGTTTATAGTTGCTTCGCTGCAGCTACCCTCATGGCTCAGCGGGGCTTGGTGCACTCTGTGCACCTCCTCCCTGAACCTTGGCCACCTCGCGCATTGCGCGGGGTGGTTTTTTTATGGTGTTTTGAGAATACCTGGGCGGAGGCGTTGCAGCGCTATTCCGCGGCTTCGCGCCAGCGTTGCCCGCCGTCCAGCTGGCCCAAAGCAGCCACCTCGCCCGCCAGTTTACGCACCAGCCCAGTGAGCAGATGCGCCATTGCGGCAAACCCGCGCCCCGGCTCTGCAAGGCGCGAATCGAGATAGCTGCTGCGGTCGATTTCCAGCTGCAAGGCGTGCAGCCCCTCACCGGGCGCCGCATGCCGCTCGAGCACATAGCCGCCTGCATAAGGCCGGTTATGCGCCGCACCGCGCCGCATCTCGGCAAAATAGGTGAATGCCGATCCGACCAGACTGCCATGGCAGGTGACCCCGAAACGGTCGCCCAGCACAAATTCTGGCGGCGGGTGGCCGCCGCGCAGCGCCAGCGACGGCATCGAATGGAGATCGATCAGCAGCGCCGCGCCCCAGCGGTCGCGCAGTTCAAGCAAAGCCTCACCCAGCGCGCAGTGATAGGGTTCATGAATCCCGGCAATCCGCGCGCCCAGCTCCGATTCGTCGTGCCGCCGCTTCCACAGTTCCCCGATGCCGGGAAGCCGCCGGGGAATAAGCCCAAGCCCGCTGCGCGCGCGGCGGCCGGGCGCATAACTGTCCAGTTCGCGGGGTGCGCCCGAACCGAACATGTCCCAATCGACATCATCCGACGCGCGGTTCAGATCGATCATCGCGCGTGGCGCCTGTGCCACCAGCAGCGTCGCACCGGTCGCCTTGGCCACGTCCCTCGCCAGCCGGTCAACATAGCGATCTTCCAGCCGCAGCGCGGCAAAACCGGGATTACGCATCCGCTCAAGCAGCGACCGGGGATAGGCGCGGCCCGCATGCGGCACGGCAATCAGCACCGGGATCGGTGAGGGCAGCGGGCCGCTCAGCACAAAGGCGGGCGCGCCTGCCGATCCGGGTATCTGCCCTCCCTCAATCAGCCGAGAATCACTTGAATGTTGGTCGTCCTGTTGCATTGCCCTGTGCTGAACTGTCAGGCGTGGTCTGTCAAAGCTGCCCGGAGGCAAAGATGGGCGAGAATTTTAACCGGTTTAGCGCTATAAGCTGGCTTGCAACGCGGCCGGAGTGGGTCTCGTGGATGGAGCAGCTGTACATATGATTCGTATCCTGCTTGCCGAAGACGACGAAGCCATGCGCACTTATCTGGCGCGGGCGCTGGAAAATGCCGGTTATGAAGTGGTCGCGGTTGATTGCGGGACGGCAGCCTTGCCATGGCTTGAAACCGCTTATTTCGACCTGCTGCTGACAGATATCGTCATGCCTGAGATGGACGGGATCGAGCTGGCGCAGCGTTGCGCCGAGCTTTCGCCCGAAACCAAGGTGATTTTCATCACCGGCTTTGCGGCAGTAACGCTCAAGGCAAGCCGCGAAGCACCGCAGGCCAAGGTGCTGTCGAAACCGTTCCACTTGCGCGATCTGGTGCTTGAGGTGGAGCGCGTGTTCGGCCAGTCAGCCCAAGCTTCGATCTGACCTTCTATCTAGCCTTGCATGAATGACCGGGCGCGGTTAAAGGCGCTCCCCTGCCCGCGCAACTGCGCCGGGTTGGCCGAATGGTGCGGGCGTATAGCTCAGTGGTAGAGCACTATGTTGACATCGTAGGGGTCGCAAGTTCAATCCTTGCTACGCCCACCATTCGCCCCCGCTAGAGAAAATTGCGTTTAATCTGACCCAAATCCGTTTGTCCTGAGGAGGCCGTGAAGCCGCAGGCTGAAAGGCCGTCTCGAAGGATCTCGCGCGGTGGCTGGTGGTTCGAGACGGGCCTTCGCTGCGCTCTGTCCCTCCTCACCACA
>JANPPM010000306.1:0-4644 GCA_031428495.1 Novosphingobium sp.
AGTCGCCCCGCCAAGCAGGACGGCGAACAGATCGAGAGAGACACAGCCAAGCAGGAATCGCTCATTCCACACATAGCGGAACCCTTCGACGACCTGTGCCACGGGGTGTGTATCGCGGTTACCTTCGGGTGGCGGCAGGCGTCGGATCGCAAGGATTGTGATCAGCGATACGGCGAGCAATGCGGTCGAGGTCCAATAGGGCAATGCGGCGTTCATCCCGAACAGCAGTCCGGCGAGCGCGGGCCCCCCGATCGCACCGGTCTGCCACGCCATCGAGCTGAGCGCGATCGCACGGGGCATCAGCGGGGCAGGGACGATGTTGGGCGCAAAAGCGCTCATCGCCGGGCCGATGAACACCCGCGCGGTGCCATGCAGCGCGGCCAGTACGAACAACAGCGGCAGGCTGAGCATTCCTTGCTGGGTTGTTACACCCAGCGCCAGCGCGATCAGCAGATCGAGCGCCATTGCAAGGGCTGCGACATTGCGGCGGTCGAAACGATCCGCCACCACACCCGCCACCGGGGTAAACAGCATCAACGGCACGAATTGCGCAAGACCCAGAAGTCCGAGCAGGAAGGCCGATTGCGAGATCGACATGCCATAGTCGCTGCGCGCGACATCGTAGAGCTGGTAGCCCAGAATGACGACCATGCCCACGGTGCCGACGACCGCCGCGAAGCGCGACAGCCAGTAAAGGCGAAAATCCGGAATTTGCAGCGGCGAAGTTGGTTCGGTCACCCCCAACGCATGGCAGCGCTGCCTGTGCTTGCCAAGCCGCGAGTGACCGCTGTGCTCAGATTGTCAGGCGCGCGGTCAATCGAAAGTCGCGGCCTGCAACCGGTACAAAGTCACGTGTCACGCTCGCTGCGCGGCGGCCATTTGCATTGAACAGATTGTTTGCTGCAACGATCAGCGTCAGCGGCCCGCTCTCGCCCATTGGCCGCCAGGTGGCGCTGGCGCTCGCCACAGCAAAGCTGGACGTGGCGCTTTCAAACGGGCCGACACGGGTTTGCCGGGCATTCCATTCGATATCACCGCGCAGCGAAAAGCGGCTCGCGGCATATTCGAGCCCGCCCATGATCCGCAGCGGCGGGATGCGCGGGACCGGATTGCCATCGGATAGCCGGGCATGGACATAGTCGGCTGACGCCTCAAGCGTCAGCGTATCATCGCCCCATGCGGTCAGGCGCTGCGAACCCTGAATCTCAAATCCCGCAAAGCGAGCAGGCAACTGGCGGTAAGCATAGACCGGAAAGCCTTCGACATTGGCGCCGGTGGGGACCGGCGTAATGAAACCAGTGAATTTGGTAAGGTAGGCCGAAACACTGAGCTTGGTGGCGGGACTATCATATTTCACATAGACTTCGGCCCCGTCACTGCGCTCCTTGCTGAAATCCGGATCGCCAATCTCGAATGACTGAGTTGCGAGGTGGAGGCCATTTGTAAGCAACTCTTCGGGCGATGGAGCACGTTCTGCGTGGGCATAATTGATCCCGAGTTTGAGCGCTTCGAAAGGTTTGAACGAAAGGCCCGCGGCGCCTGACAGCAAGGTGAAGCTGCGATCAAAGTCCGCATCGCTCGCCCGGATCGAGACCCGCTCGACGCGACCGGCAAGTTCGAGTTGTAGCTTGCCGAACCTGTGCTGCTGGAGCGTGAACAGGCCAAGGCGGCGGTCACGATTGGCGGGCAGGATAGCCTCGTCTCCGGTCACCGTCAGCTTGCCAGTGGCGAACTGGACCCCGCTACGGCCGGTCCAGCCACCGTGATCTGCCTGTATCAGCTCAATCCGTGCTTCGCCGCTCTTTCGGGCAAACAGCGTGCCTACCGCGCCGTCTGCTTCCAGTTCGCTGTGCCCATAATCCGCATAGGCCCCGCGCAGCGTGATGCTCTCCAGAAAACCCGCCGTCTTGATCTCGCCGCGCAGATCGAATCGTGTTTGATGCAGATCGATCGACACACCCTCTTCGCCCACGCCGGGCCGTGACGGGATGCCATAGCGCCGGTCGATCCGCTGGACTGATACACCGAGGTTACCGCCATCGCCCAGCCAGGCTAGCCCGCCTCCAAAGGTTGTGCCGCGGGCGAAACTGTTGGCGACTTTCCCGCGCTGCATCGCTTGGTCTTCGAGTTCGCTTGCCTCGCTCAAATCGCCGTCAGACCGCGCTGCTGCCGCAAGGGCGAGAACTTCAGACTTGAGCGGCGCGGAGAGGACATCGCCGCCGATCCGGAGATCGCCATCCTCGTGCCAGCTGGCATCAGCGTGGGCCACAATGCCGCCACCTAACCGGACATCGACGCTGGCAGCAGCATTCCCGCCTTGCGTAACACTCGAAAGTCCACCGATTGCCGTCAATGCCAAGGGAGCATCGGGCACGCGGCGCGGGATGCGCTTGTCATAGGCAATGACCGCGCCGCCGATTGCCTGCCCGCCATAGGCGAGCACAGCGGGGCCATGCAGTACGTCTATATGATCGATTGTCAGGGTATCGAGCGCGACTCCGTGGTCCGCCGAGACACTCGAAGCGTCCATTGCCCCGATCCCGTCAATCAGCACCTGTACCCGGTCGCCGGTCAGTCCGCGTAGCACCGGACGCGACGCACCCGGCGCAAACCCGGTCGCCGAAACACCGGGCATATGGGCGAGAACTTCGCCGATTTGCGGGGCCTGTGCGCGGATCAGCGCATCGCCTTCGATTTCGATGGACCCGGCCATAAGGCCCATATCCCGAAGGGCGTGGGCCGAAACTACAATGTCATCGGACCCGCTCGCCGTCTGAGCGTTGGCATGGGCAGGGGTGAGCAGGGCGATGGCGAGCAGTGAAGGTGCGGCGATCAGGGCTGAGCGATGATTCTTGAACATCGCCTGCTGATAGTTGAGATGATATAATGTATCAATGAGAATTTACGTGTTAGCGACGAACCGGGCCATCAGAGCGATAACGCAGTTCAGCGGCTGCGCCGCAGCCTTGGATTGTCTTGCAGCGCCTCGATTATCTTCATGAAATCATCAAGGCGGATAATTCGCTCAAATTGGAAGCCTGCCTTTTCGTCTGTTGTCCAGATCAAATGGGCCTCAATCCGGCCAACCACTGGCAGGCGCACGATGATTCGCTCGCCCCGGCCAAGCCCTGGGGCCTCGGTTGTCATGAAGCCATGCGCAGACAAATTGATGACGTGCAGGTGAATATCGCCGAGTCGACGATGCTCGCCAATCACCCGGTGGTCCACCGGATGACGGGTTGCGCGGCGCAGGTCGGTAACGGACAGCTGAGCTCCGGCTCCCATAGCCATAGTTCACCTCAAACAGGGGTTTCGGGTGAACCAATTTGCACGGGAAAGGCAAAGATTGGGTAAACCGGCAGAAAATGACCGGCAGGCAATTGCCGCCTCGGCCCGAATTTGCCCCGGCTCAGCGCTCAGGCAGGCCGGAGGATGCCGTGTTTCTTCTTGCCGGCCGACAGCCGGACCTCGCCGCTGCCGTGTTCGATTCGGTGGGATTCGTCGGTTACCGCATCGCCATCAAGCCGCGCGCCGCCGCCCGAGACAAGCCGCTTTGCTTCACCACGGCTGGTAGCAAAGCCGATGCCGACCAGCGCGTCGACGATGGTGCAGCCCTCGGTTGGGATCACCAAAGTTGGAAGATTGCTCGTAGTTACTGAACTAATAGCCGTGTCCGCTTGAGCGTCCGAAACTGAGACTACTACAGCCAACTGAAAAGTCCTCACCGCTGTGGCCTCGCAGGTCAGTGCGGCTTCCTCTCCCCGACAGAGTTTCGTTACTTCGCGAGCCAGCTTGATCTTGGCCTTGTTGATATCACCTGCTTCTTCTTCAGCGATCTCGTCCAGTGTCAGGTCGGTGAACAGCCGCAGAAAGCGGCCGACATCGCGGTCATCGACATTGCGCCAGAATTGCCAGAAATCCCAGTCGGGCAGCGCATCCTCATTGAGCCACACCGCTCCTGCAGCCGTCTTACCCATCTTTGCGCCGCCTGCCGTGGTTAGCAGCGGCGTGGTCAGCCCGAACAAGTTAGCCCCGTCCATTCTGCGGCCCAGCTCGATACCGTTGATGATATTGCCCCACTGGTCAGACCCGCCCATCTGCAGACGCGCGCCCGTTTCATTGGCAAGATGGCGGAAGTCATATCCCTGGAGAATCATGTAGTTGAATTCGAGAAAGGTCATCGGCTGCTCACGTTCCAGCCGCAGCCGCACCGAATCGAAAGTCAGCATGCGGTTGACGGTGAAATGGGTGCCGACTTCCTGAAGCAGCTCGATATAGCCGAGCTTGCCCAGCCAGTCGTTGTTGTCGACCATAACCGCGTCGGTCGGCCCATCGCCGAACTTGAGCAGTCGCGCAAATATCGTGCGGATCGAGGCTATGTTAGCCTTGATTGCCGCATCGTCGAGCATCTTGCGGCTCTCATCACGGCCGGTGGGATCGCCGATGCGAGTAGTGCCGCCGCCCATCAGCACGATCGGCTTGTGCCCGGTCTGCTGCAGACGGCGCAGCATCATGATCTGCACAAGGCTGCCGACATGCAGCGATGGCGCGGTGGCATCGAAGCCGATATAGCCCGGTATCACCTGCTTTGCTGCCAGCGCATCAAGGCCCGCAGCATCGGTTTGCTGGTGGATGTAACCGCGC
>JANPPM010000307.1:0-3711 GCA_031428495.1 Novosphingobium sp.
CGGGCGCTCGCTGCTGGCGCGGCTGACCGAGTGGTGCGCGCAAAAGCAGTTCACCTACAGCCACGAATGGCAGGAGGGCGATTTCGTGATCTGGAACAATTGCGGGGTCATGCACCGCGTCGTGCCTTACGATGACGACTGTGGGCGGATGATGCACCGCACCACGATAATGGGGGCTGAGCGGTTGGGCCACCCTTTTAAACAGGTTCAGCCTGCGTAGCTTTTAGCGTAGTATGCTGCCGTTAGTATGAAAATTGATCATTTCCGCGACGCCGCGTTCACCGCAGGCAATACGATGTGGCGCGAGGCCAACCAGCGGGCAGCTGACGCGCGAGAAGAATTGTCGCGGCGTACCGCGCTGGCGCGGCAACCCACGCCTGCCGGCGTTAAAGGGCCTTCGCTTCGGCTCCTGCTCGGCGAACTGGGCGTGGTGGGCCGCCGCGGGCTTGGTGCGCCGGTGGCCTATACCGCGCGTGTTCCGCAACCGGTGATGTTGCTCCCCGGCTTTGGCGCGCATCCGCTGCGCATGCGGCGGATGATGAAGTCGATGGAGGATGCGGGCCATCAGGTTCACGAATGGGGACTTGGCTTCAATTTTGGCCCAACGCCGGAGAACTTCGCCTTTCTGCTCGCCCGCGTCAGCAAACTGGCACGCGAGCACGGCGCGCCGGTGGCGCTGGTGGGCTGGAGCCTCGGCGGACTATTCGCGCGTGAGATCGCCCGCCGCCAACCGCAGGCGGTGGCCAAGGTAATCACGCTGGGCACCCCGTTTTCCGGCGATCCGCACGCCAACAACGCCTGGCGCGCCTATCACTTTGTCACCGGGCACGCGGTCGACGCACCGCCGGTCGAATGCGATTTTTCGGCCAAGCCGCCGGTGCCGACAGTAGCGCTGTGGAGCCCCAAGGACGGCGTCATTGCCCCGCGCTGTGCGGCCGGCTGGCCCGGCGAGCGGGACCGCGCGGTGGCGCTGCGCTGCAATCACCTCGCCTTTGCCAGCGATCCCGCTGCAATTGCCGAGGTGCTGCGCCAGCTCGACTGGGACGATTGATTTCCCGGCAATAGTGTTCACGGTGACCCCGCAGAAAATGAAAGCGGGAGAGTAAAACATGCTGGAGATCTGGCGCGCGGGCGGATCCAATACTGGTGCCTCGCCTGAACTTGCTCGCGCCGTCGAGGCTGAGGGCTGGGACGGGCAGATGTTCATGTGCTCGCAGAATCTCAGCGCCGACCCGTGGGTGCAGATGGGCGTCTGGGCATCGCACACTAGCCGGCTCAAGTTCTCAACCGGCGTCACCAACCCCTTCACCCGCAACATTGCCGTTACGGCGGGCGCGGCGGCGTCTGTGCAGGCTGTATCAGGCGGGCGCGCAGTGCTGGGTATTGGACGCGGGGATTCGGCGCTGGCCTATCTGGGCCATGCGCCGGTCGGGCTGAAACAGTTCGAAACTGCACTGCGGCATCTGCAAGTACTGCTTTCGGGGGGCGAGATTCCTTTCGCGGAATTCGGCGCATCGGGCGATGCGCCATCGCTGCATGAGCTGTCGCTGGGCGACCGGCCAACCAGCGTCGCGCTGCGCTGGCTGCCCAAGGACTTGCCCAAGGTTCCCCTTGATGTCGCCGCGACCGGGCCAAAGGTGATCGAAATGGGCGCGCGGATTGCCGAGCGGGTGACATTCAGCGTCGGCGCAGAGCCTGAGCGGCTGGCATGGGCGCTGGGGCTCGCCCGCGCAGCGCAGGGGGCGCGCATGGTGTCCTATGGAGCACAGCTGGTGGTCGTCTGCCATCCGGACGAAGCAACCGCGATGGAGGTGGCGATGCACATGGTCCCGCCATTGGCGCGCTTTCAGGTTATTTCGGGCAACAAGGTCGGCCCGGCGGATCAGACGATGAGCGAGAACCTTGAAGCGATCAAAAGCGGGTACGATATGACCAAGCACGGTGTGCATGACGCGCAAGACCGGATCAAGGGCGGCCGCTTGGCGCCGGATTTCATCCGCAATTTCGCGGTTGTCGGCACGCCCGATCAGTGCACCCGGCGGTTGCTGGAATTGCAAGCGATGGGGCTGGAGCGGTTTGTAACGGTTGGGCCGGGCTTTTATCCGGCGAGCTGGGGTGAGGCCGCAGACTTGTTTGTGCGTGAAGTGATGCCAGTGTTGCGAAACGCATGAAGTGGGAGCAATTTGGCCCCGCGCCGGTTTAGCGCTCGACTATTCGGAAGGACGCAACATGCAACGATCAGGAATACTCGCGCTATCGCTTGCGGTTCTGGCTATGGCGGGCTGCTCGCAGAGAAGTCAGGACAGTGCAGCGGAAACTGCGGACGCCGTCGAAGCCGATGCGAACCAGGCTGCGGCCAAGGCGAGTACCGCAATCGACAATGCCGCAGACGCGGTAGGTAATGCGGCCGAAAAGGCCGCGGCCGCTGTCGACCGCGCTGGGGTGAAAATCGAGCAGGGAGCTGAAAATGCTCGCCAGCGTGTCCACGAAGAGACCGCGCCCGCGAAGAAGTAGAACGCGGCGCTAGGAGCGCGGGGCGATCCTCCGGTAAGACAGCGCCTCGGCAATGTGGATCCGGCTTACTCCTTCTGCCCCTGCCAGATCAGCTATTGTCCGCGCCACCCGCAGCATCCGCGTGTACCCGTGCGCCGATAGGCGCATGGCTTCAGCGGCCTGTGCCAGCAGTTTCCTGCCCGGCTCATCAGGGGTGGCGTGCAATTCGAGCATTTCGCCGTCGAGCTCAGCATTGCTGCGCATTGTCGTGCCAGCGAGCCGCGCAGTTTGAACCGTCCGCGCTGCTGCGACCCGCACTGCGACTTGGGCTGATCCCTCGGCGGGTGGGGGCAGGGTGAGGTCGGCGGCGCTGACGGCTTCAACCTCAACGTGGAGGTCAATGCGGTCGAGCATCGGGCCAGACACCTTGCTTTGATAGTCCGCCGCACAGCGCGGCGCTCGGCTGCAGGCCAGCGCCGCATCGCCCAGATAGCCGCAACGGCACGGGTTCATCGCGGCGATCAGCTGGACCCGCGCGGGGAAAGTGACATGGGCATTGGCGCGCGCCACCGTGACCTCGCCGGTCTCCAGCGGCTGGCGCAGCGAATCGAGCACCGGGCGCTGGAATTCAGGCAATTCGTCGAGGAACAAAACCCCCAGATGCGCAAGGCTGACTTCGCCCGGCTTCACCTTCAAGCCGCCACCGGTGAGCGCCGCCATCGAGGCGGAATGGTGCGGGCTGCGGAATGGCCGCGCCTTGCTGATCCGGCCATCAACCAGCGTGCCCGCCACCGAGGCGACCATCGAAACTTCCAGCGCCTCTGCCGTGGTCAGATCAGGCAGAATGCCCGAAAGGCAGCTGGCGAGCAGCGATTTGCCCGCACCCGGCGGGCCGATCATCAGCAGGTTATTGACACAAGACCCCACACGCTTACGGGAGTATATGTCATTGAAAAATAATGAAGAGACCAAGCCTAGGGCCTACAGCTACCTGCGCTTCTCAACTCCCGAACAGATGAAGGGAGACAGCTTCAGGCGACAGACGGGCCTCGCCGAAGCCTATGCTCTCAAGCACGAACTAGGTTGTAGTGACATTTTAATCACTTGAGCCATAGCATGATGCTGGCAAGTTTGACGAAGCCGAGGAAGTTGGCGGCGAGTTTGTCATAGCGGGTGGCGATTCTACGCCACTGCTTGAGTTTGGCGAAGAAGCCCTCG
>JANPPM010000308.1:0-5433 GCA_031428495.1 Novosphingobium sp.
GACCCTTGCGTTTGAAGCTAGTCCCGTTCGGGTCGAGCGAAGTCGAGTCCCCGCCCCCAGTGTCTCGACTTCGCTCGACCCGAACGGAAAAACTGGGTCAAATGCTAACATTAAGCACCACTCATCGGGCCGACGAGTTCGATGAAGTGGCCCTCTGGGTCAGCAATGATTGCCGCGCGCACCCCGTGTTCGGGCCGATCTTCGCCCGCGCGCGTGACGCTACCGCCATGGGCCACGGCGGCGGCGCAGGTTTTATCGACGTCAACATCGCTGAAGGTCAACCATGCCTCGCCCGGGAAAGTGGGCCGGGCGGGGCTGGGCAGTTCGACAAACCGCGCAAGGATCAGCACGTGGCTGGTCATGTCCCCACTGGCCGACAGCCAGACCTGCTGCTGATGCACTTCAAGCTCGCCGCCCTCGTTACGACTGACCACTTTCAGGCCCATCGCGGAATAGAACGCCTCGCAAGGCGCAAGTTCGCCGACGATCCGCTTGGTGAAACGCATGGAAATAGTCACAGGCCGAAATCCTCCCGGTTATGTTTCGTGAGAGAGTTGATCAAAGCCCGGGGTATTGCAAGGTGCGCCGCCGCTGCCCGCCGCTCAAATATCCTGAGCTGCCGCCGCCGCGCTGGCCCAGGCCCACTGGAAATTATAACCGCCCAGCCAGCCGGTGACATCCACCGCCTCGCCGATGGCATAGAGCCCGGGAACCCGCCGCGCCTCCATGTTCTTGGAGGAAAGCTCTGCCGTGCTGATCCCGCCTGCGGTTACTTCTGCCTTGGCAAATCCCTCGCTGCCATTGGGGGTGAAGCGCCAGTCCGCGAGCCGCGCCTGCGCCGATGCAAGCTCCCGGTCGGCAAGATTGGACAGCTCGCGCTCGAGGCCCAGCTCCTCGCACAGCCGCATGGCGAGCCGGTCCGACAGCGTTTCGCCCAGCAGCTTGCGCAAGGTGGTGCGCGGCCGCGCGCGTTTGGCTTCCAGCAGCCAGTCGGCTTGGTGATCCGGCAGGAAATCAACGCCGATCTGATCGCCGCGCTTCCAGTATGACGACACTTGCAGGATCGCCGGGCCGGACAGCCCGCGGTGGGTAAACAGCGCTGCCTCGCGGAACGCGGTCTTGCCGCAGCGCGCCACGACATCAGCAGACACGCCTGACAACTCGCGGAACAGAACTTCATCGCCGCCCAAGGTCAGTGGCACCAGCGCCGGGCGCGGTTCGACCACCTTGAGGCCGAACTGACGCGCCAGATCATAGGCAAAACCACTCGCGCCCATCTGCGGGATCGACGGCCCGCCGGTGGCGATCACCAGCGACGGTGCGCTGGCCGTCTGGCCACCAGCGGTAACGCGAAACAGGCCATCAGCATGGCTGACATCGGTGATCGGCGCATGGCATTGCAGCTCGACACCGCCGCGCGCGCATTCATCGACAAGCATCTCGACAATCTGGCGGGCCGAGCCATCGCAGAATAGCTGGCCCAGCGTCTTTTCGTGAAAGGCAATCCCGTACCGTTCGACCAGTGCGATGAAATCTTGCGGGGTGAACCGGCTCAGCGCCGATTTGGCGAAGTGCGAGTTTTGAGAGAGGAACCGCTCGGGAACCGTATTCGCATTGGTGAAATTACAGCGCCCGCCTCCAGAAATCAGGATCTTCTTGCCGGGCTTTTCGGCATGATCGAGCAGCAGCACCCGCCGCCCGCGCTGTCCGGCAAGGCCTGCGCAGAACAGCCCGGCTGCACCGGCGCCCAACACAATCGCATCATGGCTTGCAGTCATCTGCGCGCCGTAGGTCAGGCGGCGATTTTTCCTAAGCGCTATTTTTTGCCTTGTTTCGCTTGGACTTCGTGAGGCTGTCCTTTGCATCGCTCGAAGCCTCGGCCAGATCCATTATGATCCCGATGACTGCGCTGTCGATCGCTTCTGGCGTATCCAGCGGACAGGTCTGGCCCGAAAGGTGGATGGTTGCCCCGCATTTGTCGCAGGTCACTGAAACCTCGGTCAATAGATTACCCTCTGTTTTGCAGCAAAGCCTGTGAGAAGCGACAGGCTACTCTTATAAGGCCGAATAGATACCACCCTTCTCCGTCATCCCTTGCATTCCGCCCATATTCCGCTAATGGCCCCGCTTCCTGCGGTTATGCCGCCGGAAAAGCAGAAAGCCGGAGGGGCCCCGCAATCGTGCGGATCAGCCAGCGATCGGTTCGAATAGAGAAAGGCAAAGCATGCCGCTTTACGAGCATGTCTTCCTGGCGCGCCAGGATTTGAGCCAGGCGCAAGTTGATGCGCTGGCCGCAACCGCCACGGAAATCGTTGAAGCCAACAAGGGCAAGGTCACCAAGACCGAGTCATGGGGCCTCAAGGGTCTGGCTTACAAGATCAAGCGCAACCGCAAGGCACACTTCGTGCTGCTCAACCTCGATGCCCCCGGCGCTGCCGTGCTGGAACTTGAGCGTCAGACGCAGATCAACGAAGACGTGATCCGCTATATGACCGTCCGCGTTGACGAAGCCGAAGCCGGCCCGTCCGTTCAGATGCGCAAGCAAGACCGCGAGCGCACCCGCCGCCGTGACCGCGAGGAGATGGCCTGATGTCCCGCGCATTTTTCCGCCGCCGCAAGTCTTGCCCGTTCTCGGGCAAGGAAGCGCCGACCATCGATTACAAGGACGTACGTCTGCTGCAGGGCTTCATGTCCGAACGCGGCAAGATCGTGCCGAGCCGGATCACCGCCGTTTCTGGAAAGAAGCAGCGCGAACTGAGCCAGGCGATCAAGCGTGCGCGCCACCTGGGCCTCTTGCCCTACCTCGTTAAGTAAGGGGGAAAACCCATGCAGATCATCCTCCTGGAACGCGTCGAAAAGCTTGGCAGCATCGGCGATGTCGTCACCGTCAAGGACGGTTACGCGCGCAATTTCCTGCTCCCCGGCAAGAAGGCGTTGCGCGCCAACGAAGCCAACCGCAAGGTTTTCGAAGCCAACCGCGCTCGCATCGAATCCGATAATGCGGATCGTCGCGGCGAAGCCGAAATCCACGCCAAGACCGTTGACGGCATGAGCGTCGTGCTCATCCGTGCATCGTCAAACTCGGGCCAGCTTTATGGTTCGGTCGCGGTGCGTGACATCGTCGATTCGCTCAACGAACAAGGTGCCAAGGTCGCCAAGGCGATGGTGGTGCTTGAGCGTCCGATCAAGACCATCGGCGTATTCGATGTGCGCGTTTCGCTGCACCCCGAAGTCGCGGTAACGATCAAGGTCAACGTCGCGCGTTCGCCTGACGAAGCCGACCAGCAAGCTGCCGGCGTCGATGTGCTTTCAGCTATGTTCGAGACCGACACGGGCGGCTTCACCGAAGCTTTCGATCCCAATGCCGAGCCGGGCACGATCCCGACCGACGAAGCAGAGGCTCCCGCCCCTGCCGAGGACGACGCTGCGGCCTGATCGCCAGCCAAACGACTACTGGAATAAGAAGGGGGCGCTACGGCGTCCCCTTTGCCATCTGCGGTCCGCTGCGATAGATTCGCGCGATGACGACCAGCGCCAAGATCATCGCCGAACTTTCCCACATCCACGAAGAAGCCGTCACTATGTTGCGCGCCGATATCGTGCGCTATGCCGCCAGCGGCGAGCTGCCCCCGGCTGACCGGCGATTCGCTCATGCCTGGTGCTATCCCGAACTGCGCATCCACTATGCCGGGGAGGAACGCCGCCCCGATGTCACCCGCGCGTTCGGGCGCCTGAGCAAGGGCGGAACCTATGGCTGCACGGTCACCCGCCCGGCGCTGTTCGCGGATTATCTCACCGAACAGCTCGACCTGCTGATCGCCGACTACGGTGTGACGATTGAAACCGGCCGTTCGGCGCAGGAGATACCCTTTCCCTATGTGCTTGATGGTTCGGCAGCGCTGGCGGGGGTCGATCCGGCTGACCTTGCGCGCTTTTTCCCGGCAACCGAGCTGGCGCACATTGGCGACGAGCTGGCCGACGGCATCGATGACGGGGTGGCGCATGAATTGCTGCCGCTGGCACTGTTCGACGGGCTGCGTACCGATTTCAGCCTGGCCCGGCTGGCGCATTACACCGGCACCGCGCCTGAGGATTTCCAGCGCTTCATCCTGTTCACCAATTACCACCGCTACGTCGACGAATTCGTCGCCTGGGCGGGCGGGCAACTGGGCACGGGCGGCTATACGGCGCTTACCGGCGCGGGCGGGCTGCGGCTGGAGGAAGCGACCGAGAACGCCCATCTGCGTCTGACGGACACGCCGTGGCGCAAGCACCAGATGCCCGCCTATCACCTGATCGCGCCGGGCCGCGACGGCATAACGCTGGTCAACATCGGCGTCGGGCCTTCGAATGCCAAGACGATCACCGATCACCTTGCCGTACTGCGCCCCGAAGCCTGGCTGATGATCGGGCACTGTGGTGGCCTGCGCGATACCCAGCGGATCGGCGACTATGTGCTGGCCCATGCCTATCTGCGCGACGATCACGTGCTCGATGACGTGCTGCCACCCGAAGTCCCCATCCCCGCCATTGCCGAAGTGCAGCTCGCTCTGGCCAAGGCGGCCGAAATGGTCAGCGGCGCGGGCGGCATGGATCTGAAACGGCGGATGCGCACCGGCACCGTGGTCACCACTGATGATCGCAACTGGGAGCTGCGCTACACCCACACCTCACGCCGTCTGGGCCAGTCCCGCGCAGTCGCCATCGACATGGAAAGCGCGACCATCGCCGCCCAAGGCTACCGGTTTCGCGTGCCTTACGGGACGCTGCTATGCGTCTCAGACAAGCCGCTGCACGGCGAAATCAAACTGCCGGGCCAGGCCAACCGCTTTTACGAGGAGGCAGTAAGCTCGCACCTCGAAATCGGCATTCGCGCCTGCGAACTGCTGCGCGCCGAGGGGGCGCAGCTGCATTCGCGGAAACTGCGAGCGTTCAACGAGCCGCCGTTCAGGTAAAAAAGCGAAGTTCAACTTAAGTCCGTCACCCCGGGCTTGACCCGGGCCCCCGCTTCGTTCCAGCATTAGTTATGGATCGCGAACGGCAAGGTGGCTGGGTCTACATCATGGCCGACCGCTATCGCGGGACGATGTACACTGGCGTGACAGCAGACCTTCCCGCGCGGATTTTTCAGCACAGGCAGGGGTCCGGATCCGATTTTTGCGCACAGTACAAGCTGCACCGGCTGGTCTGGGCTGAGCGCGGTGACAGCATCGAGGACTGCATTGCCCACGAAAAGCGTGTGAAGCGATGGCGCAGGGAATGGAAGTTTGCCTTGATCGAACAGGCTAGAGAAAATTGCGTTTAATCTGACCCAAATCCGTTTGTCCTGAGGAGGCCGTGAAGCCGCAGGCTGAAAGGCCGTCTCGAAGGATCTCGTGCGGTGCCCGGTGGTTCGAGACGGGCCTTCGCTCCGCTCTGTCCCTCCTCACCACA
>JANPPM010000309.1:0-2835 GCA_031428495.1 Novosphingobium sp.
TGTGCTCTGCCTTGTAGGCACCCACGGCCTTGGTGATGCGGAATCGCTCGGCAAGCATGTGCACCAGCGCTGCATCGATATTGTCGATGCTGGCGCGAAAGCTGGCCAGGGCGGGATCGAGTGAGGGGCTAGTCATCGCGGTGTGGCTAGCATGCTGATTTGCACTTGACCATTAGTGCATTCCAATTGCCCGCTTTGCACTTGCCATCCGTGAATTGGCGGGCAATGCGCTATCACCATGACTGCCGAAATCGTATCGCTCCGCCCCCGTGCCGCCGACGCCTCTCTGGCCCCGATGCTGGCGCTGACTGCTGCTGGCATGAACAGCGTCAACACCGTTATTCTTGAACGGATGCAGAGCGAAATTCCGCTGATCCCCGCGCTTGCGGGGCATCTTATCTCAGGCGGCGGCAAGCGGTTGCGCCCGATGCTGACAATCGCCGGGGCGGCGCTGTGCGACTATCAGGGCGCGCGGCATTACAAACTCGCCGCTGCGGTTGAATTTATCCACACCGCCACCCTGTTGCACGATGATGTCGTCGATGGCTCCGATCTGCGGCGCGGCAAGGAAACCGCCAATATCGTCTTCGGCAATCCGGCGACGGTGCTGGTGGGCGACTTCCTGTTCAGCCGGGCGTTCGAACTGATGGTCGAGGACGGCAGCCTCAAGGTGCTCAAAATCCTCAGCAATGCATCCGCCGTGATTGCCGAGGGCGAAGTCGATCAGCTTACCGCTCAGCGGCACATCGAAACCAGCGAAGAGCGCTATCTGGGGATTATCGGCGCAAAGACCGCTGCCCTGTTTGCTGCCGCCTGCCGCATCGCTGCTGTCGTTGCCGAACGCGGCGAGGGCGAGGAGCGCGCGCTGGCTGAATATGGCCGTAATCTCGGCGTCGCTTTCCAGCTAGTCGATGATGCCATCGATTACGATTCGGACGCCGCCGAAATGGGCAAGGGCAAGGGCGACGATTTCCGCGACGGCAAGATGACCCTGCCGGTGATCCTCGCCTATGCCCGCGGCAATGCCGAAGAGCGCCAGTTCTGGCAGGACGCGATAGCCGGTTTCCGCACCGAGGATGAAGACCTTGCCCATGCTGTCCGCCTGATCGGGCAGCACGACACCGTCAGCGCGACGCGTGAGCGCGCCCGCCATTATGCCCAGCGCGCCATCGATGCCATTGCCGGGTTCCCCGCCAGCGTGGCGCGCACCGCCATGGCGGAAGCTGCCGAATTTGCGGTTTCGCGGCGGTATTGATGGACCTCTGACAGACGGTGACTACCTAGCCATTTTCGTGGTTTTCTCAGTACGTTAAGGAAGGTCTTTGCGGTCAATTACCGTGTCGGAGACCGGGATCATCAGGTGCGCATAAGGCGTGCCAGCCCACATTACATAGGGCTGCGTTGTGTCGGGGTTGGCCCCTGACGGATAGCCCCTTAGCGCTTTTTCCGAACCGACGATCATCACGTGCGGCCCGGTCTTGATCCAGTCACCGCCTTCGGTCGGCTTGCTCGCAAAGGGGTCAGTGTTGCTGGCGTCGGTCCCGCCAGCGAGCATATACATGAAGCCCGGCGTTTCCTTTGCGGGTGGCTCGTGCTTTATCCAGGCCATTGCCCATTCCATGGCGTTGGCATCCATGCACATCGGGTCTGGCCCCGGTGTTGCAGGATTGTCCGGCATGCAGGTGAAGCCGTTTGAGCCTTCTCGAAGCGTTTTCATCGAACCGCTGGCATCGGCGGCGACGATGGCTGCCTTGGCCGAAACCGCAGCAGGTGCGGCGGCCATTGCGCTGGCAATGGGGTCATCCGCCTTGGCAGCAGTGGCGGCTTGGCTGGCTGGGCCAGCTTGACCCGCCTGTTCCTGCGAGCAGGAAGTGAGCAGAGGGATCGCAGCCACGGCTGCGAGCACGCGAACAGTCTTCATTAACATCGGAGTCTCCTTCTACTTTAGTGCAGCACCAAAAATGTCAAAGTAGCTGATGGCTGAGCCAACCTCCTGGCATTTACTCCCTGAGTGACAGGCGGCCTTGGGTAAAAGCCATCCGGCAATCGGTTGCATCATGTTTGACGTCTGAATCGATCAATGGTGTGTCGGTCATCCCGGCACCGGTGAAACGCTTGTCATCGCACTCGCCGTCGCGGGAAAATTTGCCGTTGTCATCACCCCACATGATGTGGTCCGCGCCGCTCGCCGCGTAGGTGCTTCCGGCCGCCGGGCTTGCCGAGGCCAGCGTTAGCCGCTTCTGATCGAAAGCGGTGCGGCAATCGGTTGCATCGTGGCGGATATCGGAGTCGAGAAGCGGGGTGTTGGTCATCCCGGAGCCGGAAAAGCGCTTGTCGTCGCATTCGCCATCCTTGGCGAACTGACTGGCATCGTCACCGAAATCGACGGGCTGCGATGTGCTTGCCGCAGCGCTGGACGGTTCGTTTCGGCCACCAGAACCCGGAGGCGAAAGCGCAGCCTGCGGCTTGGATGTCTCGCTGTCCGACGGCTTCTCGCCAATCGCACCACATCCGCTTAGCGCTGCCAGCGCACAGATTGCCAAAATCGCCAGACCGCTCTTGCGTGCCACAACCATCACAGATCCCCCTTCGGCGCTGGAATGTCTGCCGTGCAACATAGACTTTCGCCGGGGCGGAGCAAGAGTTTGCCCTTGAAACTCTAACCGTGCCGACCCAAGCGAGGAGGGTGACGCTAAAACCCGATGATAGCAGCCAACAACTGCCCGTCGCCGCCGTGCTGCCGAGCTTGCTCGCGGCACTGCGGGAGCGGACCAGCGCGGTATTGATCGCGCCACCCGGTGCAGGCAAGACCACGGCGGTTGCTCCCGCGCTTCT
>JANPPM010000310.1:0-3092 GCA_031428495.1 Novosphingobium sp.
CGCGGATGGCGTCGTGTGAGCATGGCTCGCCCCGGCCCAATGGGAGACAAACAATGCAAAAGCTTGAAGAGCGCGACTATTTCACTGACCATGAGATCGCCAAGGACCCGCTTCCTTACCTCAATGCGGTGCGAAGCCGCGGGCCGATTTGGCAGCCGCCGGGCAAGGACTACTTGATCGTCACCGGCTTCAACGAATTCGTCGAGATCTCGAACAACCACCAGGATTTTTCGGCCATCATCGGCCTGGCTGGTGCGGGCGCGCCGCTACCTTTCGAGCCTGAGGGCAGCGATATCACTGCGCAGATCGAGGCGGCGCGCCCCGCAATCCTCGGCGGCGATCAAGTGGTCATGCTCGATGACGAGCCGCATACCAAGCTGCGCTCGCTGATGAACCGGCTGTTCGTGCCCTCAAGGCTCAAAGCCAACGAGGAATTTATCGCGAGTGTTTCCGACGAGTTTGTCACGCGGGTTGTCGGCCAGGGCAGCTGCGATTTGATCAGCGAGGTCGCGACCCCGTTCGTCACTCTCGTCATCGCCGACCTGCTTGGCGTTCCCGAAGAGGACCGCCAAAACTTTATGGACCTGATCGAGGCCTCACCGTCACCAGGAAACCTGGATCCCGCGCTCAATACGCACGAAGGCGAGGCCCACCCGATGGTGGCGATGACCGGGCATTTCTATCGTTATATCAGCGAACGACAGGCGGCACCGCGCGGTGATATCTTGTCCGAACTCGCCCACGCCGAATACAACGACGGCACACGGCCCTCAATGATGGACCTGATGACCCTTGGCGTGTTCATGTTCGGCGCGGGCCAGGACACCTCGGCAAAGCTGCTCGGCAATGCAATGCGCTATATCATCGACGTGCCTGGCCTGCAGGACCAGCTGCGCGCTGATCCCAAGTTGATCCCCGCCATGCTTGAGGAAGTGCTGCGTCTCGAAGGTTCGACCAAGCAGCTCTCACGCCTGGCGCGGCGCGACACCCGGATAGGCGACATGCCGGTCAAGGCCGGGACAAAAGTGCTGATGTTGATCGGCGCGGCCAACCGCGATCCGAAGCGCTGGGAAGCGCCCGATGAGTTCATTCTCAACCGTCCGCGCATCAAGGAACATATCGGCTTCGGCCGTGGCAAACATGTCTGCGCCGGTGCGCCGCTCGCGCGGGTTGAGGTCCGGGTAATCATCGAGAAGTTTCTCGAGCAGACCGCCAACATCGATCTTGACGAGAGCGCGCATGGTCCGCGCGGCAACCGCAATTTCGACTTCGACCCCAGCTTCATCATTCGCGGGCTGTCAAAGCTCCAGGTGAAGCTGACGCCAAAGTCAGGGTAATGCAGTTCAAAGGGCTTTCTGCGGTCGTCAGCGGCGGGGCGGGCGGACTTGGCGGTGCGACCGCCCGGCGGCTTGTCGAACTCGGCATAGGTGTCGTGGTCTTTGAGCCAGAGGCAGACAGGGCGCGTGCCTTTGCTCAAGAATTGGGTGCGAACGCCGTTTACGTGCCAGGCGATCATAATGACGATACGGCCGTCAAACGCGCCATCGCCGAGGCCCAGCGGATCGGCATGTTCTGCGTCAACGTCAATGCGGCCGGCGTTGCGATCAACTCCCCGCCAACGGCTAGTATCGATGGCACGCCGCACGATATGCATATTTTCCGGGATATGGTTGAGTTGCATCTTTTCGGGCCATTCAACATGTCACGGCTTTGTGCTGCTGCCTTCGCACTGAACGATCCCGATGAGGACGGCCAGCGCGGCGTTATCATCAACACGGCCTCGACGGCGGCCTTCGATGGCCAGGCGCGCCAAGCGGCCTACTCTGCCAGCAAGTCCGGCATTGTTGGTCTGACCACGGCAATGGCCCGCGACCTTGCCGAGATCGGCGTAAGGGCCTGCGCAATCGCTCCCGGTCCTATCTGGACCCCCCGCTTGGCTGCCGCGCCCGAAGCTCTCAAGGCTGCACTTATCGGTAATGTCGCCTTCCCGAAGCGATTTGGCCGGGCCGAAGAATATGCCTCGCTGGTGGAAGCAATCCTGCGCACGCCATTCCTCAACGGGCAGACAATTCGTCTCGATGGAGCCATGTCGACACCGCTGACCAGCATGGCAGGCGCGCCCGCATCGAAGTAGTTTGTAACCGGTCAGCAGAACTGGAACGGGAGAATGAAGGTCATGGGAAGGTACAAACTAGGGCTGGCGGCATTGATCGCATGCGCCGCTCCGCTTTCACCGTCCCATGCACAGGATCGTCCCGTAGCGGCAAATCCGTGGATGGCCGTCGCAATCGTTGCTGAGCAGGATAGCGCCAGCGCTGGCACCGCAAAGGAAGTGATTGCCAACCGGCGCGCCAGGCTTCTGATCGGGTCAATGTCGCTGCCGCAAAAGATGCAGCAGCTTACCGGTGCCGCGCCGGAAATCCTGCCCGAATTGCCTCACTGTTTTGGCGCGCGTCACGTTTCCGGCATCGCCGCTCTGAATATCCCGACGTTTCGCATAACCAATGGCCCAGTCGGCGTCGGCCAGAACGATTGCGTCGCTCGCAGCCTGTTCGATGAAGCGAGCAAGAGCGCCAGCCCGTACGCGCTCTATGTTGCCTATACCCACCCGTCTTCCGCGCAAGCGACGGCACTACCTTCAGCCATGGCCGTAGCCGCATCATTCGACCCCAAGGTCGCCGGCCTTTTCGGCGATGTTATCGCGACCGAGATGAACAATCTAGGCCTGCACGTCTTCGAGGCTCCCGGGGTGAATCTTGCCAGGCTGCCCATTCTCGGACGGAATTTCGAATACTTCGGGGAAGACCCATACCTCAGCGGAGTCATGGCCGTGGCCGAGACCAGAGCGGTGCAGGAAAAGGGGATTATCGCCATGCTCAAGCACTATGCCGCCAACGAGCAGGAAACTAACCGCATGACGATCCAGGAGACAGTGGATCGCCAGACCCTGCACGAACTCTATCTGCTTCCGTTCGAGATGGCGGTGAAGGACAGCAAGGCGGGTGCAGTGATGTGTGCCTACAACTACGTCAACGGCCAGTCTTCCTGCGAGAACCGCGAATTGCTGACCGACGTGTTGCGCAAAGAGTGGG
>JANPPM010000311.1:0-2056 GCA_031428495.1 Novosphingobium sp.
CGATGGCTGGATTTCGATCCGCCTCGATAGCCGAAAGGTAGATTGGGACGAGATCGGCGACTGGCTGGCGCGAAGCTGGCGCAGCGTCGCGCCGAAAAAGCTGACTGGGCTGCTGGACGTAGCCGACCTCTTCTAGATCTGAATGCGTTTAATCTGAATCACCGTTCGTGGTGAGGAGGGACTGACCCCGGACTTGATCCGGGGGAAGGCCCGTCTTGAACCACCAGGCACCGCGCCGGGTCCTTCGAGACGGCCTTTCAGCCTGCCGCCATGCGGCAGTTTATCCTGAGCGGCCGGTCTTCCGGCCAGTCGAAGGGGCTTCACGGCCTCCTCAGGACGAACGGATTTGGGTCAGATTAAATGCAATTTACGCTAGATCTCGGCGTAATCCACCAATGGCCTGCTCTCGCGCGTGCCGCGATAGAGCTGAGCGGGATCGTTCGGATCGCCCGAAACAATCACATAATCTTCGTGCACTTCGATCAGCGTGCCAACGAACGGAAAGCCTTCAAGACTGCCGGTTACGCGGTAGCTGACGGTATCGCCGACCTTGAAGGTCTTTTCGTCGAAGTTGAATGCGAACGGGCAATCTTCGCCCGCAGTTTCACCCATGCCTTGCATCGGAAATCTCCTCTGCCCGCAAGATAAGGCTGCGCCGCGCGGCTGACAAACACAAAAAAGCCGCCAGGTTGCCCCCGGCGGCTCTTTGCATTGCCGTGCTAAGAAATCAGCCGACGATTTCTTCAGGCTTGAAGAAGAAGGCGATTTCGATCGCTGCATTCTCGTCCGAATCCGAACCGTGGACCGAATTGGCCTCGATCGATTCGGCAAAGCTCTTGCGGATGGTGCCTTCAGCAGCATCGGCGGGGTTGGTCGCGCCCATGACGTCGCGGTTGCGCTTTACTGCATCTTCGCCCTCAAGCACCTGCACCACGACCGGGCCGGAAACCATGAAGCTGACGAGTTCGCCGTAGAACGGGCGTTCGGCGTGAACGGCATAGAAGCCTTCCGCTTGCGCTTGGCTCATTTGGATACGTTTGGATGCGACGACCCGCAGGCCTGCTTCTTCCAGCTTGGCCGTGACCGCGCCGGTCAGGTTGCGGCGGGTGGCATCGGGCTTGATGATCGAGAAAGTGCGGGTCACCGCCATGGTACTGTCCTTGCGAAGATGAGTTTTATGAAGTCGCGCGCCCCTAGCCGGGATCATGCTGCACCGCAAGATCGCCCGTCACGGCCCTTCGGTCCATTTACCGCCCTGCTGCTTCCAGAAGTGCCGCTCCAGCCCTTCGCGCGTGCCGAGCATCCGCCAGCAATCGCGTGCGCCTTGGAGTGTCGCCTCGTCAAACAGGTAGAATGTCCGTGCAAAAGGCACTTCGCCATCGCGCCAGACGCCATCGGCAATCGCCAGAAACTTCGCGCCGTTGACCGGGGCTGCGCTGTCAGACAGCAGGATCGGCTGGCGTTCCGCGTGGCTTTCATCAGCCTTGCCGTGCGCGAGGAATGTTTCGGGCAGCTTGGCCCACAACGCATCACCGATCCGCCCCAGTTGTCCTGCATCGGCGGAAACTACCAGCAATCGCTCTCCCGCAGCAAGCGCCGCGCGCGCGATCAGCGGCAGCGCGGCTTCGGCAGGATCGCGGCTTAGCTGGTAGAAATCGACGCGCATTAGGCCTCAAGATTGTCCCGCACATAGCGGTCGATCAGCCGCACACCGTATCCGGTTGCGCCCTTGTCCCAGGTCGCGCCGGGCTTGTCCGCCCAGACCATCCCGGCAATATCGAGATGCGCCCAAGGCGTGCCTTTGGTTATATAGCGCTGGATGAATTGCGCGGCGGTAATCGAGCCGCCGTTGCGCGGGCCGACGTTTTTCATGTCGGCAATGGGGCTGTCGATCAGCTTGTCATATGGCGCACCCATCGGCATCCGCCAGAGCTTGTCACCACTGGCTGTGCCTGCCGCGATCAGCTTTTCCGCCAACGCTTCGTCATTAGCGAATATGCCGCCATATTCATGGCCCAGGCTCATGATGATCGCGCCGGTGAGCGTGGCGAGATCG
>JANPPM010000312.1:0-14765 GCA_031428495.1 Novosphingobium sp.
GATGTTGCCGTTCATCCAATGCCACCACACGCGCGGGCGAGCAGAGTTTGGCGGATCGGCAAACTGGTCTTCCAGCGAAGGCGCTGCGGCAGCAGGCGCAGCGTCCTGCGCAAACGCGGGACAAGCTGTCAGGGCCGTGGCGAGCGCGAGCGCAGTGCGCAGTTTCAGCTTGGTCATGGTGTTCTCTCCCGACTATTTATCAGACAGCCGCCAAGCCGAAGCCGCGGCGCAATGCATTGAGTTTGGTGTTGTCGAACCATGTTCCGAGCGGCGACCTGGTCATCAGGGCAATGCCGTCGAAGCCGTGAAATGCGCCGGGCACGACGATGAGTTCAGTTGTCGAGCCCGCTGCCGTCAGCCTCTGGGCATAGTCTATGTCCTCATCGCAAAAGAGATCGAGCGTGCCGACGGCAATGAATGCGGGCGGCAAACCAGCCAGATTGGCGACCCGCGCGGGAACACCGGCGACTGGCACGCGGCGACCTCCGGCGGGCATGCCGAGCAGGCTTTCCCAGCCAAAGCGGTTCTTTTCGGGTGTCCAGATCAGCGTGCCGACATTGGGCGGCGGCATACGTGTCGTGCCGGTCCGGTCGTCGAGCATGGGATATATCAGACACTGGAAACAGACCGGGATCTCGCCCCGGTCACGCGCGGCGATGGCAAGCAGTGCGGCATGGCCGCCTCCCGCACTTTCACCCATCACGGCGATTTTTGCCGGATCTGCGCCAATCTCGGCGGAATGGGCATATAGCCATTTCAGCCCGGCGTAATTGTCCTCAACCGAGCCACGAAACGTCGTCTCGGGTGCGAGACGGTATTCGACCGAGACAGAGACGCAATCGAGCTTGGCGCAAAGCTCCTGTAATTGTCGGACTGAACTCTCTGCGGACCCGGTGACAAATCCTCCGCCGTGGGTGTGGAGTATTGCCGGGCGGCTGGCGCCGGACTTGGCGTTGACGATGTAGATCACAACGTCAGGTTGTCCGTGCCCCACAGGGATCATCCGCTTTTCGAAGGGCACAGTACCAAGCGGCTTTTGGACGAACCCTGGCATCGGCTTTCGCGCTTCGGACAGTGTTGCGCGCGTGAGGGGCGGCCCCATGCGGCTGAATTTCTCGATTGACGGCACCATTGCTCGCAGATCGGGATGGATGAGGTGAAGCGGCAGCGCGGGCGGACCAGCGGGCTGTGCAATGGCCCGCAGTGGCGAAAGCAGTGGCAGGGTCGCACCCAGCCCCAGTGCTGCTTTCAGGATGGCGCGGCGATCATCAGTCTGTGTCATCGCTTCAACGCGCCCTCAGCCAGCCGTTGGCCTCCAGCCACAGCCGGTACTGCTCAAGCATCATGGTGCTGGTGGTGCCGCGCTGGCCCATGCCGAAACCGTGATTGCCGGCCTGATAGACGTGCAATTCGACGGGGCGCTTGGACTCGTGCCAGGCGTCGACAATGCCAAAGCCCTGCCGACCGAAAAGCATGTCGTCGATGGCAAGTGCAGCGAACATCGGCGGCGCATCGGGAGCGACATCGACGCGGGACATCGGGCCGTAGATGTAACCGAAGAAGTTCGGTCGCGCGGTAGGGCTGGCGGTGCTGACGACGTTTAGCGCGGTCATTGCGCCCGCCGAAAAGCCGATCATGCCGACACGGGCCGGATCGACTTTCCAGTCACCCGCGCGGCTGCGGACCATAGCGAGGGCGGCAAGTGCATCTTCGGTGGCGCGCGGCTCTTCGATGCGGGCAAGTTCGCCCGGCTTTGACCCTGACGCAGCCGTTATCATGCTGCGGAAGGCCGTGAACAGATCCGCTTCGGCATCAGGCGTCTCGTTGGTGCGGTATTTCAGGATGAAGGCAGCTATGCCCCGGTCGGCCAGCCAGCGCGCCACCGGCCAGCCTTCGTTGTCCATCGAGACGAATTTGAACCCGCCGCCGGGCACGACAATCACCGCTGCGCCGGTTGCGAGGGCAGGGTTGGGTAGCACCGGGGTCAAGGTTGGCTGGGTGACATTGCGGACGATGCGCTGGCTACCGAACATGATGTTCCAGCGCTCGGCTACCTTGCCTGCTTTCATCGCGGGATAGAGCGGAATCGCAGCTGGATCGACAATCGGGTCGATGCGTGCGAATCCGACTGGCGGCGCGGCAGGGCGTGTTGGAACAGCCTGTGCCAGCACGGCAGTTGGCATCGATGCGAGTGCCAAAATAGCTGCGATCAAATTGTGCTTCATTGCTGTTCCTCTCCTCCCGATCTTGCTCAGACTATGCCCGCACCCAGCCCGACGGGCCTTCGCTGCTGCGCCTTGCGCTCGCGCCACAGACTTTCCCGGTATGCGGCCAGCACGTCGATGGCACCGCCAGCCTCGACCCGCGCCTTGGCGAGGATTGGCGCGACATCGACCGTGTAAGCCCGGCGCAGTGCCTGAAATGCCATCATCGTGTCGTTGCTCGCCTGTGCTTCATGCAGGGCCTCACGGTCCACCAGCAAGGCCTTGGTATAACATGAAGTTATGGCCTCGGCGCTGGACAGCATGGACTCAATCGGATCGGTTACATTGTGCGATTGGTCGATCATGTAGGCGGGATCGAAGCCGTCTCGCGGATGTAATTCAGCCTCGACCAGTTCGTTGAACACAAGAAACAACTGATGCGGGTTGATCGAGCCAGAATCGAGGTCGTCGTCGCCGTACTTGCTGTCGTTGAAATGGAACCCGCCGAGCTTGCCGAAGCGGTGGAGCCGGGCAACGATCTGTTCGATGTTCACATTGGGCGCGTGATGGCCCAGATCGACGAGGCACTTCGCCTTGGGGCCAAGCTCCTGCGCGGCGAGAATTGAGCTGCCCCAGTCACTGATGACCGAAGAATAGAAGGCGGGCTCGAACATCTTGTGTTCCAGCAGCATCCGCCAGCCATCGGGCAGCGCGGCATAGACCTGTGTCGCAGCATCAAGATAGCGATCAAGACTGCGAGTGAAATCCTGCTGGCCGGGAAAATTGGTGCCGTCGCCCAGCCAGACGGTCAGATCGCGGCTGCCAAGCTTCTGGCCGATTTCGATGCATTCGATGTTGTGCTCGATTGCCTGCTGACGGGTGGCCTCGAGCGTGGAGGAGAGCGAGCCGGTGCTGTAGCTGTGTGGTTGGCCGGGCTGATCCTGAAAGGTGTTTGAATTAACGGCATCGAAACCCAGACCCAGCTCCGTAGCTTCCTCGCGCAGGGCGCTGTAATCGCTCACCTTATCCCATGGGAAATGCGGCGAAACTCGCGGGGTTACACAGCACAGCTGCTGGATGACCGCGCAATCTTCCAGCTTCTCGTGGATGTTGGTCGGCTCGCCGGGAATGGGGAATTTGGCGAACCGCGTGCCGCCGCGGCCTGCGCCCCATGTGGGCACGGCGACCGAAAATTGCGAAACCCGTCCTTTGATCGCTTCGATGTCGATCCCCGTGCGCGACAGCTTGCGGCCAAGCGCATGGTAGTCCTCGTCCAGCGCGGCAAGGTCACGGGCGTTGGCCTCGGCTATCAGCTCGTCTGACAGTGGCAGGTTCATTCCTCTATCCCTGTTCGCATTCCGATCATGTTGATCCGGAGATGCATGTATTATCTTACAAACGCCTGCGCATTCCCTGCATCGACATTGATCATGTTGCCGGTCGATTTGGCCGACAAGTCCGAGCCGAGAAAATAGACTGCCTCGGCAATATCCTCGGGCAGGACGTCGCGGCCGAGCATCGAGCGCTTGCGGTAATGCTCTTCCAGTTCTGCGCCCGCATCGATGCCATGCGCTCCTGCGCGTTCCTGCCGCCAGTCACCGTCCCAGATTTTCGAACCGCGGATGACTGCGTCTGGGTTGACCACGTTCACCCGGATGCCATCGGGTGCGCCTTCGAGCGCAAGGCAACGCGCGAGGTGGTTCGCCGCAGCCTTGGCACTGGCATAGGCGCTGGCATTGGTTGCCGCTGCAATTCCGTTTTTCGAACCGATAAAGACAACGCTGGTGCCGCCGTGCTCCTTCATCCGCTTGAGCAAGGGCCAGGCTGCGCGGCTGGTGAGGAAGTAGCCCTCGGCGAGCACGTCGTAATTCTTGCGCCACAGCTCCACCGTGGTCTCCTCAATCGGCGCCGAAGAGGCGATCCCGGCATTGGCTACGAGTATGTCGAGCCCGCCAAATTCGAGTGCGCATGCGTCGAAAGCGGCCTGGACCTGTGCCTCATCGGTGACATCACAGACCGCCGTCCGGATGACGTCGCTGCCGAATTTCGCGGTAAAATCCTGACGCACTGCGTCGAGCGTAGCCCCATCGCGGTCCGCCAGCATGACGCAGGCGCCATCGCGCATCAGCCGCGCCGCCGTTGCCGCGCCGATCCCGCCTGCGCCGCCGGTGACCAGCGCGATCCGTCCGACCAGGGGCTTGGGTGCGGGCATGCGCTGGAGCTTGGCTTCCTCGAGCAGCCAGTATTCGATGTCGAAAGCTTCCTGCTCGTCGAGCGCGATATAGTCGCCGATGGCTTCGGCACCGCGCATGACATTGATCGCGTTGCCATAGAACTCCCCGGCGAGGCGGGCGGTTGTCTTGTCGGCGGCAAAGGTGATGCGGCCGATCCCCGGCACCAGAACGACAACTGGATTTGTATCGCGCATGGCGGGCGAATTGGAGCGTTTGCAGCGGTCATAATAGGCCGCATAGCGCCCGCGATAGGCCTCCAGTTCTGCGGCCAGATAGCTGTCATCCTCCAGCCGCGCCGGATCGAGCGAAAGCGGCGCGATCTTGGTGCGCAGGAAATGGTCAGGGCACGATGTGCCGAGCGCGGCGAGCCGGGAAAAGTTAGCCGAATTGACGAATTCCAGCGTTTCGGCGTCATCGGAAAAATGCCCGATCTTGCGCCGAGCGCCGGTCATCAGGCTTCGCAGGCAAGGCATCAGCTTGGCAGCAACGGCTGTGCGATCAGGATTTGCCGCGACCTGCTGACCACCAAAAGCCGGAGCCGTTGCCTGCCGCCTATTGAGATAATCCGCCGCATCGGCAATCAAGCCAATAGTGTGATCATAACAGGCGCGTGCACTGTCAGCCCAGCAGATGATCCCGTGGCCTGCGAGCATCACGCCCTCAAGTTTGGGGTTTGCCGCGACGTAGTCGCGCAGTTGCACGCCCAGCGTGTAGCCGGGCCGCTTCCAGCCGAGCCAGCCGATCCGCCCGCCCCAGATTTCCTGCGTAGCCGCTTCGCCACCGGATGAGGCCGCCAACGCAATGATCGCATCGGGATGGACATGATCGATATGCGCATAGGGAAGTAGCGCATGCAGCGGCGTGTCGATGCTGGCAGCGCGGGCACCCAAGTTGAAAGTACAATGCGGCAGGAACCCCACCATCTTGTCGTCGTCGTCCGGTCCGCAGTAGTGCGCTTCAAGCCCCAGCAGCTTGGCCTGATACAGCGTAGCGAAGCCATCGAGCTTCATCGAACCGATATCGCCGCCTGATCCCTTGACCCACAGTACTTCCGTCGCCGCGCCTGTCAGCGGATCCAGATCGATCAGTTTGGCAGAGGTGTTGCCGCCGCCGTAATTGGTGACGGTCAGGTCTGAGCCGAGCAGGTTGGAGCGATAGAGAAGCAGTTCTGCGGGAGCCATGCCGGCCGCCACAGCATCCTCCCAGCGGTTTGCGGGCTTGACGAAGCGGGTCGCGGCGGGGGCGGCAATGCGGGTCTGCGCGTTCATGTGCGCGGTCCTAACATTGGCGCTTCCCTCGATCAATCTGATTCGCTACAAAACAATCAATAACAATCAATCTGACCTTGGGAATGTGCACTGGAACACGGCTGGGCCATTGTTGTCGATCTCGGCAAGACCGTGAGCAAGCTCACGCTGTGGTCGCGCGAAGGCCGTTGCCTTCAGCGTCTCACCCGCAATACCGAGCCGCAGAACGCAGCGCCTTATGTGCCCCTCGATGTTTACGGCACTGCCGACTGGCTGATGCAATCGCTGGCGACATTTGCGGATCACCCGGTCGAGGCGATCATTCCCGTGGCGCATGGGGCTGCGGTGGCGGGTATCCGGGACGGGGCACTCGCTTTCGCTCCGCCAGACTATGAGTGGGAGATACCCGCTACCATCATGGCGGATTACCAGCGCGATGCATTTGCGGTTACGGGCTCTCCCGCGTTGCCCTGCGGGCTCAATATGGGCAGCCAACTGCATTATCTTGAATCGCTGGGCCTGCTCGAAGACGTGACGCTTCTGCCATACGCGCAGTATTGGGCGTGGCTGCTGTCGGGCGAATTAGTGAGCGAGGTCACCAGCCTTGGCTGCCATTCCGATCTGTGGTCTCCGCAGGCGGCTGATTTCTCACCGCTGGCGAAGCAGCGCGGTTGGGCCGAGCAGTTCGCACCGATCGCGCGCGCTGGCGATGGCATCGGCACGCTCAGGCCAGAGCTTGCAGCGCAGACGGGGCTGTCGCCAGATGTCAGGATTTACGCAGGGCTGCATGATTCAAACGCAGCGCGGCTAGCTGCGCGCGGCTTTCCGGAGATTGGCGGGCGGGAAGCAACAGTGCTCTCGACCGGCACCTGGTTCGTTGCAATGCGAACCCCCGCCGCGCCGATGGATTTCGCCACCTTGCCTGCCGATCGCGACTGCCTCGTCAATGTCGATGCGTTTGGCCAGCCGGTTCCCACAGCGCGGTTCATGGGTGGGCGCGAAATTGAAACGCAGATTGAATTCGACACCCGCCGCGTCGATATCAGACCTGATCAGCCAGCCTTGCTTGCCGTCATTCCGCAGGTCTTGGCCGACGAAGCGATGGCCCTGCCGTGCTTCGCCCCCGGCTTTGGTCCGTTTCCAAAGGGCCGTGGCGGCTGGATAAATCCACCGGAAAACGGGATCGCGCGCCGCGCGGCCACTTGCCTCTATGCCGCACTGGTCGCCGAGCGCTCGCTCGAACTTATAGGCACCCGCAAAACCCTGCTGATCGAGGGCCGGTTTGCCGAGGCCGAGGTGTTTGTGCGGGCGTTGGCGAGCCTGCGGCCAGACCTGACCATCTATACCGCCAATGCGCACAACGATGTGTCTTTCGGAGCATTGCGGCTGATCGATCCTGCGCTGCCGCCGCAGGGCGAGCTTACGCGGGTGATGCCGCTGGAACATGATCTGACCGCCTATCGGCGACACTGGCATAAATTGATCGGGGAGGATGCATGACGACGGCAACCGCAAGCAAGGAAAGCTGGCGCAACACAATTCTGGCGGGGCTCGCCAATTACATCGATTCCGGTTCGATCGTCTCGGGATCGGTCGCGCTGGCCTTGTGGAAGGACATGTACGGTCTCTCCGACAATTTCATCGGCCTGATTGCCGCATTCAGTGCCAATGCAATTTCGGCCGGGATCGGGGCCTTTGTCGGCGGCTGGCTGTGCGACCGGTACGGACGCAAGCGCATCTACCAGTACGACATGCTGTTTTACGCGTTCGGCATGCTGTTCCTGATATTCGCCAGCGCCGCGTGGATGATCATAGTCGGGTTCCTGCTGGTGGGCCTAGCCGTCGGTGCAGATATCCCGGCGAGTTGGTCCCTCATCGCCGAACAGGCGCCCGACAAAAAGCGCGGCATGCATTCGGGGGTGGCGCAGGTGCTTTGGTATCTGGGGCCGGTGGTGGTGCTGGGCGCGGCCTACTTCCTCAAGCCATTCGGCATAGACGGCGTGCGCTGGTTGTTCGGGCATCTTGCGGTTCTTGCTCTCGCGCTGACCTTTCTGCGCTCGCGGATGCAAGAATCGCAGCGCTGGGAGGAAAGCAAGGCAAGCAGAGGCACGAGGATCGACTGGCGCGCGCTGTTCAGCCCGCGCTACGTCAAATCGATGCTCTACCTCATCGCGATGTACGGTCTGTGGAACCTGTGGGCAGGCTACAACGGCTTTTTCACGCCCTACCTGATCAAGCAGAACAACCTGCCGGAATGGGCCGAAACTGTCTTGCCCGCGAGCTACTTTGCTATCGGCATCATCTCGATCCTGACCATCTTCATGACGCTGTCGGACAAGGTGAACCAGCGCACGATGTTTGGCATATCGGCGCTGCTGCATGTAATCGGCATGGCGCTGCTGGCGGTGTTCGGCTTCAAACTGGAAATAGTCATTATCCACATCGTCATCATGGGTATCGCTGGCGGGTTCGGCGCGCAGAGCTTTTTCCAGCTGTGGAGTGCGGAGCTTTTCCCAACGGCAATCCGTTCAACCGCGCAGGGCGCCACCTTTGCCGTGGTGCGGGTCGGGCTGGGGATATGGAGCCTCGCCGTACCCGCGCTGGCATCGGCGGACTTTACGACCCTTGCGTGGATACTCACCGGGTTTTTGGTGGCGTCGGGAGTGATCGGCTATATCTGGGCACCCAGCAACGCGGGCAAATCGCTTGAGCAGCTGGACGCCGAACGAACGGGGGCCTGATCCAATGCATGCTGCAGAGCGCGAAGCGCTGATTTTTCAGGCGCTCGGCCCTTCGGGTTTCATCAGTTACCGCGATCTTGAAGCGCGCATGGGCGTCTCGCCAGCGACCATCCGGCGCGATCTGGCAAGACTGGAGGCGACAGGGCGGATCGTGCGGGTCCACGGCGGGGCCAAGCTGGCGGAGCGGCCATTCCAGCTCTCGGGTATGCCATTTGACCAGTCGATCACGCAAAACTTCGCCGCCAAGCAGGCCATCGGCAAGGCCGCTGCCGCGCTGTGCGAGCCGGGCGAGGGGGTGATGATCGACGGCGGCACGACGACGCTGCAAATGTGCCCGCATCTCGACGGCCTCGGCCTGCAGGTGCTGACCAATTCGCTGCACATCGTCAACACGCTGCTGCCGCAGGCAGGAACGCGGATACTGGTTCCTTCGGGGGCAGTCTTTCGTGAGCAGAACATCATCCTTGCCCCTGCCGGCGAGGCATCGATGCCGCGCTTTCATGCGCCCAAGCTGTTCATGGGTGCGGCGGCCGTCGGTGCGCAGGGCGTAATGCAGCAGGACGTGGTGCTCGTCGCTGCCGAGCGCCGCCTGATTGACCGCGCCGAACAGGTGGTACTGCTGGTCGATAGCTCAAAATTTGCCGGCTCATCGGGAGCAATCGTCTGCGGGCTCGACGAAATCGACGTGTTGATCACTGACGCGGGTATCCCACCCGCCATGGCCGATGTTGTGAAAGCCGCAGGCGTGCGGCTGATTATTGTGGAGCAGGATCAATGACCGACATAGTGGCCACTGGAATCAGCGATCAGGCATTTGGGCGACGCGGCGTGCTCGCAGGATTTGCGAGTGCAGCGCTGGTTGCTGGAGCCGAACCCGCCTTTGCGGCATCCCGACGCCCATTTTTCGACCGGATCAACCGGCCAATCGGCTTGCAGATGTACACGCTGGGCGATGAACCTCGCGCCGATCTTGACGCAGCCTTCGCCCGCGTTGCCGCTATCGGCTACCGCGATATCGAGCTGCCGCAGCTCTATGGCAAGAGCCCGGCCGAAGTGCGCGCGGCAGCAGACCGCGCTGGCTTGGCAATCAGCTCATTCCATCTTGCCGTGTCGACGCAACCGGTGTCCGATCCCGCCAGCCTGATGCTCAACAGCGAGCCAAGCCGCATTGCTGACGGCCTCGGCGCGCTGGGCGCGCGGGCAGGGGTGCTGCCGATTGCGCCGTTCCCGCCCAATATGAAGCCACGCCCTGGCGAAGGGTTTATGACGATGATCCCGCGTGCCTTTGCCGAAGCCGGAGTTGATCATTGGAAGCGCACCGCTGCGATGCTGAACGATCGGGGCGCGGCACTCCGCCCGTTGGGCATCACGCTGGGCTATCACAATCACAACATCGAATTTGCGCCCATCGGCCAGACCACCGGTTGGGACGTGCTGATGCGGGAGACCGACCCGAGGCTGGTTTTCGTCGAGGCCGATGTAGCCTGGGTTGCCGCTGCGGGACTGGACCCGGTAGCTTTTTTGCACCGCTACAGGGGCCGGGTGCGCTGGATGCATGTCAAGGATCTGAAGGCGGAGACTGTCACCAATTTTGGGCTGAATATGGCACCAACCGAGGTTGGATCCGGCAAGCAGGATTGGGCGCGCATCCTGCCCTCCGCGCACCGTGCGGGTGTGCGTCACTTCTATGTTGAGCAGGAGCCGCCCTTCGCCATGGCGCGAATGGATTCCGCAGCGAAGAGCTTCGGCTTCCTGAAAAGCTTGCGCGCCTGAGCTTTTACAGTCCCTGCTTGCCCGGTGGCGGAGCAGCACTTCGCGCCTTCGCCGCCGCCGCCATCATTTTGGCACCTTCGACCGGATCATAAGGCGGGCGCAACCCCAGCACTTCGCGGGCGCGCGCGCGGATATAACTATGCAGCTGGCGCAGCTGGTCGTCGGTAAAGCGGGTCTGCGCGGGCATGCCCCGTTCAGGGTTACCCATCTTCACATACTGCGTGAAGGTATCGAGCCGCAGTGCGATGGCACTCTCGCGCAGGTCTGGACCCGGCGAGCCTGCGCCTTCCATGCCTGCACCGTGGCAGGACATGCAGGCCAGCGACATCATCCGCCCGGCCATGACATCGCCCTCATCGATCTTCAGTTCGGGATCATCAATCGCGGCAACTTTCATGTCGCGCGGCGGGCTGGGGGCAAGTGTCGCCGTGCCGCCGATAGCAAAGGTCAGCAGGCGGCGCGGCTGCGCACCGTATTTCCAGCCGACGTTGAGCACCCGGCTCATGGCTGCGGATGTGCCGCCCCAGCCAACGAGGATCGAGACATATTGCTTGCCGCCATGGCTGAAGCTCATGGGCGCAGCGATGATGCCAAGGCCGGCGTTAAAGCCCCACAACTCCTTGCCGTTGCCAGCGTCATAGGCATTGAACATGCCGTTGGCGCCGCCTTGAAACACCAGCCCGCCCGCAGTTGACAGCGCGCCACCGTTCCATACTTCGTCGCGGGTGACTTTCCACACTTCGCGCTGTGCCACCGGATCCCAGGCAACCAGATAACCCTTGCCGTCGCCCGGCTGTGAAACCAGCGGTTTGACCACCAGTCCCATGATGTTCACCGCCTCTTCGCTCTGATCGGCCAGATCGCGCGAAAACAGCGTGCCAACCTGATGGACGGGAATATAGACCAGACCGGTTTTTGGGCTGTAGCTCATCGCCTGCCAGTTGTGACCGCCGATGGTGCCTGGCCAGATGCCGAACTTGCCCTTCTCATAACGAATGTCGGCGTTCTCGATCGGGCGACCGGTCTTCATGTCGATGCCCTTCGCCCAGTTCTGATAGGTGACGGCCTTGGGCTCGTTGAGCAGCTTGCCGGTCTCGCGGTCGAGAACATAGAAAAAGCCGTTGGTTGGCGTGTGCATCAAGACCTTTTTCGGGCCGCCTTCGAGATTGAGCGTGGCCAGCACCATGTTCGGCGTCGACTTGTAGTCCCAGGCATCACGTGGGCTTTGTTGATAATGCCACAGGTATTTTCCAGTGTTCGCATCAAGCGCAACGATGCTTGAGGTATAGAGATTGTCGCCACCTTTGGGATCGCGCTTTTCTGGATCGTATGGCCCGGCATTGCCGACGCCGATGTATATGCGGTTGGCCTCGGCATCGAACGTCATGCCGTTCCACACGGTGCCGCCGCCACCCGCAATCTTCCAGGAATCGGGGCTCCAAGTTTTCGCGGCTGCTTCCATTGCGGGATCGCCAGCATTCTGTTCAGGCGAGCCGGGAACCGTGAAGAAGCGCCACAGCTGTTTGCCGGTCTGTGCGTCAAATGCGGTGACGAAACCGCGTGCACCGGCATCCGCGCCGCCGTTGCCGATGATCACCTTGCCGTTCATCATGCGCGGCGCGCCCGAACTGTTGGTGAATAGGAAGGCGGGGCCATCGGGGATCGATTGCGCTGTCCACACAACTGTGCCGGTCTTGGCATCAAGCGCGTTGACCGTGCCGTCCATCTCGACGGTAAAAATCTTGCCGTTCTCGTATGCGATCCCACGATTGGAGCCGAAATGGAACTTGTCAGGCCGCCGCTTCCACGTTGCGGGATCAAATTTCCACAGCAATTTCCCCGAGACAGCATCAACCGCATAGACTTCAGAATAGCCGCCTGAGAAGTAAAGTGTGCCGTCGATTGCGAGCGGCGTGGATTCGAGCGTCACTTCGTCAGGCAGGTCCATTGACCACGCAAGGCCCAGCTTGCCGACATTGGCAGGGGTGAGCTCGGCAAGACGGCTGTAACCCGCTTCGTCAGCCGCGCCTTGTGGCGAAGTCCAGTTGGCATCGGTGCCGACACCCGCTTCGGGTTGCGGAGTCAGGCTGCTTCCACAACTAGCCAGCATCAGTGCACCCACCGCTGCAGTGATGCCGATTGAAAACCTGCCCATTGTCCACTCCCCAAGCGATCGTTTCGATCGTTGCGCCAGAGTTGAAGCGCGTGGCGTCCAGAAAGGCAAGTGCCGATCAATCGCAGGTACGATTTCCGTCGTCAATTCCGTGGTGAAGTCAGAAAGTGCTCGCTAGATCCGTACTGCGGTGAGTGGATTTCATCAATTCTCTCACCAGTTCCACATCGTCCCGTCTTCGAGCCGCGCCACGGGAAGGTAGGCGCGCTTGTACGGATATTTTGCGGCCAGTTTTTCGTCGATGTCGACGCCGTGGCCGGGCGTCTCACCGCAGATCAGGTGGCCGTCAGCAAAGCTGTAATCATGCCGGAAGACTGCGTCGGTCTCCTCAGTGTGACGCATATATTCCTGGATGCCGAAATTGGGCACCCAGGTATCAAAATGGAGCGCGCAGCCCATGGTGACAGGGGAAAGGTCGGTCGCCCCATGGCTGCCCATGCGCACCTGATAGAGCGCCGCCAGATCGGCGATGCGCCGCAAGTGGGTGATGCCGCCAGCGCCCAGAACCGTGCAGCGCACATAGTCGATCAACTGGTTCTGGATAAGGTCTTTGGCGTCCCAGATGGTGTTGAAAATCTCGCCAACCGCAAGCGGTGTGGTGGTGTGCTGGCGCACGTGCCGGAAGGCTTCCTGATTTTCCGCCGGGGTGCAGTCCTCCAGCCAGAACAGGCGATAAGGCTCCAGCGCCTTGCCAAGCTGCGCGGCCTCGTTGGGGGTGTAGCGGTGGTGGCCATCGTGCAGCAGGTGGTGATCGAAGCCATAGGTTTCGCGCAGTTTCTCAAACAGCTTGGGCACATATTCCAGCGACTTGTGCGTATCCCATCCGGTCACGCTGGGCAGGTCGGCATCGGCTGGCTCGTAAAACAGTTTGCCCCGGCCCACGCCGTAGGCATCCTTGACGCCGGGCACCCCGGTTTGCGCCCTGATCGCGCAGTAGCCCATGTCGATATATTTGCCCACGGCATCGACCGTTTCGGCAATGTCGCCGCCATTGGCGTGGCCATAGACCATCACCTTGTCGCGGCTGCGCCCGCCGAGAAGCTGGTACAGCGGCATGCTCGCCATCTTTGCCTTGATGTCCCACAGCGCCATGTCGACCGCAGCAACCGCGCGCATCGTCACTGGCCCGCGCCGCCAGTAGGCCCCGCGATAGAGATACTGCCAGATGTCCTCGATCCGGCGCGGGTCCATGCCGATCAGGCAAGGGATCACATGTTCATCGAGATAGGCGACCACCGACAGTTCACGCCCGTTGAGTGTCGCATCGCCGATGCCGTAAACCCCCTGATCGGTTTCGATCTTCAAGGTCACGAAATTGCGCCCCGGACAGGTCACGATGGTGCGGGCAGAAGTGATCTTCATGGTCTTGAGCGGTTCCTGTGGCGCTGGTGAAGCGGCGGGTTTGACCTTGCGATGCCAAGCTGGCAATGTCCCCTGCTTATTGGTCTGACCAGTGGATGACAAGATGGCCGATGCGCCCCAGCGAACAAATGACCGACTTTACATGGATCTGGCCCGCAAGCTGACAGCGGAACTGGTGGCCGGAAACTATCCAGTAGGCAGCCGACTTCCGGCCGAGCGGGAGATGGCCGCCCACTATGAGGTTAGCCGCCCGACCGTGCGCGAGGCGATAATCGCGCTCGAGGTTCAGGGTTTTGTCGAAGTGCGGGTGGGGTCCGGCGCTTATGTTCTGCGCCATCCTGGCGACGATGACCTACCCGTCCTGTTCGAGATGACCGCGTTCGAGCTGACCGAAGCGCGCCTGCTGATCGAAGGCGAGGCCGCAGCGCTGGCGGCAACACTCATCACTGATGGCGAATTGGTCGAAATTGCCCGTCTGGTCGATGAGATCGCCCGGGAAAACCTTGACCCCGGGGGCACCGACCGGGCTGACCGCGATTTTCATATGGCAATCGCTCGCGCCACCCGGAACAGCGGCATCGCCGGAGCAGTCGAATCCTTGTGGGATCTGCGCAACACTTCAGCCGAAGCCGCGCTGCTCCATGAAAAGGCGCGAACCGCGAATATCAAGCCGGTGGTCGAAGAGCACAGCGCGATCCTCGACGCCTTGCGTGCCCGCGATCCGGCTGCAGCGCGCAACGCAATGCGCTCGCATCTGCTTGCGGTGATAGACAGCTTGCTATTCGCCACCGAAGAGCGCGCTGCCGAGGAGGCCCGGCTGGCGGTGCGGGCCAAGCGCGATAGATTTGCGCAAGGCGCTCGCTAAGCGCGATGCCAAAGCCGCTGATATTGCACCCTGATCGACTTTTCCCGGTCGATCCTGCGACACGCGAAATAGCGCGTGCGCTCTATGCGTCGGTTGCCGATCTGCCGATCATCAGCCCGCATGGCCATACGGACCCTGCATGGTTTGCAACCAATGACTGCTTCGG
>JANPPM010000313.1:0-6859 GCA_031428495.1 Novosphingobium sp.
CAGTGGTCACCCGGTTGATGTCTCCCGACGAGGCAATCGAGGCGGGCGCAATCGCGCTTTTTGGCGAGAAATACGGAGATGAAGTGCGTGTTCTCTCCATGGGCCGTATGACAGACAAAGCCTATTCCGTTGAACTGTGCGGCGGCACCCATGTCAATGCAACGGGCGACATTGGCGTCTTTCGTATCGTTTCGGAAGGCGCGGTCAGCTCTGGCGTGCGGCGTATCGAAGCGCTGACCGGCGAAGGTGCGCGCCAGTGGCTTGTTGGACGCGAAGAAGCGCTGAAGAATGCAGCCAGTTTGCTGCGCACAACGCCCGACGAAGTCGAGGTCCGCGTCGCGGCGCTGCTCGACGAGCGCAAGAAGCTGGAGCGCGAGTTGGCCGAAGCGAAAAAGGCATTGGCGCTCAGCGGTTCATCCGGCGGCAGCGGTGATGCGGGCGCCGGCCCGGCGGATGAGCAAGTGGGCGGCGTCGCCTTCTTTGGCCAGGTCATCGACGGTCTCGACGCCAAGGAACTGCGCGGGCTGCTCGATACGGCAAAGCAGCGGCTCGGATCAGGAGTTGCGGCCATCGTCGCGGTGAATGAAGGCCGCGCGAGCATTGCCGCTGCCGTCACCGATGACCTCACCGACAGCTACAGCGCGGTCGATCTGGTTCGCGCTGCCGTCGAGGTACTCGGCGGCAAGGGCGGCGGCGGACGACCGGACATGGCGCAGGGCGGCGGACCGGACGGGACCAAAGCCGCCGAAGCGATTGCCGCGGTCAAGGCTGTTCTGGCGGGCTGATCCGCCCGCCGGAGCAAAGGCTATCAGCCTGCGGGCAGTTCACCCGATGGTTCTGACGCAGGCAATTCCTGGACCGGCAAAGCTGATTCAGGAGCGGTATCAGCCTCATTCACCGATGAAATTTCATCGCCGTAAACGTCAACCTGCACTGCGGGCGCATCCTGTGCGGCTGCCGGGGCATAAACATCGACAGCATCGCTGCCAGCGCCATACTGCGGAGCTTCAAGTGCATTGGTTCGGGCCGGACCAAATTCGACCGGAGGGCCGACCATCTGCGTAACTGGATACTGGGTCTCAGCCGCGAAAACATTCGAGAATTGGCTGCCAGCCGCGCGGCGACTTCTTTCCAAACGTGCGGTTGGCGCAGCATTGCCGAGCACCTTGCGCGAAGACAGATGTACGCCAGGCACATAAGTCGGTAGTTCCTTGGCTACTGCAAGCACTTCAGGAACCAGCGCCGGAACCGGCGAGCTATCGACCGTTGCGGCCGTCGGCACGATTGCAGGCAGATCATTAATCGCAAAGGTGGGTGGCGAATTCAGCTCTTCACGGGATATCACCGGCATCGAATTGTCGAGCGCGACCGCCGAATCGGCAGCGCCGCCCGCTGGAACAGCCCAAGGCTGGTTGAGCCGGTTGTTTACCAGATAAAAACCCGCACCGTCAGCCACTGCGAGCGCAAGCACGATATATTTCGCCCGCTTCGAATGCAGCAACTTGCGCCAATCGGTCATTGGGATTCTCCTGAATAAGCCCCGGCCTATCATGACGGGGCGCGGGCAACAATTCATTCGTGGGGTCCGGGCCCTATCGCAAACGCTCGCGAAGTCCGGTTTTAAGCTTGGGCAATTCGTCGAGATCGCCATCCTGCATGATCTGCTTACGCATTTCGTCTCGCTTTTCATGGATCGAGGCGATCACCGGCCCCATCGCCACGCCAAGGTCGATCAATACTGCTTCAGACAATTGGAGAGACGCCTCAAGTGCCTCGGGAACGGCATGGGTCGCCCCAGCGCGATAAAGCACCGCAGCATGGGCTGCATCGCGCGCGCGGGCAATTATCGGCAGGCCAGGGTGCTGCGGCGCGATGCGCTTGACCAGTCGTTGAATGCCGTGCGGATCGTCCATGGTCAAGATAACCGCACTGGCTCGGTCCAGTTCCAGATGATCGAACATACCGGCCCGCGCGGCATCGCCGTACACCACCGGATAGCCCTCCCGCTGGCCCAGAGCGATAAGATCAGGATCGGAATCGATCACCAGATAGCGCTTGCCATGTTCCTGCAGCATATCGGCAACAAGCCGACCAACCCGGCCAAAACCAACGACAATCGCGCGTGGCCCATCGTCAGCCGAGAGCACTGGGGCAGGGGCCGGGCGGGCGCGGTCCATCCGCCGTCCGAGCCGCTTGCCGAGCAGTGCCAACAACGGGGTCACGGTCATACCAATGGCCGTGACAATCTGCCAGAACTCCGCTGTTTCCCGGTCGATCAGATGGACGCCCATCGCGGCGGTCAGCACGATCAGCGTGGTTTCAGATGGGCTGGCGAGCAGGATACCTGCCTCCGCCGAAGTGCCTGAACGCGCGCCCATCGCGCGCAGCAGCAATGCGGTAACCAGCGCCTTGATCCCCAGCACCGCGACCACGGCAATGGCAAGCTGCCACAACTGTTCCCAGATCAGCGTCAGGTTGATGCTCATGCCGATGGTGATCAGGAAAATGCCGAGCGCCAGCCCTTTGAATGGCTCGGTCATCGATTCGACTTCGGTATGGTAGTCGGTCTCGGCAATCAGCAGACCCGCCACCAACGCGCCGACGATTGGTGAAAGCCCGGTTGCACCGGTGGCCAACGCCGAAACGATCACTACCAGCAGACTGGCAGCGAGAAACAGCTCTGGACTCTTGGTCCGTGCTGCCTGCGCGAACAGCAGCGGCAGGATTATCCGGCCGATCAACAGCAGCAGTGCCACGGTGATCCCGCCCGTCCATAAGGTGCGCCAAATGTCTGCGCTGGTCTGTGCCTCGCCGCCGCTGCCCATTGCGCCGAGCAGGAAGATGATCGGCACCAACGCGATATCCTCGAACAGCAGCATCGACAGCGCCGCCTTGCCAACCGGGGTACGCGTACCGGTGATCCGCAGCACCAGCGCGGTCGATGACAGTGCGAGGGCCAGTCCAAGTGCGAGCGCCGTCGCCAGCGAATTGCCCAGCGCAAATAACCCCGCACCGATTATTGTCGCACCGACCAGCAGTTCAAGCGAGCCAAGGCCGAAAACCTGACGCCGCATTTTCCACAAGCGCCCAAACGACAGTTCCAGCCCGACCGAAAACAGCAACAACACGATGCCGAGCTCAGCAAACACATCCAGCGCGCCGGGATCAGATATGGTTACATGATAGAGCCACGGGAAATTGGGCACGAGCGCACCCAGCCCATGCGGCCCCGCGAGCACGCCTACCAGAATGAAGCCGATGATCGGGGTTATCCGGAACCGCGCAAACAGCGGAATGACTATTCCCGCAGCTCCCAGAATAACCACGGCATCGGACATTATCGGGGAATAGAGTTCGCTTGCGGCCATGTGTTGATGCTATTGCAGAATGGCCGGGAATGTCACGGAGCGAAGATGAACAAAGTCGCTGCCGACGAATTCGATGTGGTCATTGTCGGTGGTGGTCCCGCAGGCATGATGGCCGGACTGTTGTTCGCCCGGGCCGGGGTCAGCGTTGTGGTGCTCGAAAAGCACGGCGATTTCCTGCGCGATTTTCGCGGCGACACGGTCCATCCCTCGACCATGGAGATACTCGACCAGCTGGGCATGCTCGAGCGCTTCCTCAAACGCCCGCACAGCGTGGTCTCGCAAGTACGACTGACGATCTCCGGGCAAAGCGTAACGATTGGCGATCTCCGCCACCTCAAAACACCGGCCCCCTTCATTGCGATGATGCCGCAGTGGGATTTCCTTGATTTTCTCAAGATCGAATCCGCAGCCTTCCCGGCGTTCCAGCTTGAAATGGTCAGCGAGGTCAGCCGAATGACCCAGAGCAATGGCCGGATCAGCGGAGTCGAGCTCGCCGGTGGTCGCCAGATTGCCGCGCGAAGGCTAGTGGTCGCGGCCGACGGGCGCAGCTCAATCGTCCGGCGCGACGATCTGTTACCGCTGACCGAGTTAGGCTCACCAATCGACGTTTTCTGGTTCGCCGTGCCCAAGACTGACAGAGGCGGCGATGTACTTCGTGGGGTGGCCCAGCCGGGGACGATGATGGCGATCATCGATCGAGGCACATATTGGCAGTGTGCCTTCATCGTGCCCAAGGGAACCGCCGATCAGTTGCAGGCCGAGGGGATCGCCGCCATGCGCGCAAGGATCACCCGGGCTGCGCCTGAGCTTGGCCCGCTCGAGACAGTACTCACGTCTTTCGAGCAGCTCCACCTGCTGACGGTCAAACTCGACCGACTGGCTTGTTGGCATCGGCCCGGCCTCCTCGCCATTGGCGATGCGGCTCATGCCATGTCACCCATGGGCGGGATCGGCATAAATCTGGCAATCCAGGATGCAGTCGCCGCCGCCAATTATCTGGCCGAGCCATTACGCGCCGGAAAGGACGTCGACGCCCTGCTGGTAAAGGTCGAGAAACGGCGGATTTTCCACACGCGGCTGGTGCAGGCAGCTCAGAAGGCAGCGCAGGATCGGGTGATCATGGGTGTGTTCGAACCCGGCGCAAAGTTCGACCGGCCGCCCTGGCCGCTGCGATTGCTGGATCGCTTCCCGCTGCTGCGCCGGATACCGGGCCGCTTGGTCGGGCTGGGCGTGCGGCGCGAGCGAGTACGATCTCCGCTATCCGCTATTCCCCCGTCAGAAACGCTACCAGTGCCTTGACCTTCTTCTGGCGCCATTGCGGCAAGGGAGCAACCAACCAGTAGGCTCGGCGGCAGGGCTCAGCCGCGCCAAGATCTGCGCGTGCGCCAGCCAGCATGGCGGGGATGCGTGCGCGGCCCATTCCGGCGGCGGCAGCGGCAAGCGCCTGACCGGCATCGCCAACCATCAAGGGCGCTTTGTCCGGTTCATCCTCTCCGCCCGGCGCGGGATCGCCGGGCCAGGCGATCCAGTCGCCCGCCCCGATGGTTACGCGCTCTGCAGGTCCAAGCTGGACGCCCTCTAGCTCTCCCGGACCTTCCACCCAGCGCACCGCAAGGTCGAGATTGGCCTCAGTGAAATCCGCCAGTTCTCCGTCTGCCAAGGCATAACGTACCTCGGGATTGGCCATGCGATAGGCGGCGAGGCGCGGGGCGAGCCAGACCGCGAAGAAATCGCGTGGTGCGGCGATGGTAAAGACATGGCTCGATTGTCCCGCCTGCATCGCTTGCACCGCGTCCTCAAAATGCAGAAAACCGCTGCGCAGCGGCTCAAGCCCAGCGCCTGCTTCGTCTGTGAGTTCGAGGCCCTTGCTGGTGCGCCGGAACAGCACCACGCCCAGGAGGTCTTCCAGCGCCCGGATTTGCTGGCCGACAGCGGCAGGCGTCACGGCCAGCTCATCCGCTGCGCGGGTGAACGAAAGATGCCGGGCAGCAGCATCGAATACGCGGAGCGCATTGAGCGGCAGGTGGGTGCGCTTCATGCGGGCGAAACTGTCTCAGCCCGCCGTGGCGGGCGCCGCGAGGGGGAAGAAGGGGATTGCCGCCTTGATCTCAGCGCCGTCCTCGGCGCGAAAGCTGTAATGCCCTTCCATGCTGCCGGTTGGCGTCTGCAAAGGGCAGCCTGAGACATAGTCATGCGTTTGCCCCGGCCGCAGAACCGGCTGCTCCCCGACTACCCCGTCACCATCAACAAAGCTGATCATGCCCCGGCCATCGGTGATCCGCCAATGGCGAGTGAGCAATTGCACTGTCTGGTTCGATTCGTTTTCGATCCGGATGTGATAGACCCAGAACCACTTGCCAGCCTCGATCCGGGATTGTTCGGGCAGGAAATTCACTGCGACACGAACGATGATGCCGTCATGCATCGCCGTGCCGGTGTCCCGCCCCGACATCGCGGGGTTGCCGACCGGTGTGATCGCGACATGCTGGAAAAGCTCTTTCATGATGAGCCAAGCCTAGCGGCGATTGCGCCGCGCCACAACACCTGTGCCGCAGCAGTACCAGACCTCGCCACCAAGTTTTATGTTGCGAACGATTCTCAATAGCATTAATCCTTGCGGCGTCTTCAAGGAGAGAGCGTGATGCTGCCGCATAGTGATTCGCCGTCCCAAACCCGCGCGCTACTCCCCCTGCCCGTCCCCACTGATCGCATGCAGCGGCTGGTGCTCTTTTCGGTGCGACGCATGGCAGCACACGGGATCCGCGACGCGCATGCGGCCAATCTGTTGTTCAACACCTTCGGCCTGCACTTTCGCCGACCGCTGGTGCTGCTCCGCGCCTTCCTTGCCGAATTTGCCCAATGTTCGCAGCGCCGGATCACCATCGCGCCGTGCTGTGCCTTGCGGATGACGCACGACGAAGCGGCGATGGTCGGCATTCTGGCCAGCGCTGCCAGCAACCCCGCCTGTGCGTCGCGCCATTTGCGCGCGCTGGCGGGGGCACCCGACGTTGCAGCTGCACTGTCAGCCGCCGCCGCATTCAACGATGCACTGGCCGATGCGGGCCAGCCACTGGTGATCTGAAGTGGGTTAAAGCCCCGCCTTGCTCAGCGCCTGATCGAGATCCGCGATAAGATCCTCGGGATCTTCCAGCCCGACGCTCATCCGCACCATGCCTTCGTAAACCCCCATCGCCTCGCGGCCCTCGGCTCCAATCGAGTGATGCGTGGTGGTGGCGTTGTGGCACATCAGGGAGCGCGAATCGCCGATGTTGTTCGAGATATCGATCAGCTCCAGCGCGTCGAGCAAGGCCCAGGCCTGCTCGCGCCCGCCATCCAGAATGATCGAGAAGATCGTGCCGCCGGTGATCATCTGCTTTTGCGCCAGATCATGTTGCGGATGGCTGGCAAGACCCGGATGCAAGATACGCGGCACCCGGCTTTCAACGAATTTGCCGACGATCAGCGCATTCTCGCTCTGCCGCTGTGCGCGC
>JANPPM010000314.1:0-3413 GCA_031428495.1 Novosphingobium sp.
TCCATGAAGACCAGCGCGTCGCCATCGACATAGAGGAACTGGAAATCCTTGGTGTCGAGCCGCACGCGCTCGATCGTGTCCTGGCTGCGAAAGCGAACATTGGTCTTGCGTCCGTCGATCAGGTTCTTCATTTCGACCTGCATAAACGCCCCGCCCTTGCCGGGCTGGGTGTGCTGGGTCTTGGCGACCTTCCAGATGCCCTTCTCGTATTCGAGAATGTTACCGGGACGGATGTCCACGCCGCTGATTTTCATGGAAGATGCCTTTGATGGGAAAGAGCCGAATTTCTGACCATTGGCCAAAGAGCCGCGCCCTTAGCGCGGGCTTGGCCGTCTGGCAATCTCGGGGGATGGCGCTTGCTGCCGTGTTGATGCTGGCACTGGCGTTTCCCGCTGCTGCTGCACCGGGCGGCGATTTGGGCACTATGCCCGCAGGGGACTACATCTGCGAGCTCCCCGGAGATGTGAGCGGCCCGGCAGGTTTGCGCGTTCCGTCAGAAGATTTCACTGTGGTTACCGCCTCCAGCTATCGGGCAGCCGGTTTGCTAGGCAGCTACCTGCTGACCGGCGACCGACTGGCCATGACCGGCGGCGCGTTTCGCGGCAAGATTTACGAACGCCAGTCGGAAGGCTTCGTGCGGAGGATCAACGCGGACGGCAAGCCGGGCAATCTGCGCTGCGTGAGACGTAAACCAAATAACAGCTGAAGCTAACGCGCCCGCATGCGTAACCCTGTTGTCAGGGCCACTGCGCCGCCATAGGGATATGTGAAAGCATAATGGCGGGAGAGCGGTAAGTGAACGACCAATCCAGCAAGTTCGAGAGTGTCGATGATCCACTGGTGCTTGGCACCGACCCGGTCCCAGCCCGCTTCTATTTCGACCCCGAGTGGTACGAGCTGGAGCGCAAGGCCATCTGGATGCGCACTTGGCTCAACATCGGCCATGTCTGCGAGCTGCCAGAAAATGGCAGCTTTGTGCGCCGCGAGCTTGCATTCGCCAAAGCCTCGCTGCTGATCACACGCGGCAAGGATGGCCAGATCCGCGCGCTGCACAATGCCTGCACCCACCGCGGTACCCAGCTGACCGATGAGGCCAGCGGCAAGAAAAACACCTTCAGCTGTCCCTATCACATGTGGACCTATGGCAGCGACGGCGCTCTAATCTCGGCGCCGGATTTCGAACGGTTCTATGCCAGCAAGAAGGATTGCGCGCTCAAGCAGGTCGCAGTTGAGGTTCACGCCGGGCTGATCTTCATCAATTTCGATCCGCAGGAAAGCCTGCGCGAATTTCTGGGTCCGCTGGCTGAACGGCTCGAAACAATGCCCGTCGCGCGCTCGACTACGTTCCACGAATATATCTATGAAATCGACGCCAACTGGAAGTTGACCTACGACAACTTTCAGGAAAACTATCACCTGCGCTTCATTCATCCGCGTTCCGCTGGACCCGGCATAGGTGCCGAAAACCCCTTCGGTTATCCCACCAGCTTCAGCCTGTTTGGCAAACACCGCACGCAGACAATCTGGACCGATGCGACGGCCACTCCCAACCCCGTAATGTTGCTGGGCTATATGCGCGGCGCGGCGCGCCTTGCGGCAGACGGACTGATGGACCATCCCGAGGGACGCAATTATTTCGCGCTGTTCCCCAATTTCTTCCTGTTCGGATCGCCCGGCCAGCATTTTCTCCACACAGTCGTGCCGCTGGGCCCCGAGAAATCCCGCGGGATTATCCGGATCTACTGGGTCGGCGAGGATGAGACGGCCAGCACCCGCTATGCCCGTGAAGCTGCGGTGGCGACGGTGCGGGATATACATTCGGAAGATGTTGCAGTGATCCAGGCCGGCCAGCGCGGGCTGTCGAGCGGGGCGCTCGACTTTGTGCATTTTCAGGAAAAGGAAATCCTCTGCCGCCATCTGATATCGGTGGTTGAAGGCGAGGTTGCGGCCTATCAGGCTTCGCAAAACCAATAAGGCCGGGGGCGAGTATGGAACTGGGACTGGAAGGCAAGGTTGCGATTGTAACGGGCGCGACTGCTAACATTGGTCGCGGAATAGCGCTGGAACTGGCAGCTAATGGCGTTAAACTGGTCGTTGTCGGCCGCGACGCCGAGGCGGGCGCCAGCGTAGTCGCCAAAGCGCTGGAAGCAGGTGCGGCGCATGCAATCTTCGTTGCGGCGGACATGCTCGATCCGGCCTCCCCGGCAAAGATCCTTGCAGCAGCAGAACAAATCGGACCAGTAGATGTGCTGGTCAACAACGTGGGTGGCAATGTCGACCAAGGCCTGTTCGTCGATTCGGACCCGGCCAAGTGGCTCGGCGACATCGACCTCAATTTTGGCACCGTGCTGCGGATGACCCATGCGGTGCTCCCCGGCATGATCGCCCGCAAGCAGGGCGCAATCGTCAACATCGGCTCCACCGCCGGGCTGGTCGGGGATTACATGTTGCCGGTCTATTCGGCGATGAAGGGCGCAGTACACAGCTTCACCGTGGTGCTCGCCAAGGAGCTGGGCCAGCACGGCATCCGGGTCAACGCCATTGCGCCCTACGCCACCTTCGCCACCAGCCCTGAAGCCTTCAGCAAGGGTAGCCGCTTTCATCCCGAATCTGGCATGTTTGCCCAACAAGGCGACAGCATAAGCAAGCATGACCGCGCCATGCGTCAACGCCGCACATTAGTTGGCAAGCCTTTTGCTACGCCAGAGGAAATGGCCGCAGTCGTTGCGCTGCTCGCCAGTCCGCGCGCGAGTTTTGTCACTGGGCAGGTCTGGCCGGTCGATGGCGGAAGTCTGACATGAACGGCGCAAGGAGAATATGATGCATAGCGATTCCGCAATCCAGAACCTGATCGACCGCGAGGCGATCCGCGACCTTGTCCTGTGCTATTCACGCGCCATCGACCGCAAGGATGTCGCGCTGCTGCGTGATCTCTACACCGAAGATGCGACCGACAGCCACGGCGACAGCTTCGACGGCCCGGCCGATAAATACTGCGACTTCATAGAGGGCTCGCTGCCCTATATGACCTACAGTGGCCATCACGCCTGCAACCACATGATCGCGGTTGATGGGGATGTGGGGAATGGCGAAGTTTACGCCCTCGCCTTCCATGTGCTGCCCGACCGCGAGAACCCGGGTGGTCAAATCGAGGACTTCATGGCGGTTCGCTATATCGACAATTATCGTCGCTGCGCAGACGGCAAATGGCGCTTTTCAAAGCGCGTAGTGACCTATGACATGCAGTTGCAGCGCCCGTTTACCGGTGGCGGCCTGATGGCGCTGGGGGCAGCTGATCCAAGCTATGAGGTGTGCGGATTGCCGCTGTTCCAGAGAGGCGCGCGAAGCTAATGTTTCAGATCCGTTCGTGTCGAGCGAAGTCGAGACACTTGCGCGCGGTGTCTCGACTTCGC
>JANPPM010000315.1:0-3049 GCA_031428495.1 Novosphingobium sp.
CCGGCCAACACGGGTCGTCCTGAATTTCTCCGAAAACCTTGTCGGCCCGCTGTCAGGCATCGAATTGACGATGACCAGCATGCCCGGAATGGCCAACCATGCAGGGATGCCGATCCGCGGCTTCACCACGCAAGCGCGCGGCAAGGTTTTGACCGTCACTCTGCCCCGCGCCCTGCCTGCAGGTGCCTATGAGCTAAAGTGGCACGCCGTCGCTGCAGATCAGCATCGCATTGAGGGCAAATACACCTTTACGGTGCGCTGACCGGTGGCGGACGGCGGCCTCATCGCAGCACGCGCCATCAGTTATGGTGCGCTGTTGCTCACCGCTGGGCTGCCGCTCTATATGATCACTGCCGGGCGCGGCATCGCTTTGTCGCGCCGATACCACACCGTGCTGGCGCTGCTTGCGCTGGGCGCGGCCGGAGCTTCGGTGTGGTGGGTGCTGGCCAATATAGCCGCGATAGCCGCCATGCCACTCGCTATGCTTGACCGCGAAACAGTCATCGCGGTCCTTGGCGCAACCCCGCTTGGCAGCGTACTTACCATCCGTCTTGCCGCACTGGCGCTTGTCGTGCTGGCTGTTTTTCTGCGCTTTCCGATGCTGCTCATTTCACTTTTCGCCGGAGTAGCGCTCACGACCGCCGCCTGGACTGGCCATGCCGGTGCGACCGAGGGCACAGCTGGCAGCGTCCACCGGCTAGCCGACATCGTTCATCTACTGGCTGCAGCGACCTGGCTCGGGGCGCTGGCCATGCTACTCGCCAGCTTGCTGGGGCTGGCCGCTCACGATGAGCTGGAACACCGCCTTGCCAAGTTCGCGACTACCGGCACCGCAATTGTAGTGCTGCTGCTGGTCACCGGCATTGCCAATACCTTTTTCATTGCAGGCTGGCCTTTCCCGCTGACCAGCACCTGGACGCTGCTGCTGGGCATAAAACTCGCTCTGTTCGCCGGAATGCTCAGCCTTGCCGCGCTCAACCGCTGGCGGCTTTCGCCCGCGCTTGGCACCAAAGACCTCGCCGCCCGGCGCGCGCTGCGCCTGTCGCTCGCAGTTGAGGCGAGCGCAGGACTGGCAGTCATTGCGGTGGTCGCGGCACTCGGGGTGCTCGACCCCGCCGCTTGAGCGGATTCTGTCGACTAGCGGGCGCATTCACAGTTTTCTGCCAGTTCGATCCTGTACTTCGGCGACTTGCGCGCATGCCGTCACGCTAAATCTGCTCTATCGCCACCACGAAGGAGCCAGCTATGCGCATCGGCACTGTCCGCGAAATAAAGAACCACGAATATCGCGTCGGGCTGACCCCGGAGAGTGTGAGTGAACTCGTCGCACACGGGCATGCGGTGCTCGTCGAAGCCGGAGCCGGGTCCGGGATCGGTGCGGGCGACGAAGCCTATTGCAAAGTAGGCGCAACCATCGTCGCCACGCCCGCAGACGTCTTCGCCGCAGCTGAAATGATCGTGAAGGTCAAGGAGCCGCAGCCCGCAGAACGCGCCATGCTGCGCAAGGGCCAAGTGCTCTATACGTACCTTCATCTTGCCCCCGACCTTGGGCAAACCCGTGATCTTATGGCCAGTGGTGCCGTCTGCATTGCCTATGAAACGGTTGGTGACGGGCGTGGCGGGCTGCCACTGCTCAAACCGATGAGCCAGGTCGCAGGGCGTATGGCGGTTCAGGCAGGTGCCACAGCGCTCGAAAAGGCGCACGGCGGGCGCGGTGTTCTGCTGGGGGGTGTACCCGGGGTACTGCCAGCCAAGGTTGCTATCATCGGCGGCGGCGTAGTCGGCTTCAATGCGGCGCAAATGGCGACCGGTCTCGGTGCCGATGTAATTATCCTTGATCGCAGCCCCGACGTGCTCGAACGACTGGCCATACATTTTGAAAGCCGAGCTCGCACCAGCTTCGCCAGCAAGGCGAGCATCGCCACCTGCGTTGCCGAAGCAGATCTCGTCATCGGCGCGGTGCTGGTAGCCGGAGCAGCGGCGCCGCAACTCGTCACACGGGACATGTTGAAGACGATGAAGGCAGGAGCCGTGCTGGTCGACGTCGCCATCGATCAGGGCGGCTGCTTTGAAACCAGCCGCGCCACAACCCATGCCGATCCAACCTTCGTTGTCGATGGCATCGTTCATTACTGCGTCGCCAACATGCCAGGCGCAGTAGCGCGAACGAGCACCTATGCGTTGAACAATGTAACCCTGCCGCACGCGCTGCGGATAGCCGATCTTGGTTGGAAAGAAGCCTTGCGGCGAGACCCCAATCTGCTGTTGGGGCTCAACATCTGTGACGGACGCGTGACCTGTGCCGAAGTCGCCAACGAACACGGCATCGACTTTTCCGACCCCGCGCAGGCGGTGGCCTAACCGCTATAGGCGGAGAGGGAGGTGTCAGTCTAATGCGAGCCGCGCTCTAACGGCAGAGTCCTCCCAGCGAGCGCGCAGGCCTAGCTCGCAAGGCTCTGCCACTCGGCCCACGCGTTCGCGGTCCGCCTCACCCGGACCGGGCGGGCTATCCGCCTCATCCATAACAACGGAAGCTTTGCGGCCGGTAGCGGCGAAGCCGATCCTGCACTGCTCCGCCTGATCACCCGCGCTCAGACCTGGTGGAATGTGCTGAGCGAAGGCGATCTCGATCCGACCGCGCTGGCCGAGCGCGAAGGGGTGACCACGTCCTGGGTAATTCGCACCGCTCGGCTGGCATTCCTGTCGCCGCGCGTTATCGAAGCCATACTCGCCGGCCGCCAACGCGCCGGGATCGATGCAGCCGCACTACTGCGCCCCGACACGGTCGCTCTCGACTGGGAGGAGCAGGAGCGGCAACTGCTCATAGGCTAGCGCCATAGGGTGCGGGCGGAGCTTTGACAGGCCAAGGAAAATCTGATTCAGCCTATTCAATGAATCGGAACGTTCGCACCGTCCGCCTGCGCAACCTCTTCACTGGCCCAGAGGTTTGGGGGCGTGCAGCGGGAAGCCTTGTCCAGCGCGGACTCATCGGCAAGATCGGTCATGACCAGGTGCCCGAGGTGATCCAGCTCTCGCTGGAGGGCGTGAA
>JANPPM010000316.1:0-6058 GCA_031428495.1 Novosphingobium sp.
CATCGCCCTGATCTTTGCGCTGTTCCTCACCAACCCAGCGCCGATCTGCGTGCTCGACGAAGTCGATGCCCCGCTTGATGACGCCAATATCGAACGCTTCTGCGACCTGCTCGACGCGATGGTGCTGGAAACCGACACCCGTTACCTGATCGTCACCCACAATGCCGTGACAATGAGCCGCATGCACCGCCTGTTCGGCGTAACGATGATCGAACAGGGCGTCTCACGGCTGGTCAGCGTTGATCTGGGCGCGGCGGAGGACTTGCTGACGGCGGAGTGAGGTTGACAATTTTTGGAGTTACATTAAATGGGCTCTATGTAACACGCAATGCCCGCGCGTGTTTTTCGAAGCACGTTCGCTTCAGGGCAAGACGAAAGGATCGTATCGATGAAATGAGTGCAGGAGGCTTAGTTGAAAGAATTTGAGATCGAGTTCGACGAAGCCAAGCGCTCACTGACGTTAGAGAAGCGTGGGTTAGATTTTTCAGATGCACCAAAAATCTTCGCCGGTTCACACTTGCAGTTGCTGGATGACCGAGTTGATTATGGTGAGTCGCGATTCAACTCTTTTGGGACTTTAGGTGACAGAAATGTTGTCGTCACCTGGACCCAGCGCGAAAACAAACGTCGTATCATTGCGATGAGGCATTACCATGACGAAGAGCTCGAAAATCGCCGAAGAACCCTGGATTGATCCAGACGATTCACCCGTCTGGACCGAAGACCATTTCCGTCGCGCCGCGATCTATCACGGCACCACGCTAATCCGCCCAGCCGACGGCACTTGGACCAAGCCCGGGCGCCCAGTCAGCGAAAACCCAAAGAAGCAAGTCACCTTGCGCCTTGATCCCGACGTGCTCGAGAAGTTCCGCGCAACCGGCAAGGGCTGGCAGTCGCGGATCAATGCGGAATTGCGCAAGGCGCTGGGTATCTGAAGCCTACCGCGCGCCCGGCCCCGGCTTGGCCAGTTGCGCCGCCTGCGCTGCTGCCGCGTCTCGCTCTGCCTTGGGTCGCCAGCCTGCCGGGGGTGCCACTGACGCCCGAGGTAAGATCGCATCGAGTTCGGTAACCACTGCCGTATTGAGGTTATAGCCGTTGTTGAAAGCCAGCGCATTTTGTGGCGGCACCACGAATGTAACGCCGCGCTTCGCCATGGCAGCGGTGATGGCCCGATTGATCACATCGCCAATCTGCTCCCGCACATAGGTTTCGGACAAAGTGATCGGTGCCAGCATGGTCTGCAATTCCTGCACACCAGCCTGCTGCAAGTTCTGGATCGCCCGTGCCTGCCCTTGCAGGTCGGCCTGCGCAACGCTCCCCGCCTGGCGGTCGCGGTTGAACTTTGCCATCAACGGCTGAATTTCGGCATTGATCTGGCGGCGACGTGCCTCGGCCATGGCGTACTGGTTCTTGTAGATGACCTGCCGTTCCTGCTGGGCATTGATCATGGCTTTCGATGCCGCGACAATCTCCTGCACGTTGGCCGTCGCCAGACCGGGGATCAACTTAATTGGGGCTTGCGCTGGCGCGGCGGGTTGCGCAAAAAGTGCAGGCGCATGGAGCAGCGCAATTCCGGCAAGGCTGGCAGACAGAAATGGCTTCATGGGGCTTTCCTCTTCGCAGTCAGGAACAAACGGTGGTGCGGCGAGCACTTCACGTGCGCATGACGCGATGTCAACCGGCTATGCCTGCGGTAAGCTGCAAAACCATTCGCGTCAGCCATTCAACCGGCGGAATCACCAATTTGCCGACAGGGTTGAACCCGGGAATGAGCCACGGCAACACAACGATAAGCGCAACCATCGCCAGCAGGCCCCACTTGTGCATGCGGGCATAAACCGCTGCCATCCGGCGCGGCAGCAACCCCTCGACAATGTGCGAGCCGTCAAACGGCGGTATTGGCAGCAGGTTGAACAGCGCCAAAAAGACGTTGATCGAGATAAAATTCATCAGGTTGGCGGCGAGAAACCGCGCTGCAATCGAGGGCTCCGTCGCCTCGCTAAAAGCCAGCAGCACAAATCCAAGCAGGATCGCCGAGACGGCTGCCATCACCAGATTGATCCCTGGCCCTGCCGCAGCCACCAGCATCATGCCGAAGCGGGGGTTGCGCAGCCGGTATTTGTTCACCGGCACCGGCTTGGCCCAACCGAAAACAGGCGCCTTGGCCAGTGCCAGCAAGCCCGGCAGGATAACCGTGCCCACTGGATCGACATGGCGCAGCGGATTGAGGCTCAGGCGGTTCTGCTCCTGCGCCGTCGGATCGCCGAGCACGCGCGCCATCCAGCCATGCGCGACTTCGTGAAAAACAATCGCCAACACCAGCGGGATAATCAGTGCACCGGCGTTGAACAGAGTTTCATCCATTAAGTCAGCGCCTCTGTAAAATGCCGACGGCATAGCGCGACATAGCGATCATTTCCGCCGACTTCAGTCTGCGCGCCGGTGTTTACCGCCGCGCCGCTGGCATCGATCCGCAGGTTCATCGTCGCCTTGCGCCCGCAATGGCACACGGCCTTCATTTCGACCAGACTGTCCGCGATCCCCAGCAAGGTCGCGGAGCCGGGAAACAGCTCGCCCTGAAAATCAGTCCGCAGGCCATAGCACAGCACCGGAATGCCCGCCTCATCCGCCAGCCGCGCGAGTTGCCAGACCTGCTTGTGATTCAAAAACTGCGCCTCATCGACCAGCACGCAAGCAAGCGGCCCGGCGCGGTGCACTGTCATGACGCGGTCCCACATGTCGGTTTCGGAATCGAACCGATGGGCATCCGCGCCAAGTCCGATGCGGCTTTCAATCGCTTTTTCTGAACCGCGATCATCGAGCGACGCGGTCCACAGCATGGTTTGCATGCCGCGCTCGTGATAGTTGAAGTTCGCCTGCAAGAGGTTGGTGCTCTTGCCTGCATTCATGCTGGCATAATAGAAATAGAGCTTGGCCATTTCCGCGCCTGTGGCCTCAGGTGTGCACCTCCGCCAGCAGAATCTCCGCCAAGGCCTGCGGGCGGGTATTCATCGCCTGATGCCCGGCATCGATCCGCGGCGTGGTGCGCGCATGCAGGCGCTTGGCAAAGAAGCGCTGCCAGTCAAGCGGCAGAATGGCATCGTCGAGACACAGGACATAGCTGACAGGCACGCTGGAGAGATGATCGTAGGGCCAGTCGCTATGCGAATAGCACACGGATGGCCACTGATCTGGGCCTAGCTTGTCGAGGAATTCTTCGGCCTGGCTCGCAACCATGTCGTTGCAGAACATCGCGCGGTAACGCTCGCGGATCGACAGGCTTTCGTCGGTGAAGGGGTGGCTTCCGCCGTGCAGTCGGCCTGCAGTCATCTCAATTGTGGTCAGCCCTGGATCAGGGGCGATGCAGGAGACGAAGATCAGCTTTTGAAACAGGTGCGGCCGCAGCAATGCCATTCCCGGCATTGAGGTTCCCGCCTGCGAATGGCCGACCAATACCACATCGGTCAGACCCGCAGCCTCGATATCCGAAACCAGTTCCGCCGTAATGGCCGCGAAGTCATAGCCAGCAGTATCCCGTCCACGCTTGGTACCGCATCCCGGCGCATCGAGCGCGAGGCATCGCGCGCTGCCGCCCGATTGTGCGGAGAGCGCGGCAATCGTCTCATCCCACACCCAGCCGCCCTGTCCGCCGCCATGGAGGAATACAAAATCTGTCATGTCTTCTCTCCAGGAAGGCTTACATAAGTCACTTCAGTGCGGTTCGATGCGCATTGGCATCGTTACGACTCCCGAAGCAACCTGTTTGTCAGGCGGCTGAGCAAATTTGGAGACTGGTCCAGATGAAATCTCGAATGGTGCTCGCGTCGGTCTCGATTGCGGCTTTGCTGTTTGGCTTTCCCGCAAGTGCCCAACAGACACACCGCCTTGTTCTGGACTCAGCGCAAAGCGCAGTGAGCGCACGCGTCGGATTCTTTGGTGTCGCCAGCAAAACAGCGCATTTCCCTGAAGTGTCGGGCGGGATCAGACTCGATCCGAAAAGACCCGGCGCAATCGATCTCGACGTTACGTTAAATGCGCGCGCGCTGCGGGCTGGCGACAGCGTGACACTGGCAAGACTTAAGGGGCCGAGCTTTTTCGATGTCGAGCGCTATCCCAGTGTGCAGTTCTCGGGTCGGTCCATGCGTATGACCGGCCAACACACCGCCGATGTAACCGGTGACCTCACAGCGCGTGGCGTCACCCGCCAGGAAGTGCTGCGGGTGACTTTTGATCGCAGCCCGGATGCGATCACCGGACGTGAACCCGTCACTATTTCCGGCACAATGGTGATCAATCGCCGCAATTACGGCATGACCGCCTATTCGCTGATCGTCGCCAACAGGGTCACCATTGCGATCAGGGCGCGGATGGCTCCCGGCTAGTCTTCCAGATCGCGCGCGACCTTGGGATCAGCGAGCAGGCTTTCAATCCGCGCGGCAACGTCGAAACTTTCATCAGCGAGGAAATTCAGTTTCGGCGCATATTTGAGCTTGAGACGGCCCGCGACTTCGCGCTGAAAATAGGCGGTGTTTGTGCGCAGCGCCTTCAGCACCACCTCCTCCTGTGCGCCCAGCAAGGGTTTTGAGAAAACAGTGGCATGGCGCAGATCGGGTGACATCCGCACTTCAGTGACCGAGACTGTGTGCGATGCCAGCACCTCGTCCCGCACCTCGCCGCGCATAAGCAGTTCGGACAGGATATGGCGGATCTGCTCTCCCACCTTGAGCAGGCGGACCGAGCGGGTTTCGGGAGTGGCGGGAGAGCGGGCCATCAAGTCTCGACCAAATCGTCCAGACCAACCGACAGCGCCTTGGCCAGATCCTGCCAAAGCTTGAAGCCACCTTCAGCCCTACCTTTTTCCAATTTCGAAATCATTCCGGCTTTGCATCCAACTATTTCGCCAAGGGATGTCTGGGTTATGCCCCTGTACTCACGCCAGACCTTGAGCGGGCTTTCTCCGGCGATGAGACGGTTCACAACATCGGCGGGGACATATTCCTCACCTTCTTCGCGCCGCTTTCGCGCTTCAACTGCCGCAACAATATCCTCGTAGTTTTCTGAGGCGTCTTTCAAATGTGCGAATTCGGCCTTTGAGAGCAAGACCATTTCCTGACCGGCAATCTCGAGAAGCTGTGCAGTCATAGCCGTCAATCCTCGTAAATCGAACCACGTGGCCCAATTTGATCAATCCAAAGAATCGAATCTTCGATGCGAAAAATCACTCTCCAGTCCTGAATGCGCAACCTTGATTCCGGCTGACCGACAAGCTTGACGACATTTGCTTCCAAACTCGATGGATTGGAAGCCAACTCATTGAGCTTCTGCTGGATCAACATGCGCTTGTTCGAACGCAACAGCGCCTTTAGGGCAGTTTTAGAATAGCGGACTTCCACAGTTCTGTCTATATCGGACAGGCTGTTACGTCAAGTATTCGTCCTAATACGCCATGAATTGTAGTATCTGAGATGCCATCTCATCCTGCATCCATCTTGGCCAGAATCCGCTTCATTGATCGCAGATTGCGCGCCGTTCCTTTGCGGCCGATCCGGCGCTCGATGAACGTGCCGACCAGCTTGCTTTCGCCAGCCCCGGCAACGTAGTCGATGTGCAGCGCGCGGTCACCAGCGGCCAGCCGCTCCGGTCCGGTGCGATCAGCGTCGAGCCGGGCAAAGTCAGCGGGATCGACCGGGCCATCCAGAAACAGCGTGTGGACAAACTGCTCCTGCCCGTCCGCTGCGAAGGGATTTTCCGCAATCGCAGCAGCCAGTGCATCGCGCGAACGGACCAGTGCGGCGCTGTCCATATCGAACCGCTCAGCCATCATCAGGCCCAGCTTTTCTTCGAGTCCCTCGTCAGGCCGCTCGGGATGATCGAACAGCACATTACCGCTGGCCACCACCGTATCGACATTGGTGAACCCCTCCGCCTCGAAAGCGGCGCGCAGATCCGCCATCTTCAGCCGGTTGCCGCCGACGTTGATCGAACCAAACAGGGCTACGTAGCGGGGCAAGCGTTACAAAGTCCGCTCGCGCATCTCCACCTCGAAGGTTTCCAGCAC
>JANPPM010000317.1:0-4148 GCA_031428495.1 Novosphingobium sp.
GCGCTGCTGTTCGTCGTCTTTCAGGCCGTGTTTGCCGGGGCCACACCCTTCGCCGATGCGCTGGAAGGTGTGGTTGCCTGGCTGGGTGACAGTGTTCGAGCAATCATGCCCGAAAGCCTGTTACGTGACCTGATCACCGAAGGCGTACTGGCAGGCGTCGGTTCAGTGGTGGTGTTCCTGCCGCAGATCATCATTCTGTTCTTCTTTATCCTCGCCATGGAAGCCACTGGCTATATGGCGCGCGCGGCTTTCCTGATGGACCGGATGATGGCCGGGGTTGGCCTGTCAGGACGCAGCTTCATTCCGCTGCTTTCAAGTTTCGCCTGCGCCATTCCCGGCATCATGGCGACGCGAAGCATCGCCGATCCCAAGGACCGGCTGACCACAATCCTGATTGCTCCCTTGATGACCTGCTCGGCACGGCTGCCGGTCTATGCGGTGATCATCGCAGCGTTCATCCCGGCTCGCTCGATTGGACCCGGCATCGGGCTTCAGGGTCTGGTGCTCTTCGCGCTCTATGTGATGGGCATTGTCGGCGCGATGGTTGTGGCGCTCGTGTTGCGCCGCTCGGTAACCAAGGGCGCGGCCAGCGGCTTCATCATGGAGCTGCCCAAATATCAGATGCCGCAGCTGAAAGATCTGGCCATCGGGCTGTATCAGCGTGCGTGGATATTCCTGCGCCGCGCCGGGACGATCATTTTCATGGTGTCGGTAGTGCTCTGGCTGCTGCTGAGCTTTCCGCGCGCCGAACCGGGCGAGAACCAGGTCGATGCCTCGATCGCGGGCAAGATCGCCAATGGCCTTGCCGTGGTGGTCAAGCCGATCGGCTTCAACCGCGACATGGCGCTGGCGCTGATCCCGGCGATGGCGGCGCGCGAAGTGGCGGTCAGCTCGCTCGCCACGACCTATGCAGTTTCGGCCAGCGATGACGAGCAGACCGCGATGAAGCTCGGCGATCAGCTCAAGGCGCGCTGGAGCCTGCCCACTGCGCTGGCCTTTCTCGCCTGGTTCGTCTTTGCGCCGCAGTGCCTCTCAACCATCGCGGTTGCCCGGCGTGAAACGAATGGGTGGAAATGGCCCGGCTTCATGCTCGCCTATCTGTTCGTGCTGGCCTATGTCTTCGCGGGAATCACCTATTGGAGCGCGGTCGCTCTTGGGTTGTAATTGAGCGAGGACATCATGGCAGGCAGCGTCAACAAGGTCATCCTGATTGGTAATCTGGGCGCGGACCCCGAGGTCAAGTCTTTCCAGAACGGCGGCCGCATCGCCAACCTGCGCATCGCGACGTCGGAAAACTGGAAAGACAAGAACACCGGCGAAAAGAAAGAGCGCACCGAATGGCACACGGTCGTGCTCAATTCGGATGGCCTGGTGGGCGTTGCCGAGCGTTTTCTCAAAAAAGGCAGCAAGGTCTATATCGAGGGCCAGCTGCGCACCCGCAAGTGGCAGGACCAGAGCGGCAATGACCGCTACTCCACCGAAGTATCGGTTGGCGGCATGGGCGGCGTGCTCACCATGCTTGACGGTGCGCCCGGCGGCGGTCAGCGCAGCGCGGGAATGAGCGGCGGCGACTGGGACGGCGGCGCAAAGTCATCGGGCGGCGGCAACGATTGGGGTGCCAGCAAGCCCGCAGGCGGTGGTGGCGGACACAGCATGGCCGATGATCTCGACGACGATATCCCGTTCTGAGGCCTATCTGACCTTCAACGCCGCCAGAGCAGCAAATGGCCCGGCCGCGCCAGCATTGATGATCCCCGCGCGGCGGCGTGCCTCATCCGCGCCCGGCCCCTCGGCAAAGGGATCAATCGCCAGCGCGAGGCTCTGCGCCACCGCCTCGCCCAGATCGATTTCGCTGCCGACGAATTCGATCTCGTCGCAATCTTCGGCGGCCAGCTCGACTTCTTCGGCGGGGGCGTGGTTTTCGACCTGAACGAACCGGAAATAGAGCGGTTCGGCGATTGTCACTGGCAAATCATCGCCCGAAACGGCGCAGCTCTGCACTATCGCCGCAGTCAGATCACCGCGCGCCTCAACTCCCATGCCAGTTCGCGTACAGGTGAGTTTCGCCTCCAGCCGGTCGATGCGCACCAGCGCGAAACGCGCCGCCAGTGCCGCACATTCCGCCGCACTGGCAACCACCTCTGTATATTTGCCTTCCGCCTGACGCACATCGAGCGTCCGCGACATTTCAGGCGGTAGCGCTGCCTCTTCGCTCACAGCACAATCTTTCCTGCCAACAGGTCCGCCGCCGTGAGCCCGTCCAGCTGATCAGCCAGTGACCGCAACCGCGCCGCAACCTTGCCAGCATCACCGCCCTCACCCAGCGTCACATTGCGCCGCGCCGCTTCGGTCAAGGCCGCATCATCCTGCGCCAGCGCCTCGCGCAGCGCGCCCAGCCGCCCGCCGAGTGCGCCCATCAGCTGGCCCATGCGCTTGCCGACCACCAGATCGCCAACCCCGCTCTGGCGCATCTGGCCGTCCATATCCTCGACGAACAGTTCGGACAGCCGCACTGACGGCTCGACCAGCGCGGGATCCCGCTCCATCCGCAGCATGACTGTGGCCATAATCAGCGTCAGCATATCGAATCGCCCGGTCATGCTGTCAGCGACACCGCAATGTGCATACCATTCGGGTGCGCGCGCCAGTTCGACCACCTTGTTCCACAGCGGGCGCAGCGGTTCGCGGTCGTTCTCGGCCCCTTGTCCAAAAAAGAATGGGCCAAAGATGCGGGATAATAGGGTCACGCGCGGCATGTCCTTTCGTTCAGCGGCAATTCAAGCTCCCCCCGCCACGTCCAGGCCGCTATGAGCCAAGTCGCAAGAGGATTGCGGGGTGCAGCGCGGGGCACTAAGGCTCTGGCGTTACACAGGGGCGTTACACGGGCGCGCAGGCGGCTGGCAATGGAGTTTCAAGTGATGCGGCAATTCGGACGCCAGTACGGGCGGGTTACGCTGGGCTTCGCCGCCCTGACGGCGATGGCAGCGCTCGCTGGCGGTTGCTCATCAATCCGCGACCACCGCGGCTATATCATCGACACCGCGCTGGTCGATTCGATCCAGCCCGGCGTCGACAACCAGACCTCGGTTGAGCGCACGCTCGGGCGGCCAACCTTTGTCAGCCAGTTCGGCGAAAAGGCCTGGTACTATGTCTCGCAGGACACGACGCAGAAGGCGTTCCGCCGCCCCCAGACCAAAACTCAGACCGTGCTTCGGGTTCGCTTTGACCCTGCGGGCACGGTAGCAACCGTTGACAAGGCGGGCACCGAAAAGATCGTGCGCCTCGATCCCGATGGCAACAAGACCGAGACGCTTGGCAAGAACCGCGGCTTGCTGGAAGATCTGTTCGGTAACATCGGATCGGTTGGCGCGCCCGGCGCGGGCGGCGGCGGTGGTGGCGGCCCCGGACCCAACGGAAGCTGATCGCGGTTACTTGGACCGGGCTGGCTTGAACACGGCTGGCGCAAGCATATATCGCTAGGCATGAACCAGCATGCGGCCAGCCACGGCCTGATCCAGTGGCACGGTACCACCATCATCGGCGTAAAGCGCGACGGCAAGACCGTCATCGCGGGCGATGGCCAGGTATCGATGGGCAACACCGTGATGAAACCCAACGCCCGCAAGGTGCGGCGATTGGGCGAAGGCGATAAGGTCATAGCGGGCTTCGCCGGAGCGACAGCAGATGCGTTTACGCTGTTCGAGCGGCTGGAGAAAAAGCTTGAGCAGTATCGCGGCCAGTTGATGCGCGCCGCTGTGGAACTCGCCAAGGACTGGCGGACCGACAAATACCTGCGCAACCTCGAAGCGCTGATGATCGTGGCTGATGCCGACGTCATGCTGGTGCTCACCGGCAATGGTGACGTGCTGGAACCCGAGGGCGATATTGCGGCAATCGGATCGGGCGGGAACTTTGCCTTGGCCGCCGCGCGCGCGCTCGTCGACTACGAACACGATCCTGAAAAGATCGCGCGCCGGGCCATGGCTGTGGCGGCCGAGCTCTGCGTTTTCACCAATGATCGGGTGACGCTGGAAACGATAGAAACCGCATGATCCGTTCGTGGTGAGGAGGGACAGAGCGCAGCGAAGGCCCGTCTCGAACCACCAAGCGCTGCACCAGGTCCTTCGAGACGTCCTCTCAGCCTTCGG
>JANPPM010000318.1:0-17278 GCA_031428495.1 Novosphingobium sp.
ACGGCCCAGTCTCCTAACGGGATTGCCGCCCGCCCGGCACAATGCTAGTCGCGCGACCAATTCGACATAACCTGCAATGACGAAAGCTCAGACCATGGCCGACGACGGCAACATCATTTCGAATCTCGATCTCGGCAGCGATGCCAATGGCGAAGATACAGCCCCGGCAGCGGGAATTATCTCGCAGTATATCAAAGATTTATCGGTAGAAAACCCGAAGGCTCCCGAGAGCTTTCAGTGGGAAGACGCGCCGCAGATGGACGTTCAGTTCAATATCGGCGCGCGCCAGATTTCGGACGAAGTCCACGAGGTAGAGCTCAAGATCGCCGTTAATGCCAAGTGCGAGAAGGGGTCCGCCTACATCATCGACCTCGCCTATTGCGGCTTGATCGGCATGCGCAATCTCGATGAAGGCCAATCGCATGCCTTCACCTTTGCCGAAGCCCCGCGCATTTTGTTTCCGTTCGCTCGGCGCATCATCGCCGACGCAGTTCGTGATGCGGGCTATCCACCGCTGATGCTCGAGCCGCTCGATTTCAACGGGCTCTACATGCAACAACTGATGGCGCAGCAAGAAGGCGACGAGATGGTTCCGGCAGGCAACGCCTGATCTCTCGAAAGCTGGCAGCGCGATGAGCCTGATCAGAAATGTCGGCACGATTGGCGGGCTGACACTGGTCAGCCGAGTGTTCGGATTCGCGCGCGACATGATGCTTGCGCGAATTCTGGGCGCGGGAGCAGCCGCGGACGCATGGCAACTGGCATTCCAGCTGCCCAACATATTCCGCCGCCTATTTGCCGAAGGCGCTTTCTCTGCGGCTTTTGTGCCGTTGTTCAACCGCCGCATGTCCGGCCCCGGCAGCGAGGCCGAAGACCGAAGTTCGGCTCAGACTTTCGCAGTCGATGTCATGTCTGTGCTGCTGCCGGTGCTCATCCTGTTTAGCGCGCTGGCGATGCCGGCAATCGTCTGGCTGATCGATGATTTCGGCCAAGGCGGCCGGACGAATGATTTCACGATCAGCCTTGCGCGCATCACATTTCCCTACCTGACTTTCATCAGCATCATGACGGTGTTTGCCGCGATCCTGAATTCGGTCTCGCGTTTCGCCGCTGCGGCGGCCGCGCCCGTTCTGCTAAACTTGTGCATAATCTCGGCGTTGCTGTTCGTGTTGTGGACTGACGGCGGCGCAGATCCTCGAAGGGCAGCCTATTTCGTAGGCTTCGGTGCAGCCACTGCGGGCCTGTTGCAGATGGCCTGGCTGTTTTATTGGGTGCGCAAGGCAGGGTTTCGCTTCGCCTTGCATCGCCCCCGCCTCAAACCAGATGTGCGCGAACTAGGCACTTTGATCCTGCCAGCGGTATTCGGTGCAGGAATTTACCAGATCAGTCGCTTCATTGACCTGTTCTTTCTGGGACGGTTGCCTGAGGGCTCGTTCGTCTATCTGGCCATGGCTGACCGGCACAATCAACTGCCGCTGGGTATTATCGGGATTGCGCTGGGCACCGCGATCCTGCCCGCACTGTCCCGCTTTATCGCGCGTGACGACGCTGGCGGCGCGCAGCGGGTTCAAAGCAATGCCATCGAAATTGGCATGCTGCTGACCGTGCCCGCCGCAGTCGGCCTCTATTTCGCAGCCGAACCGCTCGCCACCGCGATCTATCTTGGCGGCAAGTTCGATGCTGGCGACGTCTCGATGACCGCAGCAACGGTCGCCATGCTGGTTACCGGTCTGCCTGCCTATGTTATGGTCAAGGTACTCACCCCCGGCTTCTTCGCCCGCCGAGACACGCGCACGCCTGTATATACTGCGGGCATTTCGCTGATGCTCAATATCGCACTCAATCTGCTGTTGATCCCGACAATGGGGGTTGCAGGTCTGGCGCTGGCGAGCGCGCTGTCTGCTTGGGCCAACTGCGCCATGCTCTATGTCCTCCTTCACCGTCGCGGGCATTTCAACATAGAAGGCGACCTGTTTTGGCGGATAATCAGGATAGTATTTTCCGCAGCGGCAATGGGCACTGTGATTTATGGCCTATCGCCCTATTTGGAGGACCGGTTCGGCGGGAATGTCGGCGAAAGAGTAACGTCCGTCCTGCTTCTGGTGGGGAGCGGCGGGGTCGTCTATTTCGGGCTGGCCTGGCTGACCGGAGCAATTGACCGCACCAAAATCGCCTTGCTGACGCGCAAGGCCCCCGCACAGGATCAGCAAGCATGAGAGTCGTCTCCGGCATCCAGCCCACCGGCAACCTGCATCTTGGTAACTATCTGGGCGCGATCCGCAACTGGGTGCAGATGCAGGACGCAATGACTGCCGATGGCGGCGAGTGCCTGTTCTTTCTCGCTGACCTGCACGCGATCAGCCAGCCGCATGTGCCCGCTGATCTGGCTGCGAATACCCGCGAAATGACCGCCGCACTGGTCGCCTGTGGTATCGATCCTGCACGCTCGATCCTGTTCAATCAGGCCCAGGTTCCCGCCCACTCCGAAATGCAGTGGCTGCTGAACGGCACAGCCCGCGTCGGCTGGCTCAACCGCATGACCCAGTTCAAGGACAAATCAGGCAAGAACCGCGAAGGCGCTTCGGTTGCGCTTTATACCTATCCAGTGCTGCAGGCCGCCGATGTGCTGCTCTATCAAGCAACCCATGTCCCAGTGGGTGACGATCAGAAGCAGCACCTCGAATTGGCACGCGACATCGCGCAAAAGTTCAACAACGATTTCTGCGGCCCTGAAAGTGCGTATGGGGACGCGCCTGTCTTCGTCCTGCCAGATCCCATCGTTCCCCCTGAAGCCGCCCGGATCATGAGCCTGCGCGATGGCAGCGCCAAAATGTCCAAGAGCGATCCTTCGGACATGAGCCGGATCAACCTGACCGACGATGCAGACACGATCATGCAGAAGGTCAAGAAGGCCAAAACCGATCCCGAGCCGCTACCCACTGATGCTGCTGGCCTCGCAGGTCGGCCAGAGGCTGCAAACCTCGTTGGCATCTATGCCGCAATGGCCGGGGTTAGCGTCGCTCAGGTACTGGCCGAATTTGCCGGAAAGGGCTTTGGCACGTTCAAACCTGCGCTGGGCGAACTGCTGGTCGAAAAGCTTGCACCAATCAACGCGCGCTTTGCCGAGCTGCGACAGGATGACGCCGCACTTACCGCGATCCTCCAGCAAGGCGCACAAAAGGCGCGGAGCCTTGCGGCACCCACGCTCAGCGCGGCCTATGCAGCACTCGGGCTGATACGCGGGGCCTGATCCAGCGTTCTGCCGCCCCCTCCATTCAACGGCTATTCATCACGGCTCGCCCATTCTAAGCCCCATATCAACCGGTTTTGCGGCGTGGTGGGGCGTTGAGCGGGACTAATGATTTTTGGAGGCACACACCATGTCTAACGCCCTGTCTAATCGATTCACCGTGCTGAAGCCTGCGCTGGCAGCAGCGCTCGCCTTGGGCCTCTCGGCCTGCGCGACCAGTTTCAACGCCGACGTATCGCGTTATCAGTCGCAATTACCAGCGCCATCGGGCCAGACCTTTGCGGTCGTCGCCGACGATCCTGCGCTCGCTGGCGGTCTCGAATTCTCGCAGTATTCGCGCCTTGTAACCGACCGCATGGCATCGCTCGGTTACCAACCGGTGGCCGAGCCTGACCGTGCCACCCTACTGGTGCGTTTCGACTATGGCATCGACAAGGGCCGCGAGCGCATCCGTTCGACTGGCTTCTCCCGCGATCCGTTTTTCAGCCCGTGGTATGGTTATGGCCATGGGTTTGGTCGGCGCGGCTACTACGGCCGCAGCTTCTATGGCCATGGCGCCTGGGGATACGGCTGGAACGATCCCTTCTTTGACAATGGCTATGAAAGCTACACGGTCTATACCAGCGGCATCAATCTGAAGATTGATCGCCGCGCTGACGGCGTACGGTTGTTTGAAGGCAAGGCCGAGGCGGCATCGACGTCAAACCGCCTGCAATATCTCGTACCCAATCTCGTCGAGGCCATGTTCACCGACTTCCCGGGCAATTCAGGCGAGACGCTGCGAATCAGCGTCGCACCGGAAAAGCGGACTGCCAGCGGCAAATAGCCTGCTAGGATTTGAGGGGCTGCTAACCGGCGGCCCCTCAGACCGTTCCCACCCCTGTCACCGGTGATCCAACGGCGCCCGGCAACCGCAACGGCGGTGCGGTTAGCAGAAACCGCGAGCGGCCCCGCGCGCGGAGCCAATCGGCCAGATCGCTCAGCAGGAACATTTCGCCCAGCGGAATGCCCAGCTTGAACAAACAAAGATTGTGTAGCGGAACCCGGATGCCGTGCGCCGTCTCCCGGATAAAGTCGGGCATCACTTCAACCGCTTCATTGTCTGAAACCAGGGCCACCGCGCCGCACTCATCAATCCATCGCAGCAGTCGTTCGTCAAAACCATCAAGGCCCGGACAGCGCGTGTGATCCAAGGTTACTAGAGGGTCATTGTAATGCGCCAATAGCGCGCGATCGAAGCCGGTGCGAAAGCACAGCGCGTCGCCCGCCTCGACTTCGACCTTATCAGCTTCGAGTATGCGCATAAGCTGATCATAGCCGACCGCAACCTGTTCCAGCCCGACATGCGCGTGGAGATCGATCATCACCCCGCGCGTCTGCATTCCAGTCTCTGCCAGCTTCTCGATGCCCAGCGCCAGCGCTCCGGGCTGCGCATCGTCCGGGCCGCAGATGTGTTCGTGCGCACGGAAACCATTGTAATAGGTGATCGCCTGGGTGCCGTCACCGTTCGCATCGAACATCTGGCCCATGTGGCACAACGCATCCCACTGGGTCGAATACTGCAAGCTGAGCATAACCCTGTCGTCGTTGACCACTTCCGTCATTCCGGGGAACGCACGGCCATAGGAATAGTTCGAAACCGGATCCTCGCCGCGCATCGAAAAGGACAATTCGGGCGGAAAGCGGCGCGGGTTTAGTTGAACGCGCGGACAGTCGAGGGGCAGCGACAGACAGAATGCCAGCCCCTCGCGCACTTCTTCGGCCGCCTTCATCCGGTGTGCCGGGGTAATCAGGTTCAGCCGACCAATCTGATCATCCAGCCCGAAATCGCCCCAATTTGAGCCGTCCGGGCGCCGGGTCCAGCGTTCGCCCCCGCCTTGCGCACCGTCCGCCATTAATCCCGCTCCAATTGCATATACCGTGTTGCAATTCGCTTCATGGGCAAGCACTAGGAGGGATGCAAGCGGTCTGACACATGCACCGCGTCAAGGAGAGCTATGGCCCGCTTTCACTACACTGTCCTCTCGCGTGCCAAGCCAGGGCGCGAGGATGAATTTGCGAAATGGTATGCCGAGCAGCACATGCCGGATGTCGCGCGCATGCCGGGCGTGATCGGCGGCAAGCTGTTCCGTATGGATTTTCAGCGGGTCTATGATCTTGATGCACCGCAATGGACGGTGATGACAATTTATGAGCTTGAAGGCGAGCACCCCGAACCGCTAATCGATGCACTGAAGGCAGCATCAGGGTCGGCGCAAATGCCAGCCGGTGATGCGCTCGACAAGAGCGGGATGGTCCAGGCAGCTGGGCACCTGATCGCCGAAATCGGATCGTGAGAGGAATAAATACATGAGCGAAGAACCCCATATGCTGGTTAATGTGGTCGATGATATTCTGATCGCCACATTCAACCGGCCCGACAAGCTCAACGCGATGAGCGCCGATCTGGTCAACATTCTCGAAGCTGCTGTGCATCAGTATCGCGACACGCCCGATCTTCGGGTTATGCTGATCAACTCAAAGGGCCGCTATTTCTCGGCCGGAGCCGACCTCAAGCAAGGTGATGCCGATGGCCGGGAAAAGCCAACGCGCGGATCGCAGGTTCGCGAACAGCATCGCCGTCTGCCGATGCGCCGCATCTGGGACGAGATGGAAGGCATCGAAAAGCCTTTCGTCGTTGCGCATCACGCCCGCTGCGTTGGCGGCAGTCTGGAAATGTCGCTATCATGCGATTTCCGCCTCGCCGCCGCCAGCGCCAGCTATGCCTTTCCTGAAGCCAAGTTCGGGGTGCTGCCTGCCACTAACGGTGTCAGCCGCCTGGTACGGATCATCGGGCCGCACTGGGCGCGTTACATGATTATGGCCAACATCCCGCTCGATGCGGAAGAGGCGCGCAATGCCGGGCTTGTCCACAAGGTTTTCCCGGATGAAAGCTTTGAAGATGATGTCATGGCTTTCTGCCGTCACCTCGCGAAGCAGGACGGCGAACTGGTCGGCGCAGCGAAGGTAGCTATCGAACTGGCCGCCGATCTTCCCGCCAGTCAGGCAGCGCTGGTCGAACGGCTGGTCAACAGCTCGATCATGATCAGTCCGCATCAGAGCGAACTCATGGCATCGCACCTCTCCAACATCGGCAAGGGCAAGGGATACTGATCATGGCCGAGGCTGAAAACGACCTGTCGAAAATGCGCATTTTCCGCGCCGAGCAAGCGCCAGGCCTGATGGAGGCGCAATGTATGACCGTGGAACCATTCACGCCTGTCCAGCGCACCGGGATGGATAAGGCCTTGGCTGCGGGATACATCGGCGGCGACGAGATCAAGGTGCTGACCGACCTGCCCGGCTTTGGCCTGACGCATGTCTGGTTCAAGGCGGGCTATCAGTTGCCACTGCACAGCCACGATGCCGACTGCATGTATTATGTGATCGCGGGCAGTCTCAGGCTCGGCACAGAAGAGCTTGGCCCACGTGACAGCTTCTTCATCCCCGCCGATGTGCCCTATACTTACAAGCCTGGCCCTGAAGGCGTGGAAGTGCTCGAAATCCGGCACGCCAACCACTTCAATTTCGTCAATCATGCCAAGGGTGAAGCCTGGTGGACCAAGGCTGCCGAGGAAACCGCCAGCCGCCAGGAAAGCTGGAAAACCATGCAACGTCCGAAGCTCAACGCATGAGCGAACCGCTCGTCCGTTATGAGAATCCGGCTCCCGGCGTCGCCCGTATCGTGCTGGCCCGCTCGGAAAAACACAATTCGCTCAACCCCGAACTGATCTTCGCGATCGACGAAGCATTTGGCCGGGCGCTTGCCGATGACAGCGTCAAGGTGGCTATCCTCGCCGCCGATGGCCGCAATTTCAGCGCGGGACATGATATTGCCGATACGGTCGAGCAGTATCAGCAGAAGATGCAGGACATCAGTCCGCGCAGTTCTGGCTGGAGCGGTTTCAAAGAGCCCGGCGCGCACGGCTGGTATGCCTCGGAAAAAGAGGGCTATCTCGAAAGCGCAAGGCGCATCCGCAATTTTTCCAAGCCGACGATCTGCGCGGTGCAGGGCAAATGCATTGCTGGCGCGCTGATCTATGCCTGGGTTTGCGACATTATCATCGCCGCGCGCACGGCAGTGTTTTCTGATCCGGTGGTCGATTTCGGGGTGTCCGGCGTCGAATGGCTTGCCCATCCTTGGGAGCTGGGCGCACGCAAGGCCAAGGAATTCCTGTTCACCGCCGATAGCTGGAACGCCGAGGAAGCGTGGCGTCTGGGCATGGTCAATCATGTTGTGGAACCGGAGGAACTGGAGAGCTTTACCCTTGCCATGGCAGTGAAGATCGCTGGCAAGCCGAGCTTTGCGCTCAAGCTGGCCAAGGAAGCGGTCAACAAGACGCTCGACATACAAGGACAGATGAACGCCATCGATCAGGCATTCTCGCTGCATCACCTGTGCCACCAGCAGAATTTCCGGGTATTCGGCTATGGCATGGACACATCGAACCTGCCGCACATGGCAAGTGCCCCGAAAAAGGCGGATTAAGCCGACTCAGCTTTTAAGCGACGCCAATCCGCCGGTCGAGCCGAAGCCGCCCTCGCCCCGGTCCGTTTCATCAAGCTGGCCGACTTCCATCCAGCGCGCCTGCGTTACCGGCGCGAGCACCAGTTGCGCGATGCGATCACCGCGCTGAATAACGAAATCCTGCGCACCGTGGTTGATCAGGATCACCTTGAGCTCGCCGCGATAGTCCGAATCGATCGTGCCGGGCGTATTGGGCACGGTGATGCCAAATTTGAGCGCAAGGCCAGAACGCGGGCGCACCTGAATTTCATACCCCTGCGGAATTGCAACCGCCAGTCCAGTGGCGACGGCATGGCGCGCACCGGGCGCGAGGGTCTTATCCTCGGCCGAAACCACGTCCATCCCCGCCGCGCCGCCTGTTGCATAAGAAGGTAAATCCAGACCTTCACCATGCGGCAGGCGCTTGACTTCAATTCCCACACTATCCGGAAAGAGCATCGGCTATCCTCTCGACCAGCGCACGGGCAACCGCGTCCTTGGGCATTTCAGGCAGGCTCTCGACGCCATCCCCGGTAACGATGTGCACAACATTGGCATCGCCGCCCATCACATTACCCGATACGTCATTGGCCACGATCCAGTCGACGCCCTTGCGCTTGCGCTTTTCCTTGGCGTTATCGAGCACATTTTCGGTCTCCGCCGCGAAGCCTATCAGCAGCTTGGGCCGGTGCCTGCCGCCTGCAACGCTCGCCAGAATATCCGGGTTTTCGGTGAGCCGCAGCGCGGGCGGCGCAGAGCCGCGCTTCTTGATCTTTTCGCCGGAGAAATCCGAAGTACGCCAGTCAGCGACCGCTGCGACCATAATCGCAGCATCGGCTGGCAGGCCTTTCTTGACCGCAGCCGCCATTTCTCGCGCGGTCTCGACATCGACCCGGTCCACGCCCGGCGGCGTAGCCAAGGCAACCGGCCCCGAAATCAGTGTAACACGTGCGCCCGCCGCTGCTGCCGCCGCAGCCAAGGCAAAGCCCTGCTTACCGGATGATCTATTGGCTATGTAGCGAACCGGATCGATCGGCTCATGCGTAGGTCCGGCAGTGATAAGGATATGTTTGCCGAACAGCGGGCGATGCTCGGGATCGCCATCAAAATCGGGCTGGCCGACGAGCGGATCAGCCTTTCCTCCCGGCATTTCCTCGGCAAACGGCTGGGGCGCAGCGGCATCATCGTGCGGCGAGACGAGGTGGTTGATCGCTTCATGATCCGTCGGCGGCGCGGAGCGAGCCTTGCCCTTCTTGGCCAGCAGAGGACCGCCCTTTACCGGAACAACTGGAAGCGCTTCCTCAGGCAGCGGCGATAGTTCTTCGACCGGCCCTTCCTCGAACGGCGGCAGGGGCACGCTGCTGCGGCTGATCAGCATTCCCGATAATCCACCAAGACCAGAATCTTCCGATTCAGGAACCTCGTCGTCGTGCCAGTCAGCAAAGACTGCTGGCACCGGTTCGGGCTGACCCGCATCGAAGCCTAGCAACTGCGCAATGTGCTGCCAGACGGCGAAAGGCTCTGGCAAACGCCCAGGGCCGAACTCACCGCAGGCCATCGCGCCCTCGTCAGGCTCAAGCACTGCGACGCCTGCCGCGCGAAGTGATTCGACATTGCGCACCGTCGCCGCGTGCTGCCACATCCGCACGTTCATCGCTGGCACGGCAAGCACCGGTTTATCGGTTGCGAGTAGCAGAGTGGTCGCCAGATCGTCGGCAATCCCGGCCACCATTTTTGCCATCAGGTCAGCAGTCGCGGGGCAGACAACCACCAGGTCTGCCTGCCGCGATAGCTGAATATGCCCCATCTCGACCTCGTTCTTGAGATCCCACAGCGTGGTGTGCACGGGGTTTTCGCTCAACGCGGCCAGCGCGAGCGGGGTGACGAATTTTGCACCGCCCTCGGTCAGCACGCAGCTGACCTGGCCATCTGCCTTGCGGATCAGGCGAACCAGCTCGCACGCCTTGTATGCGGCAATGCCGCCGCCGACGATCAACAGGATGCGTGGACCACTCATCGCTGCGCTTGTGCCCTCATCAGTCTTACCACGCAATTACCGAAGCGCCGCACTGCGCCACAACGATCGCAGTGATACCGGCGCAAAAATCAAACCAACGAACAGCGCCGGAGTGACCATGAAGCCCCAATAGAAGTTGTCGCCGCGCCCTGCGATCATGAACGCGAGGCCAAAGCCGAGATAGAGAAACGTCGCAAAGACACCCGCAGAAGTGCGCCAGCCCGCCCAGCCAAAGATCGCCAAAATCACCGCCGGGCCCGCCAGCCAGTGCGGCATGAAACGCACATTGCTAGAAAGCACCACATTCGACAGCCAGCCAGAAAGTCCGCGCAGTTCGATCCAATCGGGCGACAGTTGATCGCTGGGCAGTACCTGCGCGGCAATGATCCGCAAATGCACTGACAGCACGGCGATGAACACGGCGGCCAACAGCGACCAGCACAGGCCCTCCTTGCGGTCACCCCGCCAGAAGGCCATTGCCGCCATCAGCAGCACGAAAGGCAGCGAATGTTCGCGGATCGCCAGAGCGAGCGCCGCCACAGCTAACGACGCGGTGAACCTTCCGGGCCGGTGCAGACCGAACGACAAGGCCAGCAACATTCCCGCCCAAAGTTCATGCAGCACGAAAAAATTGCGGTTGAGGCCAAGTGAAGCCCCGACAAACAGCATCGCCACCGCCAGCTTGCGATAGCGCAGCCCGCCCGGCTCTTCGCCCAGACGCCGCCACCAAGCGACGATGACGGCAATCAGAAGCAGGATCGCTGCGGCTATCTGGCCAGGCTCGCCGATTGCAGCGTTGATATAGGCCAGCGTCGGCAGGCGCACGGCGAGGCCGGGGCGCACCGGGTAGTCGGCGAGGCGATGCTCGGCGACAATGAAGTCATAATAATTATCGCCCTTGCCGATCCGCTCGATGGCCCGGTCATAGAGCGCCAAATCCTCGTCGCGCTTGCGTTCCGGTCCGCCGTCCTTGGGCTTGACCAGCACTTCGACGAAATTGCGGGTCTTGATGGTTGAGCGGCCTGCATTGATCGGCACCAGCGCTGCGGCGATCACCATGAGCGTCAACGCGAACAGGAGCAACCGCGCGGGACTGCGCGGCCATGTTGCGAACCGATCCCATGCCGTAGCCCCCGCCCCATTCATGCCAGCCATCCCGCCTGCATTGCTGCCCAAACCAGCGCTCCCCCTGCCAGCGCAGCCACCAGATATTTGACGGCACCACCCCCGCGTCCCCGACTTTGCCACAGCAGCGGCACCTCGGGCAACGGCGGTTGCTCCGGTGCGCCCCCGCGCGGCGGGAAATGCTCCTCGATGCGCCGGATCAGGCCGGGCAAGCGCAGCAATGTCTCGCCATCGGTGCGTAAACGATCGGCAATCGCGGCCTCCGGCCCCAGCTCGTCACGCAGCCAGTTCTTCACGAACGGCCCCGACACTTCCCACATATTGATCTCGGGATTGAGTTGGGTTGCAAGGCCTTCGACCATCACCATGGTTTTTTGCAGCAACAACAAATGCGGCTGGGTCTGCATGTCGAAATCTCGGGTTATGGCGAACAGGCCTTCGAGCATCTGACCCACTGACAATTCGCTCACCGGCTTGCCGCGCATCGGTTCACCCACGGCGCGCAGCGCGGTCGCAAACTCTTCCATTGAATGATAGGCTGGCACATATTGCGCCTCAAAATGGATCTCGGCGACGCGGCGGTAATTACCGGTGGTCAGCCCATAGAGGATCTCGGCGAGCCACTGGCGCGCGCGGCGATCGATCCGGCCCATGATGCCGAAATCGATAGCGACAATCGTGCCGTCAGCTTCAACGAACAGGTTGCCCTGATGCATGTCGGCATGAAAATAGCCCGCGCTGATCGCCTGCGTCAGGAAAGCGAGCACCAGCCGATTGGCCAGAGCAGGCATATCGTGCCCCGCAGCGATGAGAGCCTCACGGTCAGAAATCTTGATCCCGTCGATCCAATCGATGGTCAGCACGCCGCCATTGGTGCGATCCCAATCGACGCCGGGAACGCGAAATCCCTCGTGCTTTTCCATCGCTTCGGCCAATTCAGATGCCGAAGCCGCCTCGCGCCGCAAATCAAGCTCGCGCGCAGTCCAGCGCCGGAAATTGGCGATAATCGCGCGCGGTCGAAGGCGCGCAGCCTCGCCGCCCAGTCCCTCCAGATGCGCCGCCGCCCACTCGTAGGTTTCAATGTCCCGCGCCAGCTTTTCGCGGATTCCGGGCCGGATAACCTTGACTGCGACCGCCCTGCCCTCGGTGGTCACGGCTCGGTACACCTGAGCAATCGAGGCCGCGCCAATCGGCACAGGATCGAATTGCGAGTACATTTCGGTAATCGGCCGCCCGAAGCCGCCCTCAATCTCGCGTGCAACCGGCGCGAATGGCATCGGCGGCAAGCTGTCCTGCAAGTCGAGAAGGTTGCGCGCCGCCTCGACCCCGACCAGATCGGGCCGCGTAGCCAGTGCCTGACCCAGTTTGATCGCCGCCGGGCCAATAGCCTGAAAGGCGCGGCTATAGTCCGGCACGGCGGGCTGGAATGTACCCAATCGGGCAAGACGGAACAAGCGGCGCACCGGAGCAGGCGTTGCATAGCCCTCCTCGATCAGGCGCAGCGCACCGTGGCGAGCAAGCGTACGGCCCCAGCGCAGCATCCTCACAATATGCGTAGTAGATGAAGTCACGCGGGTTAAGCTTTCCAGCCCGAGTGGATCGCTACCAAGCCACCGAGCAGAGGTTCGACTTTCGTCTGGGTGAACCCCGCCGCGCGGATCATCGCTTCAAACTCGCCCATCGGGGGAAAGCGCCGGATCGACTCGATCAGATAGCGATAACTTTCGCCGTCACCGGCAATCGCCTCGCCGATCCGGGGGACCAGCTTGTGCGAGTAAAAATCGTAGGCCTCCTTGAACCCCGGCCACTGCGTCGTGGAAAATTCGAGACAGTAGAACCGCCCGCCATATTTGAGCACGCGGTGCGCCTCGGCCAAAGCGGCATCGATGCGGGTGACGTTCCGGATGCCGAAGGCGATGGTATAGGCATCGAAGGTGCGGTCTGCAAAAGCCAGCTCCTCGGCATTTTGCCGTGACCACACCAAGTCATCGATCCCGCGCTTGAGCGCACGTTCGATCCCCGCATCGAGCATGTCCTGATTGATATCTGCAACCGTGACGCTGGCGCCCGTATCGGCAAGGCGAAAGGCTATGTCGCCTGTCCCGCCGGCCATATCGAGGATATCCTCGCCCGGCTGCGGCTTGACCCGGCGTACGAAGCGATCTTTCCACAAGCGATGCATTCCGCCCGACATGGCGTCATTCATCACATCGTATTTGCGCGCCACGCTGGAAAACACCGCACCAACGCGGGCGACTTTTTCATCGGAGGGTATGTCTTCGTAACCGAATGATACTGTGTCGTTCATGCGCTGCGCTTTAGGGGAGTTTCGGCGAGGCGCAAAGGGGCACGTCGTCCCGGGCTTGACCCGGGACCGTTGGCCTTTAGGGCAGGCACAGCGGCCCGCGATCCCGGCTCAGGGCCGGGATGACGAAAGCTGACATGCCTGAATTGCCCGAAGTCGAAACCACCGTGCGCGGACTGGCCCGCTACCTCGAAGGCGAGGTGATCGCGCGGGTATCAGTCAACCGTCCTGACCTGCGCCGCCCCTTCCCGCCCGATCTGGTGCAAGTGCTTACCGGCGCGCGGGTTACCACTCTGGCCCGGCGCGCCAAATATGGCCTGATTCATACTGACCGGGATCAAACGCTGGTGTTTCACCTGGGCATGTCCGGCCGCTGGCGGATAGAGCCGGAACAGCATGAGAAACACGATCACCTGGTTATCGAAACCGGTGCGGGTCATGTACTCGCGCTCAACGATGCGCGCCGGTTCGGTTCGGTCGATCTGGTGCCTACCGAGCAACTTGACCAGTTTGGACCGTTTGTTGCGCTCGGGCCGGAGCCGCTCGGCGACGAACTGAACATCGCCTACCTCGCCAAGGCATTCGCCGGGCGCAGTGCCCCAATCAAGCCGCTGCTGCTTGATCAGCGTATCGTCGCGGGGCTGGGTAATATCTATGTCTGCGAAGCGCTGCACCGTGCGCATATCCGCCCAGACCACAAAGCTATGTCGATCAGTAGGCCTGCAATTGCGCGGCTGGTCCCTGCGATCAAGGAAGTGTTGGCCGCATCGATTGCAGCGGGCGGCTCGACCATTCGCGACTATGCCCAGCCCAACGGCGAACTCGGCTATTTTGCAGCGTCATGGCAGGTTTACGGACGCCAGGGTGAACCCTGCTCCTGCGGAGGCACCGTAGAACGCGCAGTTCAGGGCGGGCGCAGCAGCTTCTGGTGCACCAAGTGCCAGAAGTGAAGCGGCAACTTGCGCGAAAGGTTGACGATTCGCGGCATGCTCGCTAAGGGCCGCGCTTTCCGGCGGGTCACCTCGCCTAATCAATATCGCAATCACTAATTTCTGGCCGCATGGCGGCCTGACAGAGGACGAACATGGCCAATACGCCGCAAGCCAAGAAACGCATCCGCCGCAACGATCGCCGCGCCGTAATCAACGGCAACCGGATTGGGCGCATCCGCACCTTCGTCAAGAAGGTCGAAACGGCTCTTGAAGGCGGCGACAAGGCAGCAGCAGCCGAAGCTCTGCATGCAGCTCAGCCAGAACTCGCACGCGGCGTCGCTCGCGGCGTGCTGCACAAGAATACTGCATCGCGCAAATTGTCGCGGCTGACCAAGCGCGTCGCTGCGCTCTAATCTCGAACCGGACTCCGCTCCGGTTTTTTGAGTGATTCGCTGAACACCAGATCAGCATTTTGGCACGTATATGGAACATTACAGTTCCATGACAATGCCGTGCGACCGGACGAAACTTGCGCGTCGCACCATTGCCATTGCAAAGCCATGATATTGCCGCGATTCGGCTCGCTGCAGTGCAAAATATTGAAGTAAACCAAACCTTTATTTAGCGCATTACGCTTTTCCGGGCCGCAAGCGGAGTCAAGGGCGATTATTTCAGTTTATTTACATCTGACGCCTTGCTCTCTCCCCCGCTCCGCACTTAGAACTCCCCCACCGGCCCAGACTTTGGTCTGACCGTTTACGACATAATTATGGGTCTTGCGTTCCAACCGGGGGGTGGTGGGCGAGTGAGGCACTGTAAGCTCGGCTTCGGTCGTGCTGAGGTATGAGTTCATCAAATCGCGTAAAATAGGAGTGCGTCGGTGACGGTTTCATCGGACGGGGGGGAGCGCATCGCAACGGTGCCTTCTAAGGGACAGAAGGGCGTCACGCAGATGAACGAAGACCACGAGGCAATTAACTTTGCAGCTGACTGGGCTGACATCAGCCAAGGACTGCGCAAGGACCTCGGACAGCAGCTTCATACGCAATGGATCAAGCCGATTGCGCTGGGTGGTTTCTGTAACGAAACCGGCACTCTCGACTTGTTTTTGCCGACTGAATTTTCCGCCAATTGGGTAGCCGACCGTTTTGCGGACCGTCTGTCGCTCGCCTGGAAGATCGCCCGGCCCGATGTCCGCACTGTCCGCGTTTCGGTGCATCCTGGCCGGCGTCAGCTTCCCGAACTGCGACTCAATGGCAATGCCGGACCGCGTCATGCAGCCAATGACCTTGGCCGTGAAGGAAGCATGCTCGATTGCGGCGGCGAGCTTAGCACACTGGGGCAGGCGACGATCGGGCTTGATCCATCGCTGACTTTCGCCAGCTTTGTTTCCGGGGCATCTAACATCCTGGCGTTGAACGCCGCAGTGCGCATGGCGGCACCCGAGAAACCGCAGTTTGCACCGCTCTATCTCAAGGCGGCTACAGGTCAGGGCAAAACCCACCTGCTGCATGCCATTGGCCATGCCTATCTGGCCGCGCATCCGCGCACCCGCATATTCTATTGCTCGGCCGAACGCTTCATGGTGGAATTCGTCCAAGCCTTGCGCCAGAACCAGATGATCGAATTCAAGTCGCGGCTGCGCGGGTTCGATCTGCTGCTGGTCGACGATATCCAGTTCATCATCGGCAAGGCGTCGGCGCAGGAAGAACTGCTCTATACGATCGACGCGCTGCTCGCAGAGGGCAAGCGTCTGGTGTTTGCCGCAGACCGCGCGCCGCAGGCGCTGGACGGAGTCGAACAGCGGTTACTTTCGCGCCTTTCAATGGGCCTCGTTGCCGATATCCAGCCTGCCGATATCGATCTGCGCCGGTCGATCCTAGAGCATCGCCTCGCGCGGTTCTCCCCCGCCGATGTCCCAGCCGATGTCATCGAATTTCTGGCCCGCACCATCAACCGCAACATCCGCGAACTCGTGGGCGGACTGAACAAGCTGATCGCCTATGCGCAGCTTACGGGGCAAGCCGTCTCGCTCCAGCTAGCCGAGGAACAGTTAACCGATATCCTTTCCGCCAACCGCCGCCGGATAACCATCGACGAAATCCAGCGTACGGTCTGCCAGTTCTACCGGGTGGATCGCACGGAAATGTCATCCAAGCGCCGCGCCCGCGCTGTGGTTCGCCCGCGGCAGGTGGCCATGTACCTGGCCAAGGTGCTGACCCCGCGCAGCTATCCCGAGATCGGCCGCAAGTTCGGCGGCCGCGATCATTCGACCGTGATCCACGCGGTGCGGCTGATCGAGGATCTGCGCACCCGTGATGCCGATATGGACGGTGATGTCCGCAGTCTGCTGCGCCAGTTGGAAAACTGAGCGGCCTTCAATCGCCCGCGACGAAAGCGGTGATCTTCCAGCCTGCGCGTTGCCGCGCGGCTAGCAAGCGGTAACCTATTGGACTGCGCAATTGCGCAATGGACACATAGCCTTCGAGCCGGGAGCCGACCACCGAGACCCGGCGGCGTGGTTTCCCGGCCTCTGCTTCGCCTTGCGCCACGACGAGTTGCCAGTTGAGCCGCGCAATGGGCGCTGAGCCGCCACTAGCCCGGCGATAGAGCGGCACGGCGGGGCCAGTTGTCACCAGGGCATCGAATGGATCGACATCACCAAGGTCCTGCGCGAAGAGCCAGGGGAACACCACATTGCCGCTGCTGATCGCGCAGCCAAAGCGGGTTACCTCCGCCAATTCATCCCAGAACTTGCCGCCTTCCGGCCCCAAAAGCTGAGCGCGCAATTCCGCCTTGCCCCTGCTGCCGCCGAAATCGAGCCGAATGTCATCCGCCGCAAGCGCCAACAGCGCCCGCGCATCTCGCCGCGCAATCGCAGCGCGTAGGCTCGTGGCAAAAACACGTGCGCCGGGTGCGGCGTAGCACTGCGCACGCGGCGTAAAGGCACCGGTACGGTTAGCCGACACAGTAAGGCCAGCATGGGCAGGCTGGGCGACCTGCAGCATGGCAGCCACCAAGGCAGCCAATCGCATCAAGCCGCTTCTCCGTCAGCGTCGTTGTCTGCCGCAGCAATCAGCAATGCGGTACCTTCTCCAGACAC
>JANPPM010000319.1:0-8432 GCA_031428495.1 Novosphingobium sp.
ACTGGGTCTGAACCGGCATATTCGGCAAAGGCAGTGCCCACCGGCGCGTCAGCAGGCAGCTCGATGATCCCGTCGTGGTCCTCGCCCAGTTCCAGCTCGCGGGTCGAGCACATCATGCCGTTGCTCTCCACGCCACGCACCGAAGCCTGCTTCAGTACCAACCCGTTGGCCGGAACAACTGCACCGGGCAGCCCCAGCACGCCAACCAGCCCCGCGCGCGCATTGGGTGCACCGCAGACTACCTGGAGCGGCTGTCCGTCCCCCGCATCGACAGTCAGCACCTGCAACTTGTCGGCATCGGGATGGCGTTCTGCGGTCAAGACCTTTGCGATGCGGAACCCGGTGAGCTTTTCGGCCGGGTCATCCACGCCTTCGACCTCAAGCCCGATAGCATTGAGCTTGGCGGCAATAGCCACGACATTCGCGTTGGTATCGAGGTACTGCTTGAGCCATGAGAGGGTGAACTTCATGCTGGCGTCCCCACCCCAGCCGAAAGCGTCGGCACATCAAGTGCCCCAAAACCGTAGTGCGCCAGCCAACGAACATCGCCATCAAAGAACGCGCGCAGGTCGTTCATCCCGTATTTGAGCATGGCCAGCCGGTCGACGCCGACCCCAAAGGCAAAGCCCTGCCACTCATCGGGATCAAGGCCGCCTGCTTCCAGCACATGTCGGTTGACCATGCCGCTGCCGAGCAGCTCCATCCAGCTATGCCCCGGTTCATCGCCGCTACCGCCGACAACGCGGCGTCCGCCTTCGAAGCTGTAGCCGGTATCGACCTCGACCGAAGGCTCGGTGAAGGGGAAGTAGCTGGGGCGCAGGCGCAGCACGATATCGTCGCGCTCGAAGAACGCCTTTAGCAGCGTTTCCAGCGTCCACTTGAGGTGACCAAGGTGAATGCCTTTGTCGATGACAAGGCCCTCAATCTGGTGGAACATCGGCGTGTGCGTTGCATCGCTGTCTGAACGGTAAACCCGCCCGGGGGCGATGATGCGCAAGGGGGCGCCTTGCGCCAGCATCGTGCGGATCTGCACTGGTGAAGTATGCGTGCGCAGCAACATTTCCTCCCCCTCTGCATTGCGGTCGGGGAAATAAAACGTGTCGTGCATCGCGCGAGCAGGGTGGCTCTCGGGCATGTTCAGCGCGGTAAAATTGTGCCAGCCATCCTCAATCTCGGGGCCGGTGACGACAGCAAAGCCGAGGTCGGCAAATATCTCCGCCAGCTCGTCCATAACCTGAGAAACCGGATGAACCGAACCGCGCGGGGCGGCGAGTGCGGGCAGGCTGAGATCGATGCGCTCACCGGCCAGTCGCGCTTCGAGAGCAGCGTCTTCCAGCGCGGTCTTGCGGGCGGTGAGCGCATCGGTGACCGCTTCGCGTAATGCGTGAACCTTCGGGCCGGTGGCCTGTCGTTCCTCAGGGCTCATCGCGCCGAGCGACTTCAGCAGCGCAGAGATCGAGCCCTGCTTGCCGAGCAGCTCAACCCGCAGCGCTTCGAGGCCGTCGAGCGTATCAGCCGCCGCAACGCGCGCCAGCGCCTCATCAGTCATCGATGCGTAATCCACTCACTTACCTCGTCATTCCCGCGTAGGCGGGAACCCATCTCCCGAGTCTCGATCAGGCAATCCGGCGCGATGGAAGCGCAGCAAAGCCCAGCTCTACCGCAAGGTCGCGCCATTCGGGATTGGTTTCCTAGATCAACCTGATTTTCCAAGCCCTGTTCCCCTTCTTGATCCGTCTTTCGCGGTTGACCGCATGCTCCATCGTCACGTGTTGTTCAAACCACACAAGGCGCTGGACGCCGTAGTCTTTGGTAAAGCCTGCAAGCAAGCCTTCTCTGTGCTGATATAGACGTTGGATGAGGCCCGAAGTCACCCCCGCATAGAGCGTTCCGTTGCGATGCGAGGCAAGCAGGTAGACGACTGGCGAGAAGTTCTCGTGCATCGCAAGGTTCCGGAGATGGGTTCCCGCCTTCGCGGGAATGACGAAGTTGGGACTAATCTGAAAGTGCCAGAAAGGCAAAGGGCGCGGGTGGCATTGCCAACCGCGCCCCGAACCCTGGTGCAACTGCTAACCGTTCAGGCCGGCAGCGCGGCCTTTGCCTGCGCGATGATTGCTGTGAAGATACCGCCCTCGTTCATCGCCAGATCGGCCATCGCCTTGCGGTCCAGTTCGATCCCGGCCAGCTTGGTGCCGTGGATGAACTGCGAGTAGGTCAGTCCTTCGGCGCGAACCGCAGCGTTGATGCGCTGGATCCACAGGCCGCGGAATGTCCGCTTCTTAACCTTGCGGTCACGGTAGGCATATTGCCCGGCCTTTTCGACCGCCTGACGTGCAACGCGGATCGTATTTTTGCGGCGGCCGCGGTAACCCTTGGCCTGCTCGAGTAAATTCTTGTGCTTGGCGCGGGTGGTAACACCGCGTTTGACTCTTGCCATGTCTCAGTACTCCAATAGTCACTAGTGGTCGCGACGCTTAAAGCGGAAAACCGGTTCCCACTTTTCCGCGCGACGCTTGTTCAACCCAGCCCGTAGGGCGCCCACTTCTTGATCACCTTTGCATCTGCATCGGAAATCACGTCGGTGCCGCGGTGCTGGCGGATGTACTTGGCATTATGGCTCATCAAACGGTGGCGTTTGCCAACGGCACCATGCTTGATCTTGCCAGTGGCAGTGAGCTTGAAGCGCTTTTTAACGCCGCTCTTGGTCTTCAGCTTGGGCATTTTGGTCTCCTAAATAGCGACACGAAAGACCGGCCCTGGCAGCCCTAGTTGGCCAGGCAGGCCTCACGAATCCCTCAGTTGAGAGACTCTTTACGTGTCGGCGAAGCGCGGGCCTTTAGTCAGGGATGGCCGGGAATGCAAGCGGCGGATAGCCGCGCGCGGCGCCAAGCGCGAAAACCGCTTCAATAGGCCCGGTCATGGATGACGACGCGAATCGTGAGCAGCACGATCCGCACATCGCGCCAGATCGTCCAACCTTCGAGATATTCGAGATCAGCCTTCAACCGGTCAGCAAGATCGGACTCGTGGTCGGTCGCACCGCGAAAGCCCCTGATCTGGGCAAGGCCGCTGAGTCCGGGCTTGAGCGAATGGCGCTGCCAGTAGCGGCTGTCGACTTCCCAGAACAGCTTGTCACCCGCCTGCGAGCCAATCGCATGCGGGCGCGGGCCGACCAGGCTCATGTCGCCACGCAGAACATTGAACAACTGAGGTAATTCATCGAGGCTGGTGCGCCTGATGAACTGCCCGACGCGAGTCACGCGCGCGTCTGACCGCGCGGTAGAAACATGCCCCGCACCGTCACTATGGCCATGGGTCATGCTCCGGAACTTATAGACGTTGAAGAACCTATTGCTGCGGCCCATGCGCTGTTGAACAAAAAGCACTGGCCGTCCGTCTTCCAGCAAGATCGCCAGCGCAACCAGCGCCATGATCGGCGATAGAGCCAGCAAAGCGCCTCCAGAAAGCCCGATATCGAACACTCGCTTCATCGCGCGGGCACGCATGCCAATCGGGCCGCGAGAAACCAGCAGCCAACCATGCCCGCCAGCAGCGCGCGCACCTTGTGCGCCGAGTTCAACAACCGCATCGTCGATCACTTCACCGTTTATATTGGCACCCTTAAGCAACATCGCCCAAGCGGCGCGCCGTTTTGGCGGGCAACTTACCAGGACTCGGTCGATATTGCGCAAAACCAAGCCAATCCGGTCAAGCGCGCTCGGATCACCCAGATCAGGAACAAGCGCATAATCTCGAGCCGTAATGCGCAAAGCCATGGGCAGGTTGACTACCGGTCCACCGTCATCAATCACCAGCTCGTTCATGACCTGATTGCCACAGCGCCAAGCAACAAAGCTGCGCATCTGGATGCGTATCCATACCAATGCCACGCCAGTAAAGATAACCCCTGCTGTGAACGCAACGCGCGAAAATTCGGCGCTGGATTTGGTATAGAAGGCAAAGAACACAACTGCCGTCGCGGAAATCAGCAAGGCTATCGAGGTTCGCTGCATACCCCGCTCTGGATGCAGCAGCACATCCACCGCATAGCTGTTGTTATACAGTGCAACGGTGAGAAATATCGGTAGCAAAAGCTGCGCCTGGACCAGCGTGGCACTCGCGCCTTGCTGTCCCAGATACAGGTACCCCGCCAAAGCAAAGCCGATAAAGATAGCCGCTATATCGCCGATCATGAGGGCAAGATAAGTTTGCAACCGCCGCCGTTCGAGCGGCGGCGCGAGCTGCGCGAATTGCTCCGGTATCACATCGGAACTGATGGAGCGAGGCAGCATAGGCGCGTTCACGCAAACCTGCTGTCACAGACTGAAGGATTCAACTCCGGTAGGCTTTTCGCGTGCGACCGCAATTTACGTTCCTGCTCAAGGCCGTGAGCTACGGCACTGGGCAGCCGCAACACACACTAATATATCCCGCAACTGCTAAGAGATGGCAATGGGCAAACACTTCAATCCAACGCTTGTTCCATTCAGCGAGTCGCAGACTGCCGGGCTGCCGCTCGCGCGATGTCGGCCAGTTCTCGCAGCAACAAAAGCTCAGCCGTCTGGCTGTTCGTCAATAAAGCAACATGCAGTGCGGCCAGGCGCGAAATCAGCCTTTCAAGGCGCTTGCCGCGCCAACGCGACAACTGCAGCGATATGTCGCGCTTGTCCTTCCAGAAAATCCGCCGCGCACTCGCTTCAGCCTCCACCAGGCGGCCGACATCGCCGCGCGGACCGAGTTTGGCCGCCAGCGCCCCCAGTTGCGCGGCGCGGCGCTCAAGTGCGAGCAATAAGCCCACCGGATTCAGCGCCATTTCGCGCATTCGCCGCAGCTCACCCGGCACGCGCTGGGCATCCCCGGCCAGCACGGCGTTGACCAGCGCGGTAAAGCCATCTTCCTCGGTGCTCGCGCCGATTGCATCCAGCGCGGCAGCATCGGCGCTGCGCGGGCTTTGCGGGCTTGCATCGAGATAGAGCGCCAGCTTGGTCACCTCCGAACGCGCCAGCCGGGTATCAAGCCCGGCCGCGCGGGCGATCCGCTCGGCCAGATCGTCCCCCATCCGCAGGCCAGCAGCCCCAGCCATGTCGCGCACTGCCGATGCAACGTGGCGCATTTCTGGAGGGTGGAACATCGCAACCAGCGCATCGGGCCGGGCCTCGAGCAGTTTGGCCGTGCGGGACTTGTCGGTGGCACTGCTGGCGACGATCAGCACCGGGCAGCACTCAACCTCGTCCTCGATGAGTATCGCCACCGCATCGTGAACTTCATCGCCAGCCGCGCGCACGAAAATATGCCGTTCGCCGCCAAACAGCGAGGTCGAGCGCGCTTCATCGCCCAACCGCACCGGATCTCGTTTTAGATCACTGCCCGATAGTTCGATCCGCTCTCCGGGCTCATCAAGCAGCGAAAGAATGCGCTCTGCCGCGTCACTGGCGCCCGCTTCGTCAGGACCGCAGAAGAAGAACACCCGCGCCTCGGCTGCTGCGCGCGCCGCCATGCCGGGAAAGTCGCGCTGCGAGGCTTTCACTTCGCCTGACGGAGCTGCAACGCGATTGTGGTGACCATCCGGTCCGCGACATCGCGGCTGAGATTTTCCAGCGCGGTATTTTCCGCCGCGATAGTCGCATATTCGGAAGAGACGACATCGATGCCGGCGTCGGAACCGGCAGTCGCATCGAGCACGATATTGCCGTTCTCCAGGTCGACCAGCTGATAGCGCGCGCGCAAGGTGCGGCGCTCGCGGCCAATCGTATCATCCGAAAGCAGGCCCAGCCCCTCAAGCTTGTCATCAAGCCGGACATCGAGCCGGTAGCGCACCGGCGCAGAGCTGTTTCCCGCCCGCAGCCGGTCGGTCAACGCATTGCGCATCAGCCAGCCCGCTCGGCCTTCAATCGGCGAAATATCGATAGCTGCCAGCCCCTGCGCCACCGCGCCGCTGCCGCCGCCCGCATACATCGGCTGGAGCCCGCAGGCGGAGAGCAGTAACGGGAGGAAGAGCAGAGCGCCCAACCTGAAAATCGTTCCGTCATCCCCGCGAAGGCGGGGACCCAGCTCCTGATGTCGGAATAATGCGAGAGCGCGGGAGTTGGGTTCCCGCCTTCGCGGGAGTGACGAGGCTTTTGCATCAAACAGAGCGACCAAGCGCTTCATGCGACGAGATTGACCAAGCGGTCGGGCACGACGATCACCTTCTTGATGGGCTTGCCTTCCAGCGCACGCTGCACCTTGTCGCTGGCGAGGGCAAGCGCCTCAAGTTCGTCCTTGGGCATGCCCTTGGCGACGGTGATCGTATCGCGCAGCTTGCCCAGGACCTGAATGGCAATGATCACTTCGTCCTCGATCAGCAGCGCGGGGTCGAAAGTGGGCCAGTCTGCATCGGCGATCAGGCCTTCCCCGATCGTGGCCCAAGCCTCTTCGGCCAGATGCGGCATCATTGGCGCGACCAGCAACAAGAGCGTGCGGATGGCGGCGGAGCGGCTGGCGGAAGGCTCGGCCTTTTCGGTGGCATTGGTCAGCTCATAAATGCGCGCGACCGCCTTGTTGAAGCCCAGTGCTTCGATGTCGGCGGCGGCGGCGGCGACGGTCTGGTCGCGCTTGCGGTCAAGTGCTTTGTCTTCTCCAGTGGCGCTGGCGTCATATTGCCCGAACAAGCGCCACAGGCGCTGGACGAACCGCGCGCAGCCCTCGATCCCGGCCTCGGACCACGGCAAGTCGCGCTCGGGCGGCGAATCAGAGAGCATGAACCAGCGGATTGCGTCTGCACCATGAGTGGCGATTATCTCATCAGGATCGACGACATTCTTCTTGGACTTCGACATCTTGATAACGCGGCCAATGTCGACTGGCGCGCCATCTTTCTTGAGTGCCGCAGCCTCGCCGCGCTTCTCGACTTCTGCCGGGCTAAAATAGACCGGTTGACCATTGCCCGCATCGACCCGGCTATAGGTTTCATGCGTCACCATCCCCTGGGTAAACAGGCTGGCAAACGGCTCCTTGACCGCAATCTTGCCGATCCGCTCCAGCGCCCGTGTCCAGAACCGCGCATAGAGCAGATGCAGGATCGCATGTTCGATCCCGCCGATATATTGCTCGACCGGCAGCCATTTGGCCAAGGCCTCGGCGTCGAACGGCGCGTCATCCGGCTGGCTGGCGAAGCGCAGGAAATACCAGCTCGAGTTGACGAAGGTATCGAGCGTATCGGTCTCGCGTACCGCCGCCTTGCCACAACTCGGGCAGTCGACATGCTTCCAGCTCACATGACGCTCCAGCGGGTTACCCGGCGTCTGGAAATCGACGTCCTCCGGCAGCACCACCGGCAGCTGATGCTTGGGTACCGGCACCACGCCGCAAGTGCCGCAGTGGATGAACGGGATCGGCGTGCCCCAATAGCGCTGGCGCGAAACGCCCCAGTCGCGCAGGCGGTATTGCGTTTCGGCCTCGCCCCAGCCCTCATGCGCCGACTTGGCGATCACCGCAGCCTTGGCCTCGGGCACAGACATGTCGGTCATCCAGCCGGAGTTCACCAATTTTCCGGGGCCGGTATAGGCTTCATCGCCCTCAAATTTGAGCGCGTCATTGTCGCCCTCGGCCACTACGCGGTGCACCGGCAGGTCATACTTGCGGGCAAAATCGAGATCCCGCTGATCATGCGCCGGGCAGCCGAAGACCGCACCGGTGCCATAGTCCATCAGCACGAAATTGGCGACATAAACCGGCAGGTGCCAGTTCGGATCGAGCGGATGCTCAACACTCAGGCCGGTGCTAAAGCCAAGCTTTTCTGCCGTTTCCAGTTCCGCCGCCGTGGTCCCGCCACGCTTGCATGTTGCGATGAAGTTTTGCAGCTCGGGCGCGTTTTCCGCCAGCGACTGGGCCAGCGGATGATCCGCCGCAATGGCCACGAAGCTCGCGCCAAAAAGTGTATCGGGCCGGGTGGTGAACACCGGAATGCCGTCCTGCGTTCCCGCCAGTTTAAAGGTACAGCGCAAGCCCTGGCTTTTGCCAATCCAGTTTTCCTGCATGGTGCGGACTTTTTCGGGCCAGCCATCGAGCTGGCCCAGCCCTTCAAGCAGTTCCTCGGCAAAATCGGTGATCTTCAAAAACCACTGCGAAAGCTTGCGCTTTTCGACCAGCGCGCCGGAACGCCAACCGCGCCCGTCAATCACCTGTTCGTTGGCCAGCACGGTCATATCGACCGGGTCCCAGTTGACCGCGCTTTCCTTGCGGTAAACCAGTCCAGCGGCATAGAGATCGAGGAACAGCGCCTGTTCGTGGCCGTAGTATTCCGGCTCGCAGGTCGCCAGCTCGCGGCTCCAGTCGAGCGCAAAGCCGAGGCGCTGCAATTGCGCTTTCATGTTGGCGATGTTCTCGCGGGTCCACACGCCAGGGTGGACGCCCTTTTCCATCGCGGCATTTTCCGCCGGCATGCCGAAAGC
>JANPPM010000320.1:0-11611 GCA_031428495.1 Novosphingobium sp.
GCTGCATTTGCTCGACGAAACCACGGGCGAGTTTCAGGCGGTCAGTTGATCGCTAGCCAAGGCGCAAAGCAAAAGGGCGGCAGTTGCCCGCCGCCCTTCGCATTTATCCGCTAATTTTTCTCAGGAAGCAGGGGCTGTTGCCGCTGCTGCAGGTGCTGCCTTTTGCGCCGCATAGATTGACCAAAGCTGGGCGATATATTGGCGGGCACCGGTTACGCGGGCAAACGTTGCACGCGCCCCGGCATAGTTGCCCTGATCCACCTGAGCGATTCCGGTACGGGTGAGCAAGCGCGGTGCATCGGCACCCGGCTTGGCTAGCGCGACCGTGTAAAGCCCCTCTGCCTTGGCAGCATCGCCATACGACAAGAAGGCATCAGCTGCGCCCGAGACGGTTATCGCAGAAGCTGCTGGCGAGCGTGCTTCGCGTTCCAGTCCGACGAGTGACGCGCGGTCGGCCGCAATCCGGCCACTGGCGATGGTTCGTGCCTCAGTTACGAACTGATCATTGGCGCGCAGTTTGCCTGCGGTTGTACCCGCCTGAATTACGTTGAGCACTTCACCGGGAAGACGGCGCGCATCTGCGGCCTGGATATATTCGACGTAATCACGCTCTTCAGCGTAGGAATTGGTGCGCCCCATCAGGCGCATCAGGTCGAGCGTTTCCTGCGGTGGGAACTTACCGATTTCGCGGACCACGGTGATCGCGCCTGCCCAGTTATCAGACGTCGGATAGGCCTGGACCAGCCCCATGGCGAACTCGACTGCCTTGTCGATCAGCTGCGCTTTGTAAGCTACGCCCAGACCGCGGCGATACCAGCCAGCGGGGGCCTTGGAAGCGGTGTTGGCACGTCGATCAACCGCCTGCTTCAGAACCGTCAGGCCCTGCGCAGACTGATTGTCCGAAATGTAGGCTTCGGCCAGGAGGGCGTCGACGTCGTTCTCGGTAAATCCGCCAGTGATCGCTGCCTGCAGCGCAGTGCGCGAGGCCGCGTACTCACGGTGATCGAAAGCAAACTGACCAACATAGTATTGCAGGCGCGGCGCATCGGCGGGCAAAACCTTGCCACTGGCCAGCATCGCTTCGAGCCCGCGCCGCTGAATGCGCGTATCCTTGGCAAGATCGCCAAGCGAGATTGCAAGATTGCCCGCCATATACCTGTCATCTGCATTGGTTGCGGCGGTGAAAGCGGCTTCAAGCTGAGCCTTTTCGCCTGCAAGAGTTGCCCCAAGCGCTGCAACGGCCGCGTCGGCTCCGGCCTGCGCCTGCGTGCGTGCGGCACCCCGAGCCTGTTGCGCAGCGTTTTGTGCAGTCACGGCGTTGGCGCGGGCAGCAACAACATCGGGGCGGGCCTTCGCCGCTTCAACGGCCTTGCTTAGCGTTACGGCCAATGGCTGAAACGTCTTTGACATCGACAACTTGGGGGCCGACGCCTTCTGCGCCAGAGCGACGTTTGCCGATCCGGCAATCATCCCCATTGCCAAAATAGCCCCTAGCGCGGAACGAGCCAACAGGACTTTGCGCGGATTCCAGCTGTTGCCGATCATATTCAAGCCTCCTCAAGTTTGCGGCGGAATCGCGTCCCGTCGCATCACAAATAACTACCTTGCCTTATGCCGGGTTCCGGCGGCTTGGCAACAAAATGAGCATCTGCCGCGCGGCGATTGAACCGCAATTGAACGCGTTTGGCCGCAGGCGTTAAGCCAGATTGTCACATATGTGGAAAAGGCCGCCCATCGAGCACGCGTGCGACCCCGCACGCTGGCCTTCTGCCAAGCCATGCCCTAGGGCCATACCCGCACCCTTCCCGGCAACTGGACACGAAATCAACGCGTGAGCGACGACACCGACATTCTCGAAACCCCGCCCCCTGCAGGCGAGTATCAGCGCGTCGACATCGTCGACGAGATGAAGGCGAGCTACCTCGATTACGCGATGAGCGTGATCGTGGCGCGCGCCCTTCCCGATGTGCGTGACGGATTGAAACCGGTGCATCGCCGCATTCTCTTCGCGGCGCAGGAAGGCGGCATGGTCGCCGGGCGGCCCTACCGTAAGTGCGCCAAGATCGTTGGCGACGTCATGGGCAACTATCACCCGCACGGCGACACCGCGATTTACTTCGCGCTGGTGCGGATGGCGCAGGACTGGTCGATGCGGGTTCCGCTGGTCGACGGCCAGGGCAATTTCGGCTCGATGGATCCCGATGATCCGGCCTCGATGCGCTATACCGAAGCGCGCCTTGCCAAGGTTGCCAACAGCCTGCTCGATGATCTCGACAAGGATACGGTCGATTTCTCCGACAACTATGATGGTTCGCGGCAGGAACCGACGGTTCTGCCAGCACGCTTCCCCAATCTGCTGGTCAATGGCGCAGGCGGCATCGCCGTCGGCATGGCGACCAACATCCCGCCGCACAATCTGGGCGAAGTGATCGACGGTTGCCTCGCCTTTATCGAAAACCCGGCGATCACCACAGAAGAACTGTTCGAGATTATTCCCGGGCCGGACTTTCCGACCGCTCCGATCATTCTCGGCTCGTCGGGTGCACGTTCTGCCTACCTTACCGGGCGCGGGTCAATCCTCCAGCGTTGCCGCCATGTAATCGAGGAAGGGCGCGGCGACCGACGCTCGATCGTTCTGACCTCAATGCCGTTCCAGCTTGGCAAGAACGGTCTGGTCGAAAAAATCGCCGAGGCCGCGAAGGACAAGCGGATCGAAGGCGTCTCGGATATCCGCGACGAATCGAGCCGCCTTGGCGTGCGCGTGGTGATCGATCTCAAGCGCGATGCGACGCCCGAAGTGGTGCTCAACCAGCTGTGGCGGCACACCCCGGCGCAATCGAGCTTCCCGGCCAACATGCTGGCAATTCGCGGCGGCCGACCTGAGACTCTGGCGCTGCGCGACATCATTCAAGCCTTCATCGCTTTTCGCGAAGAGGTCATCACCCGGCGCACCAAGTTCGAGCTGAACAAGGCGCGCGACCGGGCGCATATCTTGCTGGGTCTGGTCATTGCGGTGACCAATCTCGACGAAGTGGTGAGGATCATTCGCGGTTCGCCCAATCCGGCGGCAGCGCGCGCCGCCTTGTCCGCACGGCAATGGCCAATTGGCGATATCGCGCAGTACATAGCGCTGGTCGAAGCGATTGAGCCCAGTGCTGAGCAGGAAGGCGGAACTTACCAGCTTTCCGAAACCCAGGTACGCGCGATCCTCGACCTGCGTCTCCACCGCCTGACCGCGCTTGGCCGCGATGAAATCGGCGGCGAATTGCAGATTCTGGCCGATGCTATCGCCGAATATCTCTCGATCCTTGCCGATCGGGTGAAGCTCTACGGCGTGATGCGCGATGAGCTGGTCGCGGTGCGTGCTGCCTATGCCACACCGCGCGTCTCGGAAATCGCGCCTGCTTGGGACGGGATTGAAGACGAAGACCTGATCGAGCGTGACGAGATGGTCGTCACGGTGACCATGGACGGCTATATTAAGCGCACTCCGCTTTCGACCTTCCGTGCGCAGGCGCGCGGCGGCAAAGGGCGTGCTGGCATGGCGACCAAGGACGAAGACGTCGTCTCCTCGATGTTCGTCACCTCCACGCACAGTCCGGTGCTGTTCTTCTCGACCGCGGGCAAGGTTTACCGCCTCAAGGTCTGGCGCCTGCCCGAAGGCGGTCCGGCGACGCGCGGACGGCCAATCGTCAACCTGCTTCCCGCGCTCGATCAGGGCGAAGTGATTGCTGCCGTGCTGCCCCTGCCCGAAGATGAGCTGACATGGGGCGATCTCAATGTCGTTTTCGCCACCGCCAAGGGCAATGTCCGGCGCAACAGCATGGATGCCTTCGCCAATGTGCCCTCAAACGGCAAATTCGCGATGCGGTTTGAGGATGATTCTCCGGACAGGCTGATCGGCGTGGCGCTGCTCGATTCTGGCGACGACGTGCTGCTCGCTACGCGACAGGGCAAGGCGATCCGTTTTGCCGGGGACGATGTGCGCGAATTCGTCAGCCGCACCTCCACGGGTGTGCGCGGGATGACCCTTAAGGGCGACGACGAGGTCATCTCGCTGTCAATCCTCCACCGCGTCGGCACGACCTCCGAAGAGCGCGAGGACTATGTCCGTTTCGCGCCGTGGAAGGCCGAGAAGGAAGGCGATCCGCAAATGGGCGCGGAGCGTTTTGCCGAGCTGGCCGACAAGGAGCAATTCATTCTCACGGTCTGCGCCAATGGCTATGGTAAGCTCTCGTCTGCTTATGAATATCGCCGCACGGGGCGCGGCGGCCAGGGCATCACCAATATCGACAATATCGGCCGCAATGGCCCGGTTGTGGCCAGCTTCCCGGCAGTTCAGGCCGATCAGCTGATGCTGGTCACCGATCAGGCCAAGCTGATCCGCTTGCCGCTTGCCTCGCTGCGGGTGATCGGGCGCGGCAGCGCCGGGGTGCGGCTGTTCAACGTGGCCGATAAGGAACACGTGGTGAGCGCCGTGCGGCTTGCGGATGAAGGGGAAGACGAAAGTTCCGAGGAAGTCACCGACGCACCCATTGGTGATGGCACCGAGGACGCTGACACTTGAGCAGCGCCGATTTGCGCGCCTACAAAATCCTGAGCGCAGGCGAGTGGACGGATTGGCTGGCAGCGGGCACATTCGCTGGTGCGCCGGTCGATCTGGCCGACGGCTATATCCATCTTTCGACTGCCGATCAGCTCGCCGGTACGCTGGAAAAACACTTTGCTGGCCAGCCCGGCCTCGTCATTGCGGCAATTGATCTTGCCACGCTGGGCGATGCGGTGCGCTGGGAGCCTTCTCGCGGCGGTGATATGTTCCCGCATGTGTACAGTGTGGTGCCGATATCGGCGGTGCGTGGGAGCGTGCCGCTGGTTCGCGATGGCAGCGGTGCAGTGGTGTTGCCGGGGTAACGAAATATCTCCGTTCGTCCTGAGGAGGGATTGAAGACGTGGTCTGAATGACCGTCTCGAAGGACTGCGGCCTCGCGGGGTGGTTCGAGACGAGCCTTCGCAAGTGCTCAGTCTCTCCTCACCACGAACGGTCCAACGTGTAGATGTTGCGTGCTACGATCACCCTGCAATGCCCACCCTTCGCCGCTTCGCCTCTTCGGCAACAAGCCTGCTCCCGGCCACTTCCGCATCCCGCCACACCGCATCGCGCCCGGCTGTCCCGGTTTCGAGCGAGGCCAGACTTCCCCAGGCGGCCAGCCGCATCCGGTCGCAGGGATGGCTGCGGCCAAACTCGCTCGCCAGATCGAGCGCATCTCCGCTCCCCATTGCAACGGCTATCCGCAGGAACGCCTCGCTCGATCCGTTGTTGATGATGCGGCCCACGCGGCTGTTTTCCAGATCGAAGCTGTATTGATCGAGCCAGCCGTGCGCGCCGCTGGTGTGCATGATGTTGAGCGACACGGACAGCGCCTCGCCCGGCGCTTGATCGTGCACGTCGATATGCGCGCGGTAGAGCTGGATTTTGCCTTCAGTCAGCTGCGACCGTTCGACAAAGCGCAGCTTCACATCCTCGCCTTGCCAGCCAGTGACCGCGTCATAATCGTACTCGTAGTAATTGCTCCAGTAGCCCGGCCCGAAATAGCCCAGCGTCAGGAAGCTGAAATTGTGATCGTGCGGCAAGGAATAAACGAACGGTCCGCCGCCGCTGGCGCGCATCGAGTGCTCGTCTTCCGATGGCCAGATATTCGCGCGCAGGAAGAAATCGCCGACACCCGGCGGGCGCAACATGATGACCTGCGGGCCATAACTGTTTTCGCCGGTGTCGGCCTTGTGGTGTTGGGAAAGCTCGCCAATCAGCAAGTCACCCAGAAAATTGCGGTCATTGCCGAGGCGGCGCAGTTGTAGGGCGGCATGGTGCAGGCTCTCTTCATCATCCGGACGAAAACCCTGCGAAAGCAAAGCATCTGAACATTCAGCAAGGCTCGAAGTCTGTTCGTCGGCCAAAGTGATTACGCGGGGCATGGCTCAAGTTCTTTCAATTGCGGATGGGCCTCAAGCAGTTGGGCACGCAATGCCCCGGCAGGCCCCGCAAGGCTGTCTGTGGGATCCGCAGCAAGGGCGGCCAACGCAAGGAATCCGCGCAATGTATCGAGCGCAAGGCACTCTCGCAGCGCTTGCCAACGCAGAGCAGTGCTGCCCTCGCCCAGCGCCAGCTCCGCCATGACCGGCGCGGCATCGGCGCGGCGCATGCGGCCGAGCAGTGCCAGCATCATCTCGATTCGGCTATCGCGCGGATTGCCCGCCGCCTGATGCAACAGCGCGCCACTTGTCAGATCGTATTCGCGGGTTACCCCGGCGCTGGTGCTACGACGCTGAAGCCGCAGCGAAACTAAGGTGCCGTCGATACGGCGAAGCAGCCGCGCATGGCGCGTACCATCACGGAATTGGGTCGAGCCCTTCCCGATCGTGGCTTCGCGGCGGACAAATTCGGCGCTCTTTGGCCCTGTTGGACGGCATTCGACCAACTCAACAGTAGCGCTGCCGCCGAGCACATGCTCCCAAGTCTGATGGGGGCCGAAACTGGCAGTGGCCGATTGCGGACGGTGATCGAGCCCTTCGCCATCGATGGAAACTAACGACAATGTCACATTGACTGCACGAGCGAGAAGTATCGTTGATGTGACCCCATCGGTAAAATGCCGCAGCGGAACATGGCCTAGCGGATTGGCCGCGATCGCCGCGCACATCGCGCCGGAAAAACTCGCTGATAACCGATCTGCGGCGCTGTTCTGCGTCGTGAACAGGTCAGCAAGGGCGGGGTAATCCGTAAGTTCTCCCCCAGCGGCAAAATGTTCCAGCTCTGCGATGACCGCTGCGATATCGGGTGAGCCCTGCCAATGCGCCAGCGCTTGCTGCAGGGCATCTTGCGCATCGCACTGCGGAGAGTCGTCTCCCCGCAGTGCGCGCAATTCGGGATGGACAATCATCCGGCAAAAATCCCGATCGTGATGGTCACGTCAGCGTGTCGTCACTTCGTAAACGAAGGCCATGAGGACGACGATCGAATCGTCTGAATCGATGATCCGGCTGGTGTGCAGCAAGCTGCCAAACATTCCGGTAAGCGTATCGAGATCGGGAAGCGACGAGAGATCGATTTTAGGCAAATTCATGGATTTTCCCCTGACAGTGGAGGCACAGTGCCCCGGGGGGAGATTGGCCAAAGCTGCGGGGCGGCTGAAATTAAAAGATTGTAATCGCGGTCTTCTACCGCCGTCCGAACAGCTTCTCGACATCGGCAAGAGCCAGCTTTACCCAGGTCGGGCGACCGTGATTGCACTGTCCGGACCTCGGCGTGCGCTCCATTTCGCGAAGCAGTGCATTCATTTCAGCCACCGACAGCACTCTTCCCGCGCGGACCGAGCCGTGGCAGGCCATGGTTGCGAGTACATGATCCAGCCGCTCGCCAAGAAGCAATGTATCTCCATTTTGCGCCAGGTCATCGGCGACATCGCGGACCAGTGCCTGCACATCACCCGAGGCCAGCGCGGCAGGAACGCTGCGCACCAGCACCGCGTCAGGGCCGAAACGTTCGATCGCGAGACCATAGCCTGCGAGCTGGGCGGCACGCTCTTCCAAGCGGTCGCAGGCAGTTTCGTCTAGCTCGACAACCTCGGGGAGCAAGAGGGCCTGCGCAGCGGCGTTGCTCTTGCCAGCTCCTGCGGCCCGCAGTCGTTCGAGTACCAACCGCTCGTGCGCTGCGTGCTGGTCGACGAGTACCAGACCGTCCGCCGCTTCCGCAATGATATAGGTTCCGGCGAACTGCCCACGCGCAACCCCAAGTGGAAATTGCTCGGCATCGGCATGCACATGTTCGTCTGCCGCTTCGGCACGGGCGGAGGGGACCAGCAAGGCCTCCTCATAGCCGCGCCCGAATCCGGCGAACGCCTGCCCCGCCTCACTCACGCGGTATGATGGGGCGGAAAACTGGCGTGCGAAAAGCGATTGCAGGCCAGGCGCAGGCGCAACTGGCTCGCTCTGCCAGTTCGCCATCGCCGAGGTAGATGGAGATTGGGCCGCGCGCTGTCCCGCGTTGTCGAGCGCATGGCGCAGGCCGCTGACGATCAATCCGCGCACGAAGGCCGGGTCGCGAAAGCGGACTTCAGTCTTGGCGGGGTGGACATTGACGTCGACTTCTTCGGGCGCAAGGTCGAGAAAGAGTGCCAGCACAGCATGGCGATCACGGGCGAGCATGTCTGAATAGGCGCCGCGCACCGCGCCGATCAGGAGCCGGTCCTTAACCGGTCGGCCATTGACGAACAGATACTGATGATCACCGACCCCGCGGTTGAACGTCGGCAAGCCGGCTATGCCGGTGAGCCGCGCTGGTCCGCGTTCTAAGTCGATGATGACACCGTCTTCTGCCAGTTCCCGCGCGACGATGCGTGAAACCCGCGTGGCCAGTGTATCGCCGCCCTGCACTGCCAGGGTACGGCGGCCATCGTGATCAAGCGTCAAGCCGATCTCAGGCCGCGCCATCGCGAGGCGGCGGACGACATCGAGACAGGCGGCATATTCAGACCGGGCAGAGCGTAGGAATTTGCGGCGGGCAGGAACCCGCGCGAACAGCTGCTCGACCCGAATGCGCGTTCCCGGCGGCAATGCGGCCGGTCCTTCACTCGCCAGTTCGCCATGATCGACGACGCGCCGCCAGCCCTCGCCGCTGTCTCTCGTGCGGCTTTCAATCGTCAGCTGGGCAACGCTGGCAATCGAGGGCAGCGCCTCCCCACGAAAGCCGAGTGTCGCGACCAGTTCGATCTGTTCATCGGGCAGCTTCGAGGTGGCATGACGTTCCAGCGCCAACGCAATTTCGTCCGCCGTCATGCCGCAGCCATCGTCGGTGACCTCGATCAGATCGAGTCCGCCGCTACCAAGCCTGATCGCGATATTCGTCGCGCCCGCATCAATCGAATTTTCGATCAATTCTTTGAGCGCGGCGGCCGGGCGCTCGACCACTTCGCCCGCTGCGATACGGTTGACGAGTCCTTCGGGCAGGCGGCGGATTTTGGGCATATCCACTGCCTAGCGCTCATTGCCCGCAAATTCGAGGCAGGAAGGTGGATAGCTGCGCCATTTAGACACAATTTTTTGGCCTTTACTCCAAAGCTCGGCTAAGGAGCCGCCTTCCTTGTCACATACCGGCCCGCAGCTGCCGCACTCTGCACAGCAAGTCCCCGGAAATACTACGGATTTATCAATGGCTTCTTTCCTGTCGCGATTCTTCAGGTTTAGCTCGCAGAACATGGCAATTGACCTCGGGACGGCCAACACTCTGGTCTATGTGCAGGACCGCGGAATCGTGCTCAATGAGCCTTCTGTGGTGGCCATCGAAACAATCAACGGGATCAAGCGCGTCAAGGCCGTTGGCGAGGACGCGAAGATGATGATGGGCAAGACGCCTGACAACATTGAGGCGATCCGCCCCCTGCGCGACGGTGTTATCGCCGACATCGAAATTGCCGAAGAAATGATCAAGCATTTCATCCGCAAGGTACACGGCAAGAAGAGCCTTTTTCGCTATCCTGAAATTGTCATCTGCGTTCCCTCCGGTTCTACCTCGGTTGAGCGCCGCGCCATCCGCGATGCGGCATCGAATGCGGGTGCAAGTGAAGTTTACCTTATCCTTGAGCCGATGGCGGCGGCAATTGGCGCGGATATGCCAGTAACAGAACCGGTTGGATCGATGGTCGTTGATATCGGCGGCGGGACTACCGAGGTTGCCGTGCTGAGCCTGCGCGGCCTGGCCTATACTACGTCTGTGCGGGTTGGCGGTGACAAGATGGACGAAGCCATCGTCTCCTACGTTCGCCGCCACCATAATCTGCTGATCGGTGAAAGCACTGCCGAGCGGATCAAAAAGGACTATGGTGTCGCTACGGTGCCGGCTGATGGCATTGGCGAGACGATCCATATCAAGGGCCGTGATCTCGTGAATGGTGTGCCCAAGGAAATCACCATCACGCAGGCCAATATCGCTGAGGCTCTGTCCGAACCCATTGGTGCAATTGTAGAAGGCGTGCGTATCGCGCTGGAAAACACTGCACCTGAACTTGCTGCTGACATCGTCGATCAAGGCATTGTGCTGACCGGCGGCGGTGCGCTGATCAAGGGGCTGGACGAGTATCTGCGTGAGGAAACTGGCCTGCCCGTCAGCGTTGCCGAAGACCCGCTGTCTTGCGTCGCGCTCGGCACTGGCCGCGCGATGGAAGACCCGATCTATCGCGGCGTCCTGATGACCGCCTGAGAAAAGGGGGCACCTTATGGCGCCGCCGCCAAACAGGCGCTCCAGCTATTCCCGCCGGGCGCAATACACCAACTTTCTGGGATATATTGCGGCAGCGGTCGGCGCGCTGATTGGCGGCGCTCTGCTGCTGATCGCGATTGCCAATCCTTCGGCCTTTTCGGGTTTGCGCAGCCTTGGCAGTGACACGGCTGCGCCGGTCGCAGCGGCTGCGGCGAGCGGACGAACTAAAGGATATGACATATTCGGTGCGATTGGGGGCTATTTTTCCGCAGCGCATCAGAACGCAGCTCTAAAGCGGGATCTGGCCATTGCGCGTGCGCAGTTGATCGAGGCTGCCGCGACGGCACAGGAAAACCAGCGACTTAAGGCGCTGCTCCAGATTGGCGATGTCGATACCAAGCCGATTGCCTATGCTCGCCTAGTTGCTTCGAGCGCATCGAGTACGCGCCGGTTTGCCACGATTTCGGCTGGCTCAGTCCAAGGCGTTACTATCGGCATGCCAGTGCGCTCGCCGCTGGGACTGGTGGGGCGGGTTCTGGAAGTCGGTCGCGCAACGTCGCGGGTTCTGCTGATCACTGACGGCGAGAGCGTGGTCCCGGTGCGTCGCGCGAGTGACAGCCTGCCAGCTTTTGCACAGGGACGGTCGGATGGCCGGGTGCAGATTCGCCTGATCAGCTTGGGGATCAACCCTCTGAAGCGCGGTGACGCCTTTGTCACATCGGGTTCCGGTGGGCTATATCGTCCCGGGATTCCTATTGCCGTGGTTGACAGCCTGACGCGAGACGGGGCTTTGGGCCGCGTGCTCAGCGATCCTGCGGCCAGCGACTATGTCTCTGTCGAGCCGGTTTGGGCATCCGAGGCGGTGAGCGCTGCGTCGTCAGGTGCAAGCCCTGCACCGCAACCATGAACCCAATTGATCTTGTCACCCGGCCTATTGTGCTGCGGTTTCGTGGCAGCAAACTGAATCGCGCACCCTCCCCGGTTCTTGCCCATGCCGCGCCGTGGCTTTCCATCATGCTTGCGTCATTGATTCCGGCCATGCCGGTAATTGCCTCCGCGCCAGTGCTGCCCCCGCTCGGCTTTCTGCTGCTCCTTGGCTGGCGGCAAGTGCGCCCGGGGGTTCTGCCGATCTGGGCTGGTCTGCCGCTTGGCGCGTTTGACGATATATACAGTGGCCAGCCGTTCGGCTCGGCGATCCTGCTGTGGTCCTTGACCTTAATTGCTCTCGAACTAGTCGAAGCGCGGTTCCCCTGGCGCAGCTACTGGCTCGATTGGCTCGTTTCGGCGGGCCTGGTGTTGACCTACCTTGTCCTCGGGCTTTGTTTTGCCAATGCAGCCGGCGGCGCGGCGGGTCTCATG
>JANPPM010000321.1:0-5610 GCA_031428495.1 Novosphingobium sp.
ACATGCGAATTGTCAGGAACCAGGCGGCTGGACAAAGGGCAGTGGTTATTCCGCCCGCGTCCATATCCATGTGCCGCAGATCGTCAGTACGGCAAGGGAGATCAGCACCCACGGCCAGCCCACCGTGAACCAGGTAAAGCCGACCCCCACCGTCATCGCGCCGACCGCCGCCACCTTTGCCTTGCGGCTGATGGCTTGTCGCTCGCGCCAGTCGCGCAGGCTTGGGCCATAGCGTGGATGATCGAGCAGGCGCTGCTCCCACTCGGGGCGACTGCGTGCGAAGCAAAACGCGGCGAGCAGCAGGAACGGGACGGTGGGCATGATCGGCAGGGCAATCCCCACTAGTCCGAGGCCCATCGCGGCTATCCCGCCGACGAGGTAAAACGGACGGGTCAAGCCGTCGGAGAATCTGGAGCGAAGCGCGCGGCGGTTTCGCGGATCAGCGCGATCATGTTCGGCACTCCTTGCGTCCGGTTCGAACTTAGCTGGTTCTTGAGGTCGAAAGGTTCAAGGGTCTGCGCGATGTCAGTTGAGGCTACGTCGGCTGCGGGGCGATCCTGCACACCGGCGATTACCAGCGCGACAATGCCCTTGGTGATCGCAGCGTTGCTATCGGCGAGGAAATGCAGCGTGCCGTCCTCGGCCCGTGTAGGATAGACCCAGACACTTGCCGAGCAGCCACGCACGAGCGTGGCATCGGTCTTGAGCGCGGCAGGCATGTCATCCAGTTCGCGGCCCAGCTCGATCAGCAGGCGGTAGCGTTCATCACCTTCGAGGAAGAGATATTCTTCGCGGATGTCGTCGAGAGTTCTGGGCGGGTGGGGCATCGCGCGCCACCTAGCAGTTTTGCGGCGAGGTGCCAGTGGCAAAGGTTACCGGTTAATCGAATTTACACCACGTGTTGTTACTCAGGTTCGGTACTGCTTTGGGGGGCAACATGTTCGGTTTTGCACGCGCGATTTTACGTCACAAGTTTCTGGTGATCGGCGCAATTGCGCTGGGGATTTTCTTCATGTCGGGAAATGATGATGCTGCTGTGCCGTCGAGCCCGTGGGCAGCGAATGCTTCGGCACCTGTTGCGACCAGTCAGGCGGGCAAGACCTCGCTGACTGACAAGGCGCTCAAGGTGGCTGATAGCGCAGCCAAGATGGCAGGCGTTGAAGAATATTCGCCGCTGGCGCTCAAGGATCAGGCGGTTGGTGGCTTCGATAAAACGCAGAGTGCAGTGGCCAAAGTCAACAAAGACTAGGCATTCAGGATTTCAGTTTCGGCCCTGTGGACCATTCTTTCGGGAAATTGGGGGCCGGATGCGGGGCGGTGACAGCAATGCTGTCGCCGCCCTTGCTTTTTCCGCCAAGCTGGCATAATGACGCTTCATCCCGACATTGTTAGCAACGTCCGGGCTGGCGCCGAAAGGGGCCGGCGCGAAACTCCGTTGCGGTTTTGTGGGGCAACGGAGCACCCATGGCGAATATCGCGCGCATTATAGAGATGGTTGAACCCGAGGCTGCGGCGCTTGGTTTTGATCTCGTGCGCGTCAAGATTTTCGGCAAGAGCGAGGCTGGCGGCGGGATCAGTGAAGCGGGTTATGATGAGCGCGCGCTGCAGATCATGGCTGAACGGCCCGAGACCGGCCAGTTGATTATCGAAGACTGCGCTGCCCTGTCGCGCCGCATTTCGGACCGCATCGACGAGCTGGAACTCCAGGGTATAGAACTGATCGAAGGGGCCTACCGGCTCGAAGTCAGCTCACCAGGGATCGACCGCCCGCTTACCCGGCCTAAGGATTTTGCCCAGTGGGCAGGACATGAGGCCCGAGTTCATCTTGCAACACCGGTTGAGGGTAACCGCAAGACCGTGCAGGGCGATCTGGTCGGGATTGAGGGTGAGACTGTGACCCTCGACGATAAAAAGTCCGGCACGGTGCAATTCGCCCTTGCTGACATCATTTCCGCCAAGCTGGTCTTGACCGACCGGCTGATTGCCGCCACGCGCCCGCTCGATACGTCTGGTGCAGACGAAGAAGAGCTCGGCGTCGCCGACGAAATTCTCGAAGAACAGGAAGACTGAATATGGCCAGTCCGATTTCCGCCAATCGCGCAGAACTGCTTGCAATTGCCACCTCGGTGGCGACCGAGAAGATGATCGACAAGTCGATCGTCATCGAGGCGATGGAAGAAGCGATCCAGAAGAGCGCGCGCAGTCGTTATGGCGCTGAGAACGATATTCGCGCCAAGCTCGATCCGCGCACCGGCGACCTGCGCCTGTGGCGCGTGGTCGAGGTGGTCGAGGAGGTTGAGGATTACTTCAAGCAGGTTGACCACAAGGCCGCTGAAAAGCTGCAGCCCGGTGCCAAGCTGGGCGATTTCATCGTCGATCCGCTGCCCGCTGTGGAACTCGGCCGCATTGATGCGCAGTCGGCCAAGCAGGTGATCTTTCAGAAGGTCCGCGATGCCGAGCGTGATCGTCAGTATGAGGAATTCAAGGACCGCGCCGGCGAGATCGTTACCGGAGTGATCAAGTCGGTTGAATTCGGCCATGTCATTGTCAACCTTGGCCGCGCCGAAGGCGTGATCCGCCGCGATCAGCAGATCCCTCGTGAGGCCGCCCGCGTTGGTGAGCGTGTCCGCGCCTATATCTCCAAGGTCGAACGCCAGAACCGCGGGCCGCAGATTTTCCTCAGCCGCGCACATCCTGAATTCATGAAGCTGCTGTTCGCGCAGGAAGTGCCTGAAATCTACGACGGTATCATCACCATCATGGCCGCTGCTCGTGACCCAGGTTCGCGCGCGAAAATTGGCGTGATCAGCCGCGACAGCTCGATTGATCCGGTCGGCGCCTGCGTCGGCATGAAGGGCAGCCGCGTTCAGGCGGTGGTCCAGGAGCTGCAGGGCGAAAAGATCGACATCATCCCGTGGAGCGAAGACACCGCGACGTTCGTCGTCAACGCGCTGCAGCCTGCGACCGTCAGCCGCGTTGTCATCGACGAGGAGGAAAGCCGCATCGAAGTCGTCGTGCCTGACGATCAGCTCAGCCTTGCTATCGGCAGGCGCGGGCAGAACGTGCGGCTCGCCAGCCAACTGACCGGCAGCCAGATTGACATTCTGACCGAGGCGGAAAGTTCCGAGAAGCGCCAGCGCGAATTTGCCGAGCGCTCCAAGATGTTCGAGGAAGAGCTCGACGTCGATGAGACGCTGTCGCAGCTGTTGGTCGCCGAAGGCTTCACCGAGCTTGAAGAAGTCGCCTATATCGACATCGCCGAAATCGCCGCGATCGAAGGCTTTGACAACGAGTTGGGCGAAGAGCTGCAAAGCCGCGCTGTCGAGGCACTGGAACGCCGCGACGCCGCAAACCGCGATGCGCGCCAGGCACTGGGTGTCGAGGACGCACTGGCAGAGCTTCCGCACCTCACCGAAGCGATGCTGGTCACGCTGGGCAAGGCCGGGATCAAGACGCTCGACGATCTCGCCGATCTGGCGACGGACGAACTGATCGCCAAGAAGCGTCAGGAACAGCGCCGCCGCGACGGCGCTGCGCCGGTGCGCCGCGACAAGCGCGAAGAAGACAAGGGCGGCGTGCTCGGCGAATACGGTCTGTCCGAAGAACAGGGCAACGAGATCATCATGGCCGCGCGCGCCCACTGGTTCGAAGACGAAGATTCGTCCGGGCCGTCAAACGAGGAGGCCGCCGATGCGGATTCCTCTCAATGACCCGCTAGGCTCCGACAGCCTCGAAGCGCATCCGGCGGACCCCAACTCGCCGGAGCGACGCTGCATCCTCACCGGGCGCAATGGCGGCCGGGATGAGCTCATCCGGCTTGCCATATCGCCTGATGGCGACGTGCTGCCAGATGTGTTTGCACGTGCACCGGGACGCGGGGCCTGGATCAGCGTTTCGCGTGGCGATCTGGAAACGGCGCAAAGCAAGGGCAAGCTCAAAGGCGCACTGGCGCGGGCCTTCAAGGGCGAGGCGCTATCTATTCCTGACGACCTCGGCGCAAAGATTGAAGCAGCATTGCTGCGGGCACTGACTGACCGGCTCGGGCTGGAAATGCGGACCGGCTTTCTACTGCTCGGATCCGAGAGGATCGCTGAAAAAGCGCGCAGTGGACGGGTCGCCTGGCTCGCCCATGCGGCGGATTCCAGCGTGGACGGTGCCCGCAAGCTAGATCAGGCATGGCGTGTCGGCGAAGGTGCCGAGGGCACCGGTAAGGCTGGATCGCGCTTGCCACTGGACCGCGCGACGCTGTCTGTGGCATTGGGCCGCGAGAATGTCGTCCACCTGGCGCTGACAGATAGAGCTGCAGCGCAAAGGATCGATGGCCTGCTCCAGCGTCTGACGCAGTTTCTGGCGCAGGATGAAGTGACCAAAAGTGATTTGGACAACCGGTCGGCAGATGATGCCGCGCCGGATGTCGTGACGATATGATAGAGACCAAAGGGCGTACCTGGAAATGACCGACACTACAGACAAACCGACTCTGGGCCGCAAGCCGCTGGGGCTGAAGACCTCGGTTCAGGCAGGCGAGGTCAAGCAGACCTTCAGCCATGGCCGCACCAACAAGGTGGTGGTCGAGGTCAAGCGCCGCAAGCTGCTCGGCAAACCCGGCGAGGCCCCGGTTGCCGCGCCTGAGCCAGTTGCGCCCGAACCCGTTGTCGTCGTCGAGGCACCCAAGCCGCAGCCGAAAGCCCCGCCTGCTGTTTCGGCAGAGAGTCGTCAGGAAATGCAGACACGCCTGCTGCGCGAAGCGGAAGAAGCGCGCCTCAATACGGCTGAAGCCGCCAACAAGCGCGAGCAGGAAGAAAAGGCGCGGGCACTCGAGCTTGGACGTCAGAAGACTGAGCCGAAGACCGATCCGGTCGCACCAGTCGCACCAGTTGCACCCGCACCTGAGCCCGTTGTTGCCGTTGTTGCCGAACCTGCGGCTGCGCCTGCTGCAGAGCCAGTGGTGGCCGAGCAAGCTGCGCCCGTAACCGAAGCCGAAGCCGCTCCCGAAGCGACGACCGCAGACGCAACGCCCGCACCGCGCCGGTTCACGCCGGTTGCCCAGCCCAAGCGTCCCGAACCGCCGATCAAGAAGATCGTCCATCCGCGCGACAAGGTCGTGGAAAGTCGTCGCCAGTCGGGCAAGCTGACCGTCTCAAAGGCGCTGAACGAGGACGAAGGCGCGCGCGCACGCAGCCTTGCCGCGCTCAAGCGGGCCCGCGAAAAGGAAAAGCGCGCCCATTTCGCTGGCCAACACCAGAGCCGCGAAAAGCAGGTGCGCGATGTCGTCGTGCCCGAAGCCATCACCGTGCAGGAACTGGCCAACCGTATGGCCGAGAAGGGCGCGGATCTGGTCAAAGCCCTGTTCAAGATGGGCGTGCCAGTCACGATCAACGAGGTCATCGACCAGGACACTGCCGAGCTGCTGGTCACCGATTTCGGCCACAACATTCTGCGCGTGTCGGAAAGCGATGTCGATATTGACCACGCCGCCGATGTCGATGCGGATGAGACGCTTCAATCGCGGCCGCCGGTGGTAACGATAATGGGCCATGTCGATCACGGCAAGACCAGCCTGCTCGATGCGCTGCGCGGCACAGACGTAGTGCGCGGCGAGGCGGGCGG
>JANPPM010000322.1:0-6310 GCA_031428495.1 Novosphingobium sp.
GCGAAAATGGGCGTGGTCGGCCTTGCCAAGACGCTGCATCTCGAAGGCGCGAAGTTCAACATCCGGGTCAACAGTCTCGCGCCGACTGCCGGCACGCGGATGACCGAAGATATCTTCCCCGAGGAGGCGTACAAGGCATTCAGCCCTGAGAACGTTGCGCCTGCCGCACTGTTTCTCGTGTCAGACGACGCGCCTTCGAACGCGATTGTCGGCGCGGGCGCAGGCGTCTGCCAGAGCGCCTTTGTCACGATGAACGAAGGCGTATTGCTCGGCGCAGGCGAGTGCACGGTCGAAGGCTTTGCTGCTGCATGGGACAAGATCAGTGACCGCAGCGGCGATGCCGTGATCCAGAACGGGCTTGAGCAATCGATGCACGCGATGGGCATGCTGCAAAAGGCAGCTGGCTAGCCCGGAATATCAAGGTCCGCCGTCAGCTTTTCCTCAAGGCGGCGGCCAAGATAAACCCGTGCGATCTGGTGCCTGCGGGCATAGTCTGCAACGTCTTTGTCAGGCGCTTTCTCCAGCACTGCGTTGGTCAATTCGCCTTCCAGTTCCATGGAGGCAAGCCTGGCATAGTAGAGCTTGTCTTCCGAAAGGTGGGCAAGCACGATCAGCCCAGTGAGCAGCGGATGGTTGTTGGTGACATTGGCCCCGCGCGTGCGGCCGTGTTCCAGCTCAACCGCGAGCGCATACTGCCATTCCCAAAGATGCCCCAGAGTCGCCTCGCCCGCGAAGCCCCCCTTGCCCGAATTTGGGCGCGATTTGGGCAGGAAATCGTTGATGATCGTCTTGTCGAACGGTGATCCATCGCGCGATTTGAGCATGACCTGCGCGATCATGTCCTTGATGATCGCCAGCACAATCTTGGCCTCGTCCTCGGGCACCACATTAACCTTGAGAGAGCTCGCAACCGGGGCGATTGCATCATACGTCTTGCCTGCCCAGGTGCTGGCAAAGCCGATTGCCTGACAGAATCCGGTAACATCGGCTGAGGATACAAAATCGTAGCTTTGCGTGCGCCCGGCATCAATCGCGGCAAGCGCATCCATGACATAAGCAATCGCACGCTTCTTGGTGCTGAATGCGTCTTTGCGATCTGCTGTTTTCATCTGTGATCCCTTACGGTTTACCAACCCGCCGTGGATGGCAAAGACCGCAGGGACAATCAGTCGCCGACGACCTTGAGCAAGCGGCGCTCAACCGGTGATAGCACGCCCGCAAGCTCATGCCCGCGCCGCAGCACCTGGCCAAGCTCGCCATACAACGTCCACATGCCTTGCTTGTTCCGCAGCGCCGGGCGTTTTTCGATCCGCGCCTGCGGGCGTTCGGCGGCGCGGCGGAAGGCGGAGAAGCTGGCGGCGTCGCGATCAAAATTCATCGCATAGTCGCGCCATTCGCCAGCAGCGACCATGCGGCCATAGAGATCAAGAATGCGGGCGAGTTCGAGACGGTCGAAACCCGTCTGGGCGAGCCGCGAAGCGGGAGTCGGAAAAGGCGTGATTATCGCGCTCAAGCCGACTTGCTACCCCCGCGCTTGCGCGCTGTCGCCTTGGGCGGGACTTGCTTCGCTTCTTCGGCATCGCGCTCTGCCAGCAGCAGCGCAAGGCGCTTTTGCAGCGTTTCCAGCTCGCACTGGATAATCTCCAGCTTTTGCGTTGCCGGATCGAACTTGTCGGAACACGGCGTACCGTAGGGCATGAAGTCCTTTTGCCAGGTTTCCGCCGCGACCAGCGTTGAGCGGGCCTTGACCCCGACCATGGTTGCGCCTTCGGGCACGTCCTCGGTCACCACCGCGTTTGCCCCAACGCGCGCGCGCTGGCCGACAGTAATCGGCCCCAGAATCTGCGCGCCCGATCCGACGATGACATTGTCGAGCAAGGTGGGGTGACGCTTGCCGCCCTTGCCATTGGCGGGGTTGGTCCCGCCCAGAGTAACACATTGGTATATCGTGACATTATCACCAATATCGGCGGTCTCGCCAATCACCGTAAAGCCGTGATCGATAAACAGATGCTTGCCGATTTTTGCACCCGGATGGATATCGATCCCGGTGAGAAAGCGGGCAAGGTGATTGACTGCGCGCGCCAGAAAATAAAGCTTCGCGCCAAACAGCCAATTGGCCACCCGGTGCCAGCCAACCGCCCACAGCCCCGGATAGAGCAGCACTTCCCAGCGCGAACGCGGCGCGGGATCGCGCGCGACGATGGAATCGAGATAGGCCGTCAGATTTGCGAACATCGTACTGATTTTTCCACCAAATGCGTTTCAAAGCAAGCGCGGCTGTTTCACCCCATTGATCAGTTCCAGCGCGTCGCGCCAGATTGCCATGGTAGGCGCCGCCTTGCGCTCCATGCTCAGTTGGTCGATAGTAGCCACCAGCCGCTCGACGCCCAGATGGCTACGCTCGCATCGCGGGACAAGATAGGCAGCGGCACTTTCTTCCAGCACCAACCCGCGCATCTCGGCATGCAGACCGATCAGTTCCGCCAGCATGGCATCGTCTGGCGCGCCAATAAGGAGGTGCAACGCCGCGCCGATACGCGAAGCTAGGTCGGGAAGTGTGATCCGCCAACCCTCGCTGGCAGCATTGCTGACCAGCAACAGCGCAGTGCCGCTTTCCTGCGCCCGGTTCCAGCGGTGGAACAGCTTGGTTTCATCAAGACTGTCCGCATCGTCAATCGCCTCGCCCTTCCCGCTCGCGGCGAACCAGCGGGCCAGCAGCGATTTTCCAGAGCGCGGCGGCCCGGAGAGGACGGCGCTGCGAAAGGGCCATGCCGCAGGCTGGACGAATGCGTCGATAACAGCGGCATTGGCATTGCCCGCGACGATTCGCGAAGGCCCCGCACCGTCTGCGAGCGCGAGCGGCAATGCGATCTGCGACATGACTAGCGCCGGATGCTCAGCGCGTTGGCCCCGACTGTTACCGAAAATCCGCGCGCACGCAGCGCAGCGGCCAGCGCGTCGAGTTCGCCGGCATAGGTCACCCGCATAACCGAGGTTCCGCCGATGGCGATGCTCGATGTTGCCGCACCGCGCACGCCCGCGGCACCGCGCACGGCTCCCAGCGCCGCATCGACAGCCTGCGCATCGGGCGACGCAAACTGCACAGTGTATGTCGTAACCGTATCGGGCGTCGCGGCTTCGCTAGCCTCAGCCTTTGGCGTAGCCCCGCTGGCCACAGCCGCAGGCGTCTCATCCGGCTTTGGCTGGGTCGCGGCCACCAATGCCGAGAGTGCCGCATCGAGCGACTGCTGATCTGAATAAAGCGTCGCATCAGGCTTGAGCAGCCCCTGCGCCAAGGCATTGCTGAAAATCCCGTCGAACCGCTTGACCGCAGCATCGAGCATAGCGGGAAGCCTCGCCTCATCATTAGCGGTCAGGGCAAAGCTATCGAGATAGGTATTGTCCGGCCCATAGCGCGCCGTGAACAGACCCCGGACAGGCCCTCCCGGCCATTGCCGCTCCAGCCGCGCGACCGGGATCAGGACATCGGATGCGCTGAATTGATCGAGGACATTGCGCCACCACAACCTGCTGCGCCGTCCGGGCTGTCCGGCGGTGAGAATCAGCGATTCGCCGCCGCTACCTGCGGGCCGGACATAATCGATCGCGCTGGCCCCTGAACGAAAGCCTGCCCAAGCCTTTTGCCAGGGCCCGCGCACTTCGAACGTCTGTGCAACACCGCCCGAATACAGCACCGGCAGCACAAGCAGCGGCGCCGAGTGCGAGCGCGCGACGCCGCCCTCGCCGGTGACCAGGAACTGCCCTGCACGCGCGCGATCAAACACCACGCCCAGCCGCGCGACATAGCGCTTTGGCCCGATCTGCTCGTGTTCGATCACAACGGCGGAAACCATTCCGTCGATCTGGTCGTCGCTCATCGACGGACCCTTGAGCATCTGCCAGCCGGTGCGCTGCGCCAGCTTCCAGCCGTTCATGCGCGCCTCGGTCGCATCTTTGCCCGTAGTCTCGACCTCGATCCCGCCGATCTGGATGTCGCTGGAGGAAGCCGCAGGCAGAATACCGCGTTCGCCCTCAATCTGCGCCAACAGTCGCTCAGGTCCGATGATAATCAGCGCCAGAGCGAGAGCCAGAACAAGTCCGATGGCAACGCGCGCAGCGAGGCCGGGGCGGATGGTCCGCCAGCGCGGGGGAAGGGAAATTGGTGTCATCGGGGAAAACCGAGCGTCTTTTGCCTAAACACGCATGGAAAACCAAGCCGGAAAAGGTTAGGCGGCTGACGATGTCCAACAATCCCCCTCCCAAGTCCTATAGTTACGCGCAGGCTGGCGTCTCGATTGCCGCCGGAAACGCGCTGGTAAAAGCCATCGGCCCGCTGGCCAAAGCCACCGCGCGGCCGGGCGCGGATGCGGAACTCGGCGGCTTTGGCGGCTTCTTTGATCCGCGCGCGGCGGGGTACAAGGATCCGCTGCTGGTGGCAGCCAACGATGGCGTGGGCACCAAGGTCAAATTGGCGATCGACCATGACCGGCACGACCGCATCGGCGAGGATCTGGTCGCGATGTGCGTCAATGACTTGATCGTGCAGGGCGCAGAGCCGCTGTTCTTCCTGGACTATTTTGCCACCGGCAAGCTCGATTCGGGCATTGCCGAGCGCGTTGTCGCCAGCATTGCCGAGGGCTGTAAACTGGCAGGATGTGCGCTGATCGGCGGCGAGACGGCGGAAATGCCGGGAATGTACGCGGCGGGCGACTATGATCTTGCGGGCTTTTGCGTCGGCGCGGTGGAGCGCGGCGAGCAGCTGACCGGTGACAAGGTCGCGGCGGGCGATGTGCTGCTAGGCCTTGCATCGTCCGGCGTCCATTCGAACGGCTATTCGCTTGTGCGGCGGCTGGCGACAGACAAGGGCTGGAAACTGGACCGCCCCGCGCTGTTCGACGCAGACCGCCTGTTGATCGATCATCTGATCGAGCCGACGCGGATCTACGTGAAGAGCCTGCTGCCGGTGATCCGTTCCGGCCGCATCCACGCCCTGGCGCATATCACCGGCGGTGGTCTGCTGGAGAATGTGCCGCGGGTCCTGCCCCAGGGCCTGCATGCCCAGATCGACGCCGATGCCTGGGAGCAGCCACGCCTGATGGCCTTCCTGCAGGCACAGGGCCAGATTGAACCCGGCGAAATGGCACGCACGTTCAATTGCGGGCTGGGCATGGTGCTCGCCTTGTCGGCGGACGATGTTGAGAGCGTAACGAGCGATCTGGAAGCAGCGGGCGAGACCGTGTTCTGCATTGGCGCGATCGAGTCGGGCACACGCGGCTGCACCGTTTCGGGCAGCGCGGAGGCATGGAGCGCCCGCGCGGCGTGGAGCGCTTCGCACCTTGCCTGAGGGGCGGCCTGAACGCGCAAAAGTCGCTGTGCTCATCTCGGGCAGCGGCACCAATATGGCGGCACTGCTCTATGCAGCCCGCGCCGATGACTGCCCCTATGAGATCGTTCTGGTTGCCAGCAACAAGACCGATGCCGCCGGACTGCGGCTGGCAGAGGCCGAGGGCGTGCCCACTTTCGCCCTGCCGCACAAGGGCATGGACCGCGCCGATCACGACCGCGCGATGGATGCGGCAATCCGGGCGAGCGGCGCGCAATGGGTGGCGCTGGCGGGTTACATGCGCATCCTGACGCCTGATTTCGTTGCGGGATGGCAGGACCGGATGCTCAACATTCATCCTTCGCTGCTGCCCAAATATCCGGGCCTGCATACACATGAACGCGCACTGGAGGCCGGAGACGCGCAGGCAGGCTGCACGGTTCATCTGGTGACCACCGAACTCGACGATGGACCTATGCTGGGCCAGACCTCTGTAGCCGTGCTCCCCGGCGACACGCCCGAGAGCCTCGCCGCGCGCGTCCTCATCGCGGAACATCAGCTCTATTCGAGGTGCCTCGCCAAGCTGGTCAGCCGCGAACAATCGACCGAATGGCGCGTCGAACAAGTTCGCATCCGCGCCCTCGCCCAGCCAGAGGCCGAAGAAACGCTGTCGCACGGCATGCCCTGTTTTGGGGTGATCAAGGGCAAGAAATTCGCCTACGTCGCGATTAACCACCACTCCGACGGCAAGCTGGCGCTGCTGGTCAAGATAAGCGGGCTCGATGAACAACAGCAACTGATCGAAAATGATCCCGGGCGCTACTCGCGCCCCGCCTATTTCGGCGATGGCTGGATTTCGATCCGCCTCGATAGCCGAAAGGTAGATTGGGACGAGATCGGCGACTGGCTGGCGCGAAGCTGGCGCAGCGTCGCGCCGAAAAAGCTGACTGGGCTGCTGGACGTAGCCGACCTCTTCTAGATCTG
>JANPPM010000323.1:0-7295 GCA_031428495.1 Novosphingobium sp.
GGCCATTGCGGTGATCATCGCACGCGAGGGCAAGATCCTGCGCTGCTACCGGCGGGACGGCCTGTTCCCCTGGATTGCAGTTGCGCCCGGACAATCAGTGCCAGCCGGGTCTGCCGGGAACGACCGCCTGCCCGAGGGCAATGCCTCGGCAATCGAAACCTGTGAGCCCGAACTTTGGCTGGGCCTGCACGATGCCGGCAAGGTCGCGGCCATGACAGAGCAGGTGCTGTGGCAACGCAGCGGCTTTGCTCTGATCCTGCTCAACGCCGAGATGCGTGATGACGACGATGACGAGACCGAAGCAGTCGATCGCCGCTGGCAGGGACGGCTCTGATCCTGGCGACTTGCCTGATCGCCGCCTGATCTTTCCCTGATACCTACCTGCCAATTCCCTGTTATGGGAATCGAAATTCCCTGTTCCTTGTCCAGGGAAATTGATCGGAAAGCGCCGGATTTCTGCGGCTCTTGCGACCATCGCGTCGCCAATCGGCACCGCGAAAACTGCGATTTCCCTGTTAATTCCCGTATAACAGGGAAAATCAGGCGGAGACCCGTTAGGTCAGGACTTGGTCGCTCACCATGCCTTAGGTCAGGAAATGTGCAGTGGTCTTGGCCGCCACTTCACCACCGCTTACCCCGGGCGCGCATTCGATCAGGCGGAAGGGGCTGGCGTGGTCGGGGCGCTGGAACACGGCGAGATCGGTGACGATCATGTCGACGACATTGCGGCCCGTGAGGGGCAGGGTGCAGGCCGGGATGAATTTGGCGCTGCCATCCTTGGCGCAGTGTTCCATCACGACGATGATCTTTTTGACCCCCGCGACCAGATCCATGGCGCCGCCCATGCCCTTGATCATCTTTCCCGGGATCATCCAGTTGGCAATATCGCCGTTTTCCGCCACTTCCATCGCGCCCAGCACGGTAAGGTCGATATGCCCGCCGCGGATCATGGCAAAGCTGGCCGCGCTGTCGAAATAGGCAGAATGCGGCAGTTCGCTGATTGTCTGCTTGCCAGCGTTAATCAGGTCGGCATCGACTTCGTTGTCATAGGGGAACGGCCCGATGCCCAGCATGCCGTTTTCCGATTGCAGCGTGACGGTGATATCCGCAGGCACATGGTTGGCGACCAAAGTCGGGATACCGATGCCCAGGTTGACGTAATAGCCATCCTTGAGCTCGCGCGCGGCGCGGGCAGCCATTTCATCGCGGGTCCAGCCCTTGGTCAGGCCATCATGCTTGGTCATCAGCCGACATCCGTTGTGCGAGTGGTGCGAAATTCGATCTTCTTGTCATAGGGCGCACCAACGATCAGGCGCTGGACGTAAACTCCCGGCAAATGGATGCAATCGGGATCAAACGTGCCGACGGGGACGATTTCCTCCACCTCGACCACGCAAACCTTGCCGCATTGTGCCGCTGGCACGTTGAAATTGCGCGCGGTCTTGCGGAACACGACATTGCCGGTTTCGTCCGCCTTCCACGCCTTGACCAGCGCCAGGTCGGCAAAGATTCCGCGTTCGAGGATAAAATCCTCTCCATTGAAGTCCTTCACTTCCTTGCCCTCTGCCACCAGAGTGCCAACGCCTGTCTTGGTGTAGAAACCCGGAATTCCCGCCCCGCCTGCGCGCATCCGCTCTGCCAAAGTGCCCTGCGGGCAGAATTCAACCTCAAGCTCGCCTGCCAGATACTGCCGCTCGAACTCCTTGTTCTCGCCGACATAGGACGCGATCATTTTCTTCACCTGCCGGGTGCGCAGCAGTTTGCCGATGCCCTCATTATCGATCCCGGCGTTGTTCGAGGCGAAAGTCAGATCCTTGACGCCGCTTGCCTGCACTGCATCGAGTAGCCGCTCAGGAACGCCGCACAGTCCGAAGCCGCCACTGGCAATCAGCAGGCCGTCGCTGAGCAGGCCATCGAGAGCACTTTCGGCGTCGGGAAAAAGCTTGTTCATCGTTCCTCCGCTGGCGGCCCTGAGCGTGGCTGGCCGTACTCGGCAAGCTCTAGGCGATTGCGGTATGCTTGTCATCACCGGGGCAGCGTTCCCTGCCAGACTTTTGGAGGGCTACGGCCCGAATGCGCCGCCCCGGAACCTTCTTTGATCGATGTCATTTCATCAAAGGAGTAAAGCGGGCACCACTTGCCCCATACATAACGGGAGCAAGACTATGCGTTCGATTCTGGTTCATGCGGATCGCGGTGGTTCATCGGCAGCGATGATCGAGAGCGGGCTCTCCTTGGCACGGATGACGGGCGGTCATCTCAGCGTCGTGGTCGATACGCCGGTGGCGCGGTATATTGCTATGGACCCATTGGGCGGTGCTTATGTAGCCAGCGCGGCTATGCAGCAGGCGCTGGAAGATGATGACGCCCATGCCGCTGCAATTGAATCGCGGCTAACCGGTCAGGATGTGTCATTCAATGTTATCCGCAGCGAAACTGACCCAATCGACGCCTTGGGATCGGCGGCACGGCTGGCCGACGTCATCATTGTTTCAAAGGCAGGCAACATAGCGGGCGAACTGGCGCTGAACGCGCGTACGCCTGTGCTGGTCGTTCCCGGCGGAACCACTCTGACGTTGCCGCTCGATTGCATATGCATCGCATGGGACGGCGGCAATGAAGCGGCGCTGGCGCTGCGAATGTGTGTACCCCTTCTCGCTGGCGGCGGCACTGTTCACGTCTTGACGGTGAGCGAGAAGGCGGGCGGGTTTCCCGCAACCGGCGCAATGTCTTATCTTTCGCGTCATGGCATAAAGGCTGAACTGACCGAATTGGTCCGCGCCGGATCGGTTGCCGAGACGCTGGCGGCAGCGGTAGACGGGCTGGGAGGACAGCTGCTGGTAATGGGCGCCTATGGCAAGAGCCGTATGCGCGAATTCATTTTCGGCGGCGTCACCAACCATTTTCTCGCCAATCCGAATGGGCCTGCCCTCTTGCTGGCGCATTGAACCCCATTCGCGCCGCATAGCAGCAATTCAATAGGAGCCAGAATGTTGAAGGCAAAAAATCTCAACGCCGCTCTAGGGATTTTACCTTTTATTTCTGTGCCAAAATGCGAAAAATTCATAAGATTGCATTTTTTGCAATTGTAAATGATCTTTTCGCACTTGCAGCATTTCCGATTCGGAGGCAATTAGAACTCGCCTTTCAGGCATCCTCTCCCAAAACTTCCAAGGCCCGGTTGGCAACAACCGGGCCTTTTTTTGTCCCTGCCCGGGAGGGGGGTGGCAACAACCGGGCCCTTTTTGTCTTCGATAGCAGGGCTGCTGCTCAGCGCCTCAGTTTGCAATCCGTTCCCCCAGTTCCTAGCTTGTCATTTCGTCAATCCGGGAACGAACCTTATGGCCGAAGCGGCAGTCAGCGTAGAAGACAAGTCCGTAAAGCTGCAGGTTGCAGCGGCGCGTCAGGAAGAGAGCGGACATGGCATTGCCCGCATGCCCAAATCGGCCATGGCCGCATTGGGTGTGACCGAAGGCGATGTGCTCGAAATCATCGGCAAGCGGACGACGCCTGCACGCGCGGTGCTCGCCTATCCCGAGGACGAAGGGCTTGAGGTCATCCGGCTCGACGGATTGCAGCGCGCCAATGCCGAGGTTGGTTCAGGCGATCATGTCACCGTGCGCCGCGCAGAATCGCGGGCCGCAACGCGAGTGGTTTTTGCCCCGGCACAAAAGGAAATGCGGCTGCAAGGCCCGGCCGAGGCGCTGAAACGCAATTTCTTCGCGCGGCCACTGGTCGCAGGCGATATTGTCGCCACCACCGGCCAGCAGCAGGTGCGCGACATGCCACCGCAGGTGCAGCGGATGTTTAATGCCCCCGCCTTCGCACTCACCCAGATCCGCCTCACCGTGGTCGCCACCGTGCCCAAAGGCATCGTCCACATCGACGAGAACACCGAGGTCGAACTGCGCGAAGAGTTCGAGGAGGCGCGCGATAACCGCGCCGAGATCAACTATGATGACGTTGGCGGGATGGGTGACACTATTCGTCAGCTCCGCGAAATGGTTGAACTGCCCTTGCGGTACCCCGAGCTGTTTACGCGGCTGGGTGTCGATCCACCGCGCGGCGTCTTGCTGCATGGCCCGCCGGGAACGGGTAAAACACGGCTTGCCCGCGCGGTTGCCAACGAGAGCGAGGCGCAGTTTTTCACCATAAACGGTCCGGAGATCATGGGCTCAGCCTATGGCGAGAGCGAAAAGCGGCTGCGCGAGGTCTTTGAAGAGGCCGCCAAGGCCGCCCCGGCGATCATCTTCATCGACGAAATCGATTCAATCGCACCCAAGCGCGGGCAGGTTTCGGGCGAAGCGGAAAAGCGGCTGGTCGCCCAATTGCTGACGCTGATGGACGGGTTGCATGCGCGATCCAACCTGGTGGTGATCGCCGCCACCAATCGCCCCGACGCCATCGACGAAGCCCTGCGCCGTCCGGGCCGGTTCGACCGCGAAATCGTTATCGGCGTGCCTGACGAGAAGGGCAGGCGCGAGATCATCGGCATCCATACCCGCGGCATGCCGCTGGGCGAAAAAGTCGATCTCGACGAACTGGCACGCACCACCCACGGTTTTGTCGGAGCGGATATCGGCGCGCTGGCCCGCGAGGCGGCGATTGAAGCGGTGCGCCGGATCATGCCGCAGCTCGATCTGGAGGCGCAGACGATCCCGGCAGACGTGCTCGAGAGCCTGTGCGTTACGCGCGACGATTTCCTTGAAGCCCTCAAGCGCGTGCAGCCAAGCGCGATGCGCGAAGTCATGGTGCAGGTGCCCAACATCGGCTGGGACGACATCGGTGGCCTAGATGAGGCGCAGGCAAAGCTCAAGGAAGGCGTGGAATTGCCCCTGCGCAATCCCGAGGCTTTCCGCCGGCTGGGTATCCGCCCGGCCAAAGGCTTCCTGCTTTATGGACCGCCAGGCACCGGCAAGACCCTGCTCGCCAAGGCGGTGGCCAAGGAGGCCGAGGCTAACTTCATCTCGGTCAAGTCGTCCGACCTGCTTTCAAAATGGTACGGCGAGAGCGAGCAGCACTTAGCGCGGCTGTTTGCCCGCGCCCGGCAGGTTGCGCCTTGCGTGATCTTTATCGACGAGATCGACAGTCTGGTGCCCGCACGCGGCAGCGGCGGCAGCATGGGTGAACCGCAAGTCACCGCGCGGGTGGTCAACACGATACTTGCCGAAATGGATGGGCTTGAAGAAATGCAGTCGATCGTGCTGATCGGCGCGACCAACCGCCCAGCCTTGATCGATCCGGCCTTGCTGCGTCCCGGTCGGCTGGACGAGCTGGTTTACGTGGGCACGCCCGATGCCAAGGGGCGCGAGCACATCCTGCGCATCCACACCGCAAACATGCCGCTGGCCAAGGATGTCGATCTGGCCAAGGTCGCGGCAGGAACCGAACGGTTCACCGGCGCCGATCTGGAAGACGTGGTCCGCCGCGCTGGCCTAAATGCGATCCGCAAGCGCGGCGAGAGCGCCAAACAGGTCAAGGCTGAAGACTTCGAAGCCTCCCTGGCCGATAGCCGCGCCACGGTAACCCCCGAAATGGAGGAAGAGTACGCCAAGATGAAAGGCGAGCTCAAAAAACGCGCGATGGACGTCAATCCGATCGGCTTCCTCATTCCCGGCATGGTCAGCTCAACCCGCGACAAGAAGAACAATCCCTAAGCCGGGAGCAGACCTTCGCGGCCCAGCAATTCGGCGCAATTGCCGATATAATCGACATGCGCCTCAATGCTGGCGAGCTCCTGCCCCATGGTTGAAATCGCCGCGTGGCTGCCGCCTGCATCGCGCCAGCGCGCGGCGGTTTCTGCCACGGCAGTCGTGCTCTTGGCGGTCAGCATGTTGCACTGCATCGGAAAGCTTGCCGCATCGCGGCCCGCCTCGCCGAGCAGCTGACGCAGCCGGGGCATCATCTCGAAAGCGTCGCCCGCACCGTGGGCAAAAATGAAGCCATCGGCGATTCGGGCCGCGCGGCGCAAGGCTACATCGGCAAAACCACCCAGCCAGATCGGGATCGGACGCACAGGACGCGGATTCAGCGCGGCGCGATCAATCTGGTCGTATGCTCCCGCAAAACTCACCAGCGGTTCGGTCCAGAACTGGTGGAGCAGTGCCACCTGTTCCTCAACCCGCTTGCCGCGCGTGGTAAAATCCTGCCCCAGCGCCTCATACTCAACGTGGTTCCAGCCGATGCCGACGCCCAGACGCAGGCGTTGACCCGAAAGCAGATCAACATCCGCCGCCTGCCTTGCGACCAGCGCAGTCTGGCGCTGGGGCAGAATCAGCACTCCGGTGACCAGCTCGATCCGCGTGGTGATTGCGGCCAGATAGCCGAACATGACGAAAGGATCATGGAACGGGTGCTTGTCGGTATAGGGCCCGGACGGCTTTGGCTCGCGGTCATGCGGCGAGCCGAGAACATGATCATAGGCCAGCAAATGGTCGAAGCCGAGCGCCTCGGTGGCCAGCCCGATACGGCGCACGCCTTCGGGATCGCCGCCAAGTTCGGTCTGGGGATAGATCACGCCAATTTTCACGCCAGCAGCACTCCTTAGGTTCGCCAGCCTGTTCGCTCGCCTTCGCGCGCATTGTCAATCGTCCCGGCGCGGCAAACGCGATTGACAAGCCGATGCTCTCGCCCTTTGGTAGGCGCGAAAAAACAAGACTGAAGCGGAGCGGAATTCCATGTGGCATGATTTAACCTCCGATCAGGAGCTGCTGCGCGACACCACCGCGCGCTATCTGGTGGACCGGGCGTCGCTGGCAAAAATGCGCAAGGACCGCGATCACCCGGCGGGTTTCGATCCGGCATATTGGACCGCAGGCTGCGAGCTCGGATGGACCATGCTGCTGGCTTCGGAGGAAGACGGCGGCGGCAGCGTCAGCGGGCGCGGACTGGTCGATCTGGCGCTGGTCGCTTACGAATTTGGCAAGAACGCTGCACCGGGACCGCTGGTCGATTGCAATGTCGCGGCACTGGCACTTTCGGGCCAAGCCGGCGATCTGCAAAAGGCCGCGCTGGGCGAAGTGCTGACCGGTCAGGCAATTGTCTCGGTCTGCCTTGGTGCAGCGCCGTGGCACATACCGGGCGAGGCAAGCGTTACTATTCGGCGCGAAGGCGGCGACCTGATCATCGACGGCGCGGTCAAACCCGCCGAATCTGCGGCGCAGGCGCAGTATCTGCTGGTCACCGGGCGCAGCGAACAGGGCGTTAGTCAGGTGCTGGTGCCTGTCGGTACGGCTGGTGTGACGATCAAGGCCTTGAAGGGCATCGATGTCTCCCGGCGTTTCGCAGCGGTGACA
>JANPPM010000324.1:0-6554 GCA_031428495.1 Novosphingobium sp.
CTCCGCGTCCCGGAGCACATCCGTCCCAGTGGTGACGATCTTGTACCCGGTGGAGTTCGGAACCCGAATGCGGGCCTGCCACTTAGGCCGCTTCAGACCCTCGCGTTTGTAGAGGATGATCCTGCCATCGCCTCTAAGGTCGATGCGATCGTCTTGCTCCGTGCCCATTCAGCGGCTCCAAACTACCTTCCCTAGATATATCAGTGGGATAGGGTTTGAAACACTTTTTTGTGCATGTTTTGTAGATAGCCAAAATGGACAAAATCCATCCGCTGGAGAATTTTCATCTCGCCTAAGCTATTGATATTTTATAGTAAAATTGGTGCACCCGACAGGATTCGAACCTGTGACCCCTGCCTTCGGAGGGCAGTACTCTATCCAGCTGAGCTACGGATGCCCGTGTGGAGGGGCGGTTAGCAGAGCGTGCCGGGGCTGACCAGTGCTATGTCGCGACTTCCTCGTCGGGGTAACGGCCCAGCGCAAGGAACAGTAGCGCGGCGATCAGGCAGGCGGGGAGCTGCGCCCAGAGCACCGAGGAATAGGACCCGGTGAGATCGTAAACATAGTTGGCGGCAAAGGGCGCAACTCCATTGCCGAACAGCATCAGCCCGTTGATCGTGCCAAACAGTGCGCCAAAATTCTTGAGGCCGAAATGCCGCGCGGCCAGATAGGCGCAGGCATCGACTTCTGCCCCTATGGCCAGGCCCAGGAACAGGCAGGCAGCCGAGGCGACCAGCCGGTCCTCGCCGCCCGCGAGCAGCATCAGCGCGGTGACGATCGGCGCAATGACGCTCAATGCGGCAATCTTTTTGGCGTCGAACCGGTCCAGCAGGAACCCGCCCGCGATCCGCCCGACAACTGAGCCGAAGCCCATCAGCGCAGCCGTATCAGCCGCCGCAATCGCACTGTGACCAAGCCCGCGCAGCACCGGCACCGAATTGGTGGTGAGCGCGCAGATCGCCACGGAAAACACCGTTGATGCCCCCAGCAGCTTGAGGAAGCGCGGTGAGCGCATGGCGTCGCGCAGTTCGCCGGGGGCCAGCGCCGGACGCTTTTCTGCTGCCAGCCCTTGGGCCACCGGCGCGCTGCGGAACGCAAACAGGGTCAGCGGAAAAACGATGAGAAAACCGGCGATTGCCAGTCCGATATAGGCCCCCTGCCAGCCATAGGCCGCGATCAGCCGGGTGGTGACCGGTGGCAGCAGGAAAGCGGCGAGGCCAGTGCCGCACAGCGCAAAGGCGAGCGCCTTGCCGCGATTGGCATCGAAGCGGCTGTTGATCGCCGAAGTCCAGATCGTTGGCAGGATGGCCATGTTGCCAATGGCAAGCAGCAGCCACAACCCCCACCAACCCCAAATGTTGCCGTTAGCCGTCGCCAGCAGGCCGAATGCGGCACAAAACATCGGCACGCCGATCAGGGCCACGCGGCGCGGGCCAAACCGGTCGGCCATGCGCCCGGCGACCGGCGCGGCAAAAATCGCCACTGCCGCGATAATCAGCAGCCCACCGGTAATCGCCGCACGCGACCAGCCGAATGCCTCCTCCAGCGGCGCGATCATTACCCCGATAGTATAGCCGTGGGCCGAACACAGCGTGATCCCCGCGAGCGAAGCGGCGACCACTGGCCAGCCTTGCCGCCATTCCTGCTTGTCAAACACCGGTGCCGATTGCGCCATTACCATCCTCTAAACATTGTATTTTGATTATCCGGCGCTTGGTGCGGGGTTTTTGTGCCTTTGCCTAGCCCCCCAAGGCCCGCTAGTCCGCCACTCGCCAATGCGATTAGCAAATTAGCAAGGCCCTGTGGGGTATGCCGGTCCCATGAACATGCCGCCCACCGATTTTGGCCCCGCCACACCTGCCAGCGGCTTGCTGCCCGGTGCTGGCCGCGCGCAGTTTGGCCAGGCCTCGATCAATGCGCTCGGGATGAAGTGGTCAGCGCTTCACGAGGCCGCAACAGTGGTCGCCACGCTGGCCGGGATCGCACCCGAACCCATGAGTGCCGTGTTACGCAATTTTCCTGCCCTGCTGCGCGATACCGGCGGCTGGCGGCGCAATCTTGCCGAACAGGGCATAGATGATCTGAGCGCTATCATGGAACCCGGGCTCTCAGCCTTGCTCGCAGTGCTGGCGCGCGGAGTTAACCCGACAGCACCGGCTCTGGCTCTGTGGCAGGAATTCCTCGCCGCGCGCGATGCGCTGCTCGCGCTTGCCCCGCCGCCAAGCGAACTGGGGCCGCTGCGCTTCACGTGAGCGCTTGAAAGTTCCCTTTATGTTCACAATAAGGGCGCATGGCCGACAGTGATTCGCTAGCCCCCCAATCTCCGAAATGCGCGCTGCACTGGCGGTGGCGCGCGGCATAGGCCGGTTGTTTGCCCGCAATGATATCTGGTGCCTGGCCGAAATGCCGCTGCGCAACAATCGCCGTGCCGACCTGATGGGCATCGATGCACGCGGGCAGATCGTCATCGTCGAGATCAAGGTCAGCCGCGCAGATTTGCTGGGCGATGGCAAATGGGGCGAATATCTGGGCTATTGTGACCGGTTTTACTGGGGCCTGCCCCCTGCCTTTGACCCTGCCCCGCTTGAGGGCGAACTTTTTCTGCCGGACAAGTGCGGGGTAATCGTTGCCGACGGTTATGACGGCGAGATTGTCCGCCCTGCCCCGCTGCTGGGGTTGGCACCAGCGCGCCGCAAAGTAGAGGTTGAGCGGCTGGCACGCGCGGCGCTGCGCCGGATGGTTATCGGCGGTGATCCGGAATTGGGCGCATGGGGAGAATAGACGATGCCATCACGCCGCGAAGTCATTGCCATGACCCCGCCGGAACTCAGCGTCTATCTGGCCGCGCAGCGTCGCATAATCCTGATCACCAATGGCGCGAACGGTCTGCCACATCCCATGCCGATGAATTACGGAATGGATCCCGAAGGCCGGGTGGTCATTGCCACCTTCCGCAAGAGCCAGAAGGTCAAAAACCTCGAACGCGATCCGCGCGCGACCTTGCTGGTCGAAAGCGGCGATAAATACCGCGAGCTCAAATCAGCGATCCTCTATTGCCACGCCGAGATCATCGGTGATGCCGACGCAGTGGCCGAGAACATGGCACTGGTCCGTGCAGCTGATACAATGGCAACCAGCATCAGCGCGGATATGAGCGAGCAATTGCGCGCCGCCATGGCCAAGCGGGTGGTGCTGCGTTTTACGCCGTTTCACATCGTAAGTTGGGATCATGGCAAGCTGGGCGGGGTCTATTGAGGCTGGTGCCTACCGGGCCTTAAGACCCTCGAGCAGCGCCCGCTTCTGGCCCGGAGTAAGCATTGGCCAGTCAGCAATTTCGCGCAATGTGCGCTTGCAGCCCATGCAAAAGCCAGAGCTCTGATCGATCCGGCAGGTGCTGTCGCAAGGCGATGGGGGAACGTGCATCGCTGCCCTATGCCCGCAGCGAGCGCAACGTGGCAAGCCAGGGGTTGCGGTGCAGCACCACGCATCCTACCCGGCAAGGCGATGGCTGAAGCGGACGCTCCACAGAACCCTGATCTACCGCCGCGCATGCAACCCGGCGGAGCTTGGGCACCGTTCCGCTATCCTGCCTTCCGCGCGATCTGGTTTGCCAATCTCGCTTCGAACCTGGGCGCGACGATGCAGTCGGTGGGCGCAGCGTGGCTGATGACCAGCCTGACGACATCCCACCAGATGATCGCACTGATCCAGGCATCCACGACAATTCCGATCATGGTATTTGGCGTTTTCGCGGGTGCGATCGCTGATAACTACGATCGGCGTCTTGTAATGCTGGCCTCGCAGATCGGCATGCTCATTGCCTCGGTGGCGCTGACAGCCGCGACCTGGCTAGGCTGGATGACGCCCTTGCTCTTGCTGATCCTGACATTGCTGTTGGGCATTGGCACCGCGCTCAATTCGCCCGCATGGCAGGCATCGGTTCGCCAGCAGGTCGGCTTTCGGGATCTGCCGCAAGCGATTTCGCTCAACACCATTTCGTTCAATCTGGCGCGCACCGTCGGTCCGGCGTTGGGCGGGCTGCTCATCTCGATATGGAACGTCACAGTTGCCTTTGCGGTCAATGCAATCTGCCGCCCGGCGATGATTGTCGTGCTGATGCGCTGGCGGCCGGAGCCCGTGCCGATAGAGCGACAACCGATGCTCCCCGCTATCGCCGCCGGGTTCAACTTTTGCGCACACTCGTCGCCGATCCGCCGGGTGCTGCTGCGCGGTCTGGCCCTCGGCTTCGGCGTCGCAGGCTATCAGGCCCTGCTGCCTGCAGTGGTGCGCAGTCAGCTGAACGGCAGCGAGATCGAGTTTGGATTGAACCTCGGCCTGTTCGGTATCGGCTCGATCCTGACTGCGCTGGTTATCTCGCCCGCGCGGCGGCGCTGGGGAACCGAGAACGTGCTGACCATGGCAACACTGGGCTTTGTCGGCGCGCTGGTAATGCTCGCCAATGCCCGCACGATGGGTGCCGCACTGCCTGCTGCATTTATCGGAGGCGGGGCCTGGGTGGCGGGGCTGACCACGGTCAATGTCGCCATGCAGATGCGCTCGCCCAATGCCATTCTCGGGCGGTGCCTGTCGATCTATCAGGCGATAACCTTTGGTGGCATGGCAGTGGGGTCATGGATCTGGGGGCTGGTTGCCGACTGGCAAAATCTACCCTTTGCGCTTCATTCTGCCGCAGTTTTCCTTGCGGTAACGCTGGTCCTGCTGCGCCTGTTTGCTCCGATGCCGCTGCGCGATGAGGGCCGGATCGAGGCCGACACCGGCGAGGCCACCCCGCTCTAGTCCGAAACTTCCCCCAGTCGCGGCGCAACTTAACGATAAGTTTACCACGTTACGCCAGAACAGCTCCCAACGGAGCCTTTGGGGAATCCTTATGGATAGCATGCGCGGGACACTTTCGGGCTACAGCCTGTCCGAAGATAGCGGCCCGGATTATGACCGCGGCGAAGATGAGGCGGTTCGTGAACTGCCGCCGGTAGCCATCGGGAACGACGAGCGGCGCATGCAAGTGCGCGCCTACAATTTCTGGGCAAGCCTGCTGGTTGACCGCATCCTGCCCAATATCGAAGATCTGGATCCCGACAACCTCCCGGATTTCGGCCCGCATAGCGTGTTGCTCGATTTTTCCTGCGGCATCGAAGACCCAGCGATTGTTTTTCTGGGTGACAAGCTGGCTGCCGAGTGCGGCACAACTGGCCCGATCGCCAAGCTGTCCGACGTCCCTTCGCGTTCGCTGCTATCGCGGATAACCGACCATCATCTGCAGATTATCGCCAATCAGGCGCCAATCGGCTTTGAAGCGGAATTCGTCAATCAAACCGGCGTCCCGGTGATGTATCGCGGCATTCTGCTGCCCTTCTCGAGCGACGACGATACCATCGACTTCATCTTCGGGGTGATCAACTGGAAGGAAATTGCCGACCAGCAGACCACCGACGAGCTGATGCTCGAAATCGATCAGGCGCTGGAAAACATACCTGAAGTGCTCCGCATCAAAGGGCCGCTGACAGAATGGGCCGACGGCCCCGCCGAAACCGGCATCAGCTCCCTCAGCGCCAATTTCCCGATGGATGCAGCCAACGAAGAGGACGAGGCAATCTGGCCCGAACCGGCCTTTGGCGGCGCATCTACGTTTGCTTCGAACGACATTCATCACGATGCAGCAGCTAGTGACAACGACGGCGACGTGCTCGATCTCACCGGTTTCGATACTGAAGACCCTGCCCTGCCTGGCGTTACCGACAACGATGCCATGGGCCTCGCCGACTGGCTCGCCTCGGCCCGCGAACTCGCCCTCGCCGCGCAGGGGTCCGAAGATCGCTCGCGGCTCTCGCTCTATGCCGCGATCGGCCGCGCCTATGATTTCTCCATCGCCGCCGCCGCTGATCCAGAAGGCTATGCTGAACTGGTCACCGATGCCGGGCTGACCGTGCAGGATCGCGCGCCGATGACTCCGTTGGTAAAGCTAGTGTTCGGCGCGGGTTACGACAAAACACGTCTCACGGAATACGCCGCTACGCTGGGCCATGCCCAACGCCTTGACCTGCCGCGCGGATCGCTGGAAAACTTCCTCGCCAACGCACCGGGCGGGCTCAAGGGAATTGTCGCTACTGAGCGCAAACTGCGGCGCGATGATGACGGAGCGCCCGCCGCGCCGCGCCAAAGCCCGCGCGAGCGGCTTGCACGCAAGTTGCGCAAACTTGACCACCAGCCGCTCGCAGAACTTTCCGTCGAAGGCAGCGAATTTACCCTGCTCGTCGCGCGTCGCCTCGCCAACGGCGCAGTGGTGCTGCTTGGCGAAGTTGCCGACGATGCGCTGCTGCTCGAACGCGCTGCGCGCCGCCTGATCAGCTAACACCAATCTGCACTTTCCCGGTGGGATAGCGCCACCGTGCCCCAGAGGCACGGTGGCGTTTTTGCGCTCGCCGCCCTAGAATGCGCACAATGGCCGCAAGCCCCCTCTTCCGCTTCATCCCCTGTTCACTGCACGGAGTGCTAGGCCCGGTCATGTTTCGCCGAAAGCTGCGCCCCCGTGCCCC
>JANPPM010000325.1:0-21087 GCA_031428495.1 Novosphingobium sp.
GCTTTGTTTTGCCAATGCAGCCGGCGGCGCGGCGGGTCTCATGGTCATCGCGCCGCAGCTGGTAACGTCGATTTTTCTCTATCCGTTGATTGGTCGTCTGGTCGCCGCGTTCGATCGGATGCGGCTCGTGCCCATCGTGGACATCGGATAATGGCCGGCACTGGTCCGCACGTCAGCTCGGGCACTCTGAAAAACAGCTTTGACCGGCGCAGTTTCGTTCTGGGGGCTATGCAAGGCGGCGTTGGCTTACTCCTGGCCGCGCGGATGGGCTGGATCGCGGTATTCCAGAATGCGAAATATGAGCTTGAGGCCGAAAGCAACCGGGTGAACCTGACGCTCGTTCCGCCCCGTCGGGGTTGGATACTCGACCGCAATGGCGCGCCGCTGGCTTCGAACAAGACCGATTTCCGCGTCGACATAATACCTGACCGGCTGGTCGATCCCGAACGCTCTATCAACTTGCTGGGCGGACTATTGAACCTGTCTGCAATCGAAGTGCAAGACCTTAAAGATAAGATCGAAAAGGCACGCGGGTTCCAGCCAGTAGAGGCCGCCGCAGGCCTCGATTGGGACCGCTTCGCTGCCGTCAGCGTGCGCCTCCCCGACTTGCCCGGCGTTATCGCACAGCGCGGCTTCTCGCGGTTCTATCCCACCGGTCCGGCTGTCGGTCATTTGATCGGCTACGTTGGACCTGCATCAGCCAAGGATTATGAAGAAGAGCGCAATCCCCTGTTGGTTACACCCGGCTTCAAGATCGGCAAGGATGGGCTTGAAAAGACGTTTGAAAAGGAACTGCGCGGCGAACCGGGCGCACGCCGGGTCGAGGTAACTGCTGGCGGCAAGATCGTCCGTGATCTCGATTCGCGTGACGATGTTCCGGGCAAGCCTGTGCAACTTACTATCGACGGTCCCTTGCAAGACTATGCCGCGCGGCGTCTGGGTCTGGAATCCGGCTCGGTGGTGGTGATGGACTGCCAAACAGGCGACATCCTGTGTGCCGCATCGATGCCCAGTTTCGACCCAAACCGATTTGCCAATGGTATTGGCCGGATCGAATGGAAGATGCTGTCAGACGATGATCATGTACCGCTGCGCAACAAGGTATTGCGCGGCCTTTATCCGCCTGGTTCAACCGTCAAGCCGATGGTCGCGTTGGCATTTCTGGAGGCTGGGCTGGATCCTGAAGAGACCGTTGGCTGTGGCGGCGGTCTGCGCGTTGGCAACCGCGTGTTCCACTGCTGGAACCGGCGCGGGCATGGAACTGTCAATATGGCCAAGGCCATCTACCAAAGCTGCGACGTGTATTTTTATCACTTTGCCCAGCGCATCGGGATGGAAAAGATCGCTGTCATGGCCAAGCGGCTCGGCCTTGGCGAAAGCTATCCCTTGCCCGTGCCCGGACAGTCCTATGGCACTGTCCCCGATCCGGCGTGGAAGCTGAAAAAATACGGTAAGGAATGGGCGGTGTTCGACACCGTAAATGCGACGATCGGTCAGGGCTACATGCTGGTCAACCCGCTGCAGCAGGCTGTCATGGCCGCGCGCATCGCCAGCGGCAATGTGCTGATGCCGCGCCTAATTCATGGCCAAAAGCCGCCGCTGGTTACGTCGTTAGGATTTAGCCAGGAACATCTCGACTTCGTGCACAAGGCAATGAGCGACGTGGTCAACGGGCCGGGAACTGCGGGCCGTGCCAAACTGCCCATCCCCGATGTGCTTATGGCCGGGAAGACCGGTACTGCGCAGGTTGTCGGTCTCAACATCAGCAGCGGCAAAGGTGGCCAGTGGAAGTACCGTGATCACGGTCACTTCATCAGCTTCGCGCCGTTCGACAAGCCGCGTTATGCCTGCGCAGTGGTGATCGAACATGGCGGCGGATCGGGCGCCGCTTATCCAGTGGCGCGCGATGTCATGACTTTCCTTTTTGACCCGGCCAAAGCGATGGAAGTGCTGAGTGGAATGGAAGCCGGTTGGGGCGGCACCCCGCAGCAACGCATGGAAGCCAAATACCGGGTCGCAGCCGCGCAATATGGCGTTGGCGCGCCCAAGGTATCCGATCAGGATCAGCAAAGTGCGACCGGCGCTCAGAATCAGCCGAGCGAAGCCCCTCCCCAGCCGATTGCCAGCGCTGCCGCCTCGCCGCCGCCTGAACCCGTGGCCGAAGCCAGCACCGCAGCATCGCCAGTGCCCCAGCCAGCCCCTTCGCCAAGCGCCATGCCATTGCAAGGTCCGACTCCATGAGCGGCTCAATCGTTCCTGAATCCATCGCGCGTCAGCCGTGGCGCGTACTGGTGCCGCTGACCGCGCTGGTGCTGTTCGGCGCTGCAGTGCTTTACTCGGCCGCCAGCGGCAATTTGCGGCCATGGGCAATTACGCATGTCGTACGCTATGGCGTTTTCCTCGCAGCTGCCCTGATCATCGCCAGACTGCCGCGCGAATGGTTCAAGTGGGCGGCTTATCCAGCCTATGCCGGGATCCTGTTCCTGCTTGTTCTGGTTGAACTGATGGGGGCAATCGGCGGCGGCAGCCAGCGCTGGCTCAACCTCGGATTCATGACCTTGCAGCCGTCGGAGCTGATGAAACCGGCCATTGTGCTGGTGCTTGCGAGGTTCTTCGATTCCTTGCCGCCGGGCCTCACGGTTAGTTGGCGCGGACTTGTCCCCGGCGTTGGACTGATTGCGATCCCAGCCGGTCTGGTGATGATCCAGCCTGACCTGGGGACGGCTTTGGCTATTACCTTTGGCGGGGTTGTGGTCATATATCTGGCCGGACTGCCGCTGCGCTGGTTCATCGGCGCAGGCGCTGCCGCTGCAGTAGCTGTCCCGCTGGCATTCTTTTTTCTGCTGCACGATTATCAGCGCAATCGCGTGCTTACCTTCCTTGATCCCGAGAGCGATCCGCTCGGCACGGGCTACCACATTACCCAGTCCAAAATTGCAATCGGTTCCGGCGGTTTCTTTGGCAAGGGCTTTGGCAACGGCAGCCAGAGCCATCTGGAATACCTGCCCGAGGCGCACACCGACTTCGTCTTTGCCACCATGGCAGAAGAATGGGGCATGCTGGGCGGACTGTTTGTGCTGCTGGTTTTTGGGCTGATCCTGCGCTGGGGCTTTCAAGTTGCCCGCAACAGTCCCGACCGGTTTTCACAGCTTCTCGCCACTGGCATGACCACCACGATTTTCTTCTATATCGCAATCAACCTGATGATGGTGATGGGCCTTGCCCCGGTGGTCGGAATACCCCTGCCCTTCGTCAGCCACGGCGGCAGCTCGATGATGACCAACATGATCTGCATCGGCACAATCATGGCTGTCGAACGCTGGCGAACGCGCGGCGGCCTGTCAGGTTGAACAACACGTCTTCCCGTTCAGCTTTCCACTTCCCTCACGCGCCGCAATCGTTATAGGAGGCGCTCCCGTTGATTCGGGACTTCGCGGCAATGTCGCAGGATGGACGCATAGCTCAGTTGGTAGAGCAGCTGACTCTTAATCAGCGGGTCCTTGGTTCGAGCCCAAGTGTGTCCACCATCCTTTTTTCTGTCTTTGGCCATCCAAAATCACGACCGAGCGCCTCGATCTACTCGGCGCAGGTGATCAATCAATCCCGCATCATTTGCCGGTTTTGCGGCAGGCCCAGCCATAAATTGCGATTGCGCCATAGCAGCAGACCGGCACGATCAGTGCGGTCGCGAGGTTCGATGCATCGGCAATGAACCCGAACAGCAGCGGAATGAGGGCACCGCCGACAATTCCCATGCAGAGCAGGCCCGAACCCTGCGGGGTTTTCGCGCCCAAGCCCTCGACGCCGAGTGAGAATATAGTCGGAAACATGATCGAATTCATCAGGCCGACAGCCAGCAAGGCATAGGCGGCAGTCGAGCCTGCGGTTGTCCCCGATATCGCAGCCAGCGCGGCCGCGCCGAATGCGAAGGCAGCAAGAACCAGCCCAGGCGAAACAAACCGAAGGATGGCCGATCCGATGAAACGGCCGACCATAGCCCCGCCCCAGTATAGCGCGATAAGGCCTGCTGCGGTCTGCTCGGTGACTCCGAGAATATTGGGCTGCGCAAGGTAGCTGATCAGCATCGAGCCAATCGAGACTTCGGCTCCGACGTACAGGAACAGCGAGGCGACGCCGCCGCCAAGCCGGGGCTCTCGCAGCAGGGCGAATGAGCCGCCGTAGGATGTCTCCGGCCCGCTTGAGCGCGGCAGCTGGCTCCGGCGCAGCCAGAAGAAGGCGGCGACAATCGCCAGAATTGCGGCGATGGCCAGATAGGCATTGCCGATTACCGCGGCTTCCTTTGCGAGAAACGCTGTGCGCTCTCCGCTGGGCAGATTTGCTGGATCGATACTCGCCAGCGAGCCAAGGATGATTGCGCCGCCGATCGGCGGGAATATGGTGGTGCCGAGCGAGTTGAAGGCTTGGGCGAGCGTCAGTCGGCTAGATGCGGTGGCCGCACTGCCCATATTGGCAATGAGCGGGTTTGCCGCAACTTGAAGGATGGTGATCCCTGACGCGAGTATAAATAGCGCGACAAGAAAGGTTGCGTAAATGCCTGAGCCCGATGCCGGAATGAAGGCAAGGCATCCCAGCGCCATGGTGCCCAGACCAATGACTATCCCCTTCAAATAGCCGACCCGGGCGATCAGGTTCCCGGCGGGTAGCGACACGAGAAAGTAGGCGGTGAAGAAGGCAAACTGGGTAAGCATCGCCTCGGTGTAGGTCAGCGAGAACAGGCCCTTCAGTTTCGGTATCAGCACATCGTTGAGACTGGTCAGTCCGCCCCACACGAAAAACAGGAAAACGAGCGCGACGGTCAAGGACAGTGCTGCTGGCGCGCCACCTGAATGCCGGGATGTGCTTGTCTGGACCGGTGCACCGCTCATGCTCTTTCCCTCAATCCGATGCCAGACACTGACGTTATTTCATCGCGTCGATCTTGCCCTTGCTCGCGCTCATCTGACAAGAGACGCAGCGGCATTCTACTCCAGATATATTGATACCGGCATTTCCATTTCCGCTCGCCATGGCTGGTCGGCGGCATTGCAGCGGTTTGCAAACTCATTAGATAGTGGTTACCATCTAGGGCGGCGAGTCCACAGGGCCGCCGGGAAGAGGATATCAGCTCATGACCACCGCAATCGGCCCGCTGTTCGATTATCTCCAGCCGCTTGAAGAGGCGGTAGACGAGATCGCCAACACCTGGCGCCCGGATGACCCGGAATATCGCGCCGATGTCTATCGCCAGATCATGATGCAGTTCTCTTACGGCTATTTTGCGTTTTTCCACGCGACGCCCGAACATCCCGATTGGGCGCCTTTGTGGAACCCGGTGTTTACGCTCCAGCCAAACCCCGATGATATATATCTCTATTGCCCGATCCGCGACGACCTGACCTATCGCCTCTCGGGCAATCGCGGCACGGTCAAGATGCTGCTGATCAATACGCAAGGGGCACTGCCGGGCATTCCCGGTGAGATCGATCACACTGGCGCGCGGTATGCCGATATCGATGATCGCGGGCTGACGCTCGACGAGCATGGCAATTTCGAAATCCTGCTCAGCGCGGAGCGTCCGGCAGGCCACACAGGCGACTGGTTGCAGATCAAGCCGGGCGCCAATTCGCTGATGACGCGCTATCGCAGCTATGACTGGACCACCGAGCTGGACCCGGTGATGTCGATTGAATGCCTCGATGCGGTGCCGCCAAAGCCGCGCCTTTCGCCCGATCAGATCCTCGAAAAGATCAAACTGATGGCGGGTATGCCGGTGGCCGCGACCAAACTGTTCTACTGGATGCAGAATCAGGTGAAGGCCGATGTTGGGGTGAACGTGTTCCAGCCGCAGAAGCTGTGCGGCGCGCTGTCAAAACAGGTCTATATTCCCGCCGTGTTCGAGCTGGAAGAGGATGAGGCGCTGATCATCGAGACCGAGCTTCCGGCCCAGCGGCACTATTGGAACTTCCAGCTCAACGATCCCTATTTCAACGCGCTCGAATATGTTTACCGGCTGTCCAGCACCAATGGTCACTTCGCCAAGATCAGCAGCGACGGAAAATTCCGTGCGGTGCTGGCGCTCACCGATCCGGGCGTGCCCAACTGGCTGGATACGGCAGGCTTCAAGCAGGGAACCATCTATGGCCGCTGGTATGATTGCGATAGCTGCCCGACGCCCAGCCTGACGCGGGTCAAGCTGGCCGATCTGCGGGCGCACCTGCCCGCCGATACGCCGGTCGTGACACCGCAGGAACGCGCCAGCGAGTTGGCCGACCGCGTGCGCGGTTGCCAGCGGCGGCGGCGCTGGTAATCAGCCAGCCGTAACCCCGCCATCTGCGGTCCAGATCGCGCCGTGGACAGCGCTGGCTGCGGGCGATGACAGGAAGCCAACGACGGCGGCGACTTCAGCGGGATTGGCCGGCGCGCGCAGGCCGGAATAGCGCATCACCCGCGCGATGTCGGCATCGGCTGGCGGGCGGGTCGCCTCGCTGATCTCGGTCATCATTGCGCCGGGAGCGACGGCATTGATCCGGATCGGCTTGTCAGCATATTCCAGCGACAGCGACTTTGTCAGCTGCATCAGCGCTGCCTTGGACATTGAATAGGGCGCGATGTAGGCCGTGCCGATAAGCGCGCTCTGCGACAGAACATTCACGATATTGCCTTCGCTTGACAGCAGGTGCGGGATCGCCGCCTGCGTGAACCAGAACGGCGCGGCCATATTGACTTGCATGATCTGCCAGAATTCTTCCTCCGACACATCGACGACGTGGTTGAACCGCATTAGCCCGGCCGCGTTGACCAGAATATCGAGACGGCCATAGGCTGCAACCGTCGCATCAACGGCCGCAATGCAGTTCGCGCGCTCGGTAATGTCAGCCGGAAAGGCGAGGCAGAGCGCGCCGCCTGCCGTCAGCTCGGCGCAGGTCTGTTCCAGCCGGTCAGCTAGAACGTCGACCAGCATCAGGGTGACGCCTTGCGCCGCCAGCACTTCGGCAATCGCCCGGCCGAGCCCCCTCGCCGCACCGGTCACCAAGGCTACGCGTTGCACTGTCGGGTCGCTCATTCTATTTCCTCTCGTTTCAGACTGAAGCCATGCGAGCCAAGCCTTCGGCCTCGCGCGGGATGGCAAAGCGGCGGATATAGTCGCCAAACTGTTCGGCTATGGCGGCGTCATCAAGCCCCCATTGCTCTATTGTATAGTCATTGCGTCCGCGCGCGTTCTTGGGATTGCTGCGGTGCCAATCACCCACCGATTGCGCAATCGCATCGGGCGTATCGATGCCGATCCCGGCATGGATGCGGCGCATTTCACTGACCGGATCGGCGATCAGCGCGTAATAATCGACATGCACCACGCTGGCGCCATGCGGCCCGGCATCAAACGCCATGATCCGGTCGATGTGCCGCTGAATGAAATGCCGCATTTGCTGGCCGACTTCGTGCTGGTCGACCGGCTGTGCCGTCCTCGTGCCGCGCAGGTTGAAGGTCATCTTGCAGATCGAGGCGAGTGTCTGCACCGGATCGCGGTGGGTCATCACGAAGCGCGCATCGGGATAGACCTCAAGAATGGCATCCATAGCTATGACGTGATTGGGATATTTGAGCGCCCAGGGTTTGCGCTCTCCGCGCCACTGCAACAGCTGCAACTGGCGTTTGTGGATCCGATAGGTCGCTACGAGATCCAGTTCGTCCATCAGGTAATCGAAGTATTCCGGCACCCGGAACAGGTTGTGCAGGCCCGCCGCGCCATAGCTCTGTTGCAGATAGGCGTGGCATTCGTCCGAGCCATCCTGATCGTAAAGATGCAGCGCGTCGAAGCCCTCGAAAGTCGGCTGCGCCATGCGCATTTCATGCCACGCTGCGCGGCGCGTTGCCACTGATGCGGGATCGAAACCCGGCGGCGGACTGGGCATCATACTCTGCCATGTCCGGATCAGACGAAAGCGCGGATCGCGGTCAAACAGGTACTGGAAGTAAGTTGTGCCGGAGCGCGGCAGTCCCATCAGGAAAACCGGAGCAGTAATCGGTTCATTGGCAATTTCGGGATAATCGCGGACCCATTTCAGCCCCTCCAGCCGGTTGACAGTATCGGCAACGAACAGGCTGCGGGTCCGTTCGCGCCCTTCACCGGACAGGTCGCCGCTGGCGTTCAGACAGGCAACCAGCTGCGCAAGATTGTCTCCGGCAGTGGGGTCAGTATCAGCAATCCCGACTTTGGCTTCGGCATCTCTGATGATCTCTGCGGCATCGAGCATTGTCATTCTCCCACGATCAACGCTCAGGCGCTGTGAAATTGAAATCAACCATGATTTCGCCGGAAATCGCTTCCAGAGCGTCGCGCACTTCATTCGAGCTCGTTGACGGCGGAATGTCGAGCGTCGCGGCAGCATGAAACAGGCGTTCGCCCGACCATGCGCCGTTCTGGATCGTGGTGGTGAAGTCCTCGATATTGACGTTAAGCTTGGCAAGAACACCGGTCACCTCACGCACAATGCCGGGGCGGTCCTGACCGACCAGTTCCAGTCGAAGGACCTCGCCGGCGCGCGCAGGCTCGTCTCCTGCAGGCGCAAGTGTGACGCTCAGGCCAGCCGCGTCCACGCCCGCGATGGCGGCGGAAAAGTGACCCAGTCGGTCAGCCTCGATTTCGATCAGCACTGCACCGACATATCGCCCGCCAAGTCGGCTGAGATGGCTCTCCAGCCAGTTTCCGCCCGCACCGTGGACGGCCTCGGCCAGGGCGCGGGTCAAACCCGGCCGGTCGCTGCCTGCCGCGTTCAGGATCACGCGTGTTTTCATTTGCATCCACTCCTCGGTATGTGGCTGCCATGAGTGCCGCGCAGGGACAAGCGCCAAGTGCCCCTTTCCTTTGCGAGGATGCAGGCGCAAGACTTTAAGCGATGTCCGGCGAATCGTTTCTTCCTGACGTACCTGCACCGCGCCAGCGGGTGTTGCTGGTCACGGGTCTGTTGGGCGCGGGCAAAACCACCGCGCTTAAATTGCTTGAAGACATCGGTTGGGAGGCAATCGACAACTTCCCGGTGCGTATGCTGGACCGACTGCTCGATAGCCCTGCCTCGGTCGGCCATGCGCCGCGTGCACCGCTGGCCATTGGTTTCGATGCGCGAACCCGCGGCTTCAATCCACAAGACACGATTGATCTGGTCAAGCGGTTGAGCACGCGCGATGATATCGAGCTGACGACGCTGTATCTCGATTGTGCGAGTGCCGAACTGGAGCGACGCTATAACGAAACCCGGCGGCGTCATCCGCTGGCACAGGACATGCCCGTTGCGTCAGGAATACGCGCCGAGCGTGAACTGCTCGAGCCGCTGCGGCGCTGGGCCGACATGGTCATCGACACCAGCCCTTATTCGGCCAACGAACTGGGTCAGGTAATGCGCGAAAGCTTTGCCTCCGCCGCTGGTCAGGCGACGACGGTCACTATCTCCAGTTTCGGTTTTGCCCGCGGCATGCCGCCGGTTGCCGATCTGGTGTTCGACATGCGCTTTCTCGACAATCCGCACTGGCAGGACGATTTACGTCCGCTGACCGGACGTGACGCCCCGGTTGCCGAGCATATCCGGCGAGATCCCGCCTTTGAAGAGGCCTATTCGCGGATCCGCGACCTCATCCTGTTTCTGCTGCCGCGCTATGAGGCGCAGGGCAAAGCCTATGTAAACATTGCCTTCGGCTGCACCGGCGGACGGCATCGTTCGGTTTTCTTTGCCGAAGAGCTGGGCGCGGCCTTGCGCAATGCAGGGTTTTCCCCCACATTGCTGCACCGCAACCTGGGCGCACGCGCGGCTGATCTTCTTGAGGAGGCACAGACGCGTTGATGCAACAAGCCAACAACCGGGTGCCGACGCAGGAATATCGGAGCGCCCTAGCCACATGATCGGTTTGATCCTGGTAACCCACGGCAATCTTGCCGAGGAATTCGTGCACGCCATGCAACATGTCGTTGGCAGCCAAGAGGCAATTGCCACGGTATGCATCGGCCCGAACGACGATATGGAGCGACGTCGGCGTGAGATTGCCTCGGCGATCAAGGCGGTCGACAGCGGCAGTGGCGCAATCATCCTGACTGATCTGTTTGGCGGCACTCCGTCCAATCTGGCGATCTCGCTGATGAAGGCAGGTCAGGTGGAAGTGATAGCCGGAATTAATCTGCCGATGCTGATTCGCCTAGCCAAGGCGCGCAATTGCATGGGCGTAGGTGAAGCCGCCGCCGCAGCACGCGATGCGGGCCGCAATTACATTACCATCGCATCCGAATACCTCGGACAGAACGCATGAGCAGCGCTCCCGTGGAAATCCTGCGCGAGGCGGTCGTCATAGCTAACAAACGCGGGCTGCATGCGCGCGCCAGCGCCAAATTTGTGAACATGGTTGCGATGTTGCCCGAAGACCTCAGTGTGGTTGTTATCAAAGACGGCAACGAGGCGGTTGGCGGATCGATCCTCGGGCTGATGATGCTCGGTGCAGCCAAGGGTGATACAATTGAGATCGGCGTTTCCGGCGAGGGAGCCGACGCAGCGCTCGCCAAACTGGTCGGGTTGGTCAAGGACCGCTTCGGCGAGGATTAGGCTGTGCGCCGCACAATCACCGGCTTTTCAAACCCGACGATCAAGTTTCTGCGAAGCTTGCGTGACAAGAAGCACCGCAAGCGTGAGCAGCGATTTCTTGCCGAGGGATTGCGGCTGCTAACCGATGCCCGCGAGGCAGGTCGTCTGCCGGAAATGCTGGTGATGGGCTCCACCCGCGATCCCCACCCGCTACTTGATGCGCTGGAGGCCGATGTAGCCGCTGCTGGCGGCGAAATTGTCGAGATGGATGAGGCCCTGCTTTCCAAAGTCACCGGCAAGGACAATCCGCAGGGCGTCTGCGGCGTCTTTGCCGTATGGGACACCGGGCTCGGCAGTATCGAGCGCCGCGATGCGCCCATCTGGCTGGTCGCGCAGGCGCTGCGCGATCCGGGAAACCTGGGCACCATGCTGCGCACTGGCGACGCGGTTGGCGCAGGCGGACTTATCCTGATCGACGACTGCGCCGACCCCTTCTCGGTCGAGGCCGTGCGGGCGAGCATGGGGGCAGTCTTCACCCAACAGATCGCCCAGGCTCGTTGGAGTGATTTCACCACGTGGCTGCGGGGTGGCGAAGGACAACTGGTTGCCGCCTCGCTGCGCGACGCCCTGCCCTATCGCGATGCGGCCTATCAATCGCCCTGCTTCATTCTGGTGGGTAACGAATCGCGCGGACTGCCGCCGGAATACGAGGATGCTTGCGATCTGCGCGTTACGATCCCGATGCTGGGCCGTGCCGACAGTCTGAATGCGGCAGTCGCCGGCGCGGTGCTCGCCTACGAAGCGCTGGCGAGGCTCGCAAAGTAATGTCCCTGCCCCCTGAACGCCTTGACCGCTTCGCCCGCCACATCGTGCTGCCCGAACTGGGCGGTGCAGGTCAGGTTGCGCTTACCCGCGCGCATGTCGTGCTGATCGGCTGCGGCGGGATTGGCTCACCCGCCTTGCAGTATCTGGCCGGGGCTGGCGTTGGGCGGCTGACGCTGGTCGATTGCGATGTGGTCGAAGCATCAAACCTCCAGCGCCAAACAATCTTTGCCGAAGCCGATATTGGCCGCGCCAAAGCCGAGGCGGCGGCTGACTGGGTGCGCCGTTTCGATGCCGCCCTCGAGGTTCGCGCTATCGGCGAGAGGATTGACGGAGCCAACGCAGCGCAGAGTATCGCGGGCGCCGATCTGGTGCTCGATGGCTGCGACAATTTCGCAACGCGCCTCGCCGTTTCGGATGCCTGCGTTGCCCTTGGAATTCCGCTCACCAGCGGTGCACTTGGACGCTTTCAGGGGCAGGTCGCCAACTTCGCCGGGCATTTGCCGGATCACGCCTGTTACCGATGCTTCGTTGGCGATGCATTTGATGCCGAAGATTGCGACACCTGCGCGGCTGACGGCGTGCTTGGTGCGATGGTTGGAGTGATCGGCAGCTTTGCCGCGATGCAGGCGATCCGGGTGCTGCTTTTTGGTCATGCAACGCTTGGTGAGCCGCAATGGGGCCAGCTTCAGCTGTTCGATGGCCTTGCTCCGTCGCTGCGCACTCTGCGCATCGCCAAAGACCCCGGTTGCAAGGCCTGCTCTCAGACCTGACGCTAAGCCCTGGAACTTGGCGTCGGCGAAAATTGTGTCGCTCCCATTTCGGAAGCACACATGTCCGGTCTATAGCTCAGGACATCTCCCACTCGCACTCGGTCACGGTTGCCATGCGCATAGTCGGTCGATGAAACAGGTTCAGTTCGTCCGCGACAATTTCGTCACTCATCACTGAGGTGGACAGATATTCGACCGTTTGATCGAAGAACGCCTTGTCCTCGATCCACAGCTCCGAGACGACATCGTAGGGCAGCTCTTCGTTGGTCCCGCTTTCAGCATGCGGCATCGGCGTGAGATAGCGGCGGACATAGCGCGATATGCCCGCCGAATATTTCATCGCCAGCGGCGCGTGATGGTTCTCATAATAGTCCTGAAACTCGGCCATGCTGATGCCGGGTTTGCGCTTCATGAAAAGCAGAATTTTGTGGGCCATTGGTACATCCTCTCGCTCAAATCAGCCGATTTTTTCAAATTTGCGCCCTTTGGGCAACATCAGGAACAGCAAGCAACCGACCGCAATCGTGCCCGAGACGATGAACAGGAACGGGGTGAAACTGTTCGCAGTTGCGAGAGTATAGCTGATGGCGATGCCCCCCGCTGCCGATGACAGGAAGGTGGCGCAATGGATCAGCGACAGGGTCGTCCCATAAATCCGCAGTTTGAAATAGCGCGCGACAAGGAAGCAGATGAGATCGCTCTCTGCGCCTACCGAAACCCCGATAATGAACATCGCCACTGAAATCACGCCAAGACCATTCATATCGGAGCCGAGCATCAGAAAGCCGATTGCCGGTATTCCCATGGAGATCACCGTCACCGCGCGGGTCGAATAGTGATCGAGCGCAATCCCGCAGACAATCCGCCCGACGATGGTGCCAGCGGCATAGATCGGGACGATATTGGCCGCAGTCTGCATCGATAGGCCATTGTCCAGCAGCATCAGGTTCATCTGGGCCGAATGCAGCGGGGTTTGCAGCAGACAGAGGAAGAATGCGCAAAACAGCACCCAGAAAATCGGACTGCGCAGGATCAGGCTATAGTCGGCCTTGGCAGTTTGCGGTGCTACTACAGGGCCGGTTTGATCGACGGGTTGCGGACCATCTTCCTTGCCAATCAGCAGTATGGCAGCGACACCACAGACAAACACGAAGGCGCCCAGCACCAGATAGGAGGCGCGCCAGCCGATTGCCTCGATACACAGGTTGAGCGCGGGGGCGAGCAGCAGCGCGAGCACGGACGGCGCGCAATTGACGACTGTGAGAGCCAGCCCTTGCGAGCGCTCAAAGTTTGCTGCGATTAGCCGGGTAAACACCAATGGGCCAGTCATGCTGCCGATCATCAAGACCGCAGTGAAAATGACCAGAAACATGGTGAAACTGCCGCTCATTGTTGCGTAGGCAATAAACCCCAGCGGCATCAGAAGTGTTCCTACGAGAGCGACCCGCCTGACGCCAAACTTGTCGGCAAACCGGCCAACGAACGGCAGGATCAGCAGGGTTACCAGCATGGTCAGCCCGATCAGCGCAAATTGCGAGCGCGACCAGTCAAACTCCTTGATCAGATGGGGGGCAAAGATCGAATTGGTGTAAGCGAACAGCGATAGGCTGGTACCGGTGGCCAGACTTGCCGCTGCCAGCGGCCGCATATTCTGGCGCAATTCGCCCAGATAGCCGCTCATCTCGTTCTCCCAATCCGTCTGTGCCGCAATTTGCGGTCTGGTGTCCCTTCTCCGCGAAGCTTGCGCGGTTGTCGAGAGGGCGAGAATGCTGATAGGCAGGCTGTGTGGATATTGGAGAGTTGGTTGATGGCCGATCAGTCAATCGTGATCGCGGCGGATGGCGGGGTGATGACGATCACGCTCAACCGTCCCGAAAAGCTAAACGCGATCACACCGGCCATGCATCTGGCACTTGATGCCGCCTTCAGCAGCTTTGCAGCCGACGATGCTTTGCATGTCTGCATCATTACCGGTGTGGGGGAGCGCGCATTTTGTGCAGGCAGCGACCTCAGTCTATTTGATGCGGATGCGCCATACCCTGCCACAGGGTATGCCGGACTGGCGCAGCGGTATGATCTGGCCAAGCCGGTGATCGCTGCGGTTGATGGCATATGTCTCGGTGGCGGTTTCGAACTGGCGCTGTGCTGTGACATGATTGTTGCTTCTGACAAGGCCACATTCGGCCTTCCCGAACCCAAGGTCGGCCTGATCGCCATCGGCGGCGGCATTCACCGGCTGGTGCGGCAGATCGGACTTAAACAGGCTATGGGGCCACTCCTGACCGGGCGTAACATTTCAGCTCATGAGGGGCTGGCGCTGGGTTTCGTAAGCGAAATTGCAGAGGGTGATGCATTGTCTGCAGCGCGCGCGTTGGCCGCGCAGATTAGTGCCAACGCCCCGCTAGCCGTGCGGCTGACCAAGGCGCTGGCGATGTGGGGGCTTGATCAGCCGACCCTTGCAGAAGCCGTGTCAGGCCAGATCGATCATCCGCTGTTCGAGCCTTGGCGCGGCGCAGATGACACGAACGAAGGGCCAAGGGCGTTTGCCGAAAAGCGCAAGGCCGTGTGGCAGGGCAAATAGCGCAGCTCAGTCGTGCTGAAGGTATATATCCAGATGCACCAGCTTTCCGGCCGTATCGAATTCATAGACCGACATTGAATTGACCACGCTCTCCGCGCCGCCTTTCGGCGTGTTATGTTCGGTCAGCTCAAGGAACACCCGGTTTCCGACCTCGCTGATGCGGTGGAATTCTTTCCAGAACTCGGTGGTACCGCCCCACTTGTTGAGCAGGTCACGATAGACCGCCCAGCCCATCCGCGCCCTGTCGTTGCCGACACGCTCAAACCGCGCAACGTCAAGCATGGCTTCGAGCGAGGCCCAGCCTGCTTCTGCGTCAAATCCGGGGTCTTTGGCGGACACGACAATGCGTTCTATGGTCTCGGAATAGTCGAGAACCTTTTTGGCGAGTGGTCCGTCGACCTGCGCAGCATCAGTCCAGGTCAGTTCGCGGGCGAGCGTGGCCATGTGCAATCCTCTCGTTTCGTTTTTCTGCAACGATAGTCTGCGGACTTTTGCCTTTGGGCAAGACGAATCTAGAGCAGGCCTGCATGTTCCAGCGCCGAATCGACATCTATACGCGCCGTTTCGTTGCAGGCCACCAAAGGAAGACGCAGCTCGGCCGTCATCCAGTCGTGCACGCGGGACAGCGCATATTTGCACGGGCCGGGTGAGGCGTCTTCGAACATCGCGTAGTGCAGCGGATAGAGCTTATCATTCAACTCCCGTGCCCGCGCAAAGTCGCCTGCGGCACAAGCTGCCTGAAAGTCAGCTGACAGCCTGGGCGCGACATTGGCGGTCACCGAGATGCAGCCCACGCCGCCTGCCGCGCTGTGCGGCAAGGCCAGTTCGTCATCGCCCGAAAGCTGGCAGAAATCGCCCTCGATGCCCATGCGATGATCGGTGACGCGCGACAGGTCGCCGCTGGCATCCTTGATGCCAACGAACTTGCCCGGAAACCGGTTTACCAGCTCGCACACCGTCTCAGGCTTCAGATCGGTGACGGTGCGCCCCGGCACGTTGTAGAGCACGATCGGCAGATCGCTGTGTTCGGCCAGATAGGTGAAATGGGCAATCAGCCCCGCCTGACTTGGCCGGTTGTAATAGGGCGCGACGACCAGTGCGGCGGCTGCCCCGCACTTCTTTGAAAAGTTCATGTGCAGCAGCGCATTCTTGGTATCGTTGCTGCCGCAACCGGCGATAATCGGCACCCTGCCCGCGGCCTGCTCTATGCAGACCTCGATCACGCGGTGGTGTTCGGCGTTGGACAGGGTCGAGTTTTCACCTGTGGTGCCGCAGGGGACCAATGCAGACGAACCTTCGGCAATCTGCCAGTCGACCAGTTTGCGAAAAGCCGCTTCGTCGAACGCACCATCGCGAAATGGGGTAACCAGAGCCGGTATTGAGCCGGAAAACATGGACTTTTCCCTTGTCTTTGCGGCATGTCGGCCTTGCCGCGCGCGCTGCTTCACTTCATTCAGCGTCTGATAAGGAGCCTTTGCCCAAAATGTCCAGCATGCACCGCGCCGCCAGTCCCCTGCTCTTGTTGTTTCTCGCACTTTCTTCGTCCCCGGCCCAGTGCCAAGATGGAAGTGAATGGGACCGTGCCCGCGCGCAACTGACATCGAGCCAACGCGGCACGATGGCTCAGGCGATCGAGCGCTGGCGAGTTCTGTCAAAGACCGACGGTTATAGTTTTTCGGAATATGCCGGGTTCCTGATGACCTATCCGGGCTTTCCTGAGGAGGTGAAAGTTCGCGCCTATGCCGAACGTGCGCTGGTGCGTGAGACAGTCGACTATCCCCGCCTTCTGGCTTTCTTCGACCGGGTTAAGCCGGTGACCAATCCAGCCAAGGCGCTTTATGCGCTCGCCCTCTCTTCTGCGAGGCGCAGCGAGGCGCGAACCGTCGCAGTCGAAGCGTGGCGCGGCGGATCGATGAGTGAAACTTCGGCATCTGCGCTATCTGCGCAATTTGCCCGCGATTTTACGTCTGCCGATCACGATGCGCGGATGAATGCATTGCTTTGGGCGGGCGATACTTACGCTGCGCAACAGGCACTGAACAATGTATCGCCGGGCGCACGAACCATATTCACGGCGCGTCTTGCGATGATGCAAGGAAACAGCCCCGAACTACTCGGCATCCAAGTCACGCCTGATATGCTGCGCGATTCGGGTTATGTTTACAACCGGATCCGCCAGCTTAAATCGGGCGGAAACTATCCCGGTGTGACCCAGCTGTTGGTCACCCGCCCGCAAGCGAGCAATCCGCCGCTTGATCCGGTAAAGTGGATTGGTGAACTGCTGAGCGCAGCCAAAGGCGCCGATGCGTCGAGTGCGGTGCGGATTGCATCTTCAGTTGACGATGCCTTTGCGCCGGGCACCGATGTCAGCCGTCTCGGTTTCAAGCTGCGCGATGATTATACGTCGCTGGTCTGGCTTGGCGGCACACGGGCGCTTAATTCGCTGGGGGACGGCGCCACGGCTGCGCAATTATTCTATCGATACGGTTCGGCGGCGCGCACACCGCAAACCCGTTCGAAGGGGTTTTACTGGGCGGGTCGCGCGCTGGCGATGCGCAGCAATGGCGCTAATGCAGCACGTTATTTCGAGATGGCTGCGGCCTATCCTGATCAGTTTTACGGCATGCTCGCGCTTGAGCGGCTGGGCCGGACAATACCAAGCCTCAATGGCTCGCCTGCTGGCACACCCAGTTCTGCCGAACGCGCGGCCTTCAACGCCAAGCCGCTGACGCTTGCGGTGCGAGAGGTTGCCCGCGATTTCGACTGGTCGACGACCGTGCGGTTTTTCAAGGAAATCGCTGATCAGGCAGAAACCCCGGCTGAGCATCTGCTGGTTGCTGACCTTGCGCGCACCCTTGGCCGCCGCGATCTTTCGGTCATCGTCGGACAGGCGGCATCGGCCCACGGCATCGCCAATTTTCAGACCATAGCCTTCCCGGTCATGCCGATTCCTCCCGGTACCGACTGGACTATGGTCCACGCGATAACCCGGCAGGAAAGCCAATTTGCGCAGAACGCCCTTAGCCACGCCGGTGCGCGCGGGCTGATGCAGTTGATGCCTGGTACTGCGCGCGAGCAGGCCGGGAAGATGGGGCTATCCTATGAAATGAGCTCACTGTTCGCCGACCCCAGCTACAACATCCGCCTTGGCGACGGCTATTTCTCACGGATGATGGACACCTATGCCGGCAGCTATCCATTGGCGGTGGCGGCTTACAATGCCGGACCAGGTAATGTGAACCGCTGGCTGCGCGACAACGGCGATCCGCGCAACGGCAGCGTTGCCTGGGTCGACTGGATCGAGCGGATCCCGCTGACCGAAACGCGCGGGTATGTTCACCGGGTGCTGGAAAATGCTGTGGTCTATGAAGCAATGAATCCAGCGCGGGGCCGCAATCGCGGGCCAAATCCGCTCAGCAATTTTCTGGGCAAGCGGACGCCGGGTTAAGGGTCCGCCATGAAGCCGGACGGTCCGCCTATCTCTCCCGCTGGCATGGCTGCATTGCGCACCCGCTACGACCACCTGCTGGGCACAGAGCGCCCGGCGATTGTCGAGATTGTCAGCTGGGCGGCGGGAAATGGCGATCGTTCGGAAAATGGCGACTACCTTTATGGCCGCAAGCGGATGCGCGAGATTGACCGCGAGCTGGCGCACCTCGCGCGCCGGATGAAGGCGCTGCGGGTTGTCGATCCCGCAGGTCAGGAAGATCGCGGCCACGTCCGCTTTGGTGCAACCGTCACGATTGCCGACGAGGACGATCAGCAGCGCACGCTGACGCTGGTCGGAGACGATGAACAGGATGCCAGCCTCGGCCTGATCGGCTGGAGCGCGCCGCTCGCGCGGGCTTTGCGCGGCGCGGCAGTCGGGGATCTGCGCCGCGCGGTGCTGCCGGGCGGTGAGAAAGAGTGGGAAGTGCTGGAAATCGCCTATCCCGGGCGCTAACCGCCTGTGATGCTCCGCTCCGCGCCATTTCTGCTAGCACTCACGCTGATTGCCGTGCCGGCATCGGCGCGCGATAGTCTGGGCATGTTCGAAGGCTGGGGCGCGTTTCGTGATGCCCCAAGCCAAACAACCGAGCCGCGCTGCTATGCCATTGCGATGGCCGAGCCGAGCAGGCTCCAGCGCGACTATCAACCTTTTGCCACCGTTGGCATCTGGCCAAGGCGCAACGTGCGCGGTCAGGTTCACTTTCGCCTCTCGCGCCGCCTCGCACCTGGGGGCAAGATTACCCTTTCTATCGGCAGCCAGCGCTTCGCATTGAGCGGCGGACAAGGCGATGCCTGGGCAGCAGATCGCCGCATGGATGCCGCAATCGTCGCAGCCATGCGATCGGCCCCCAGCATGACCGTGAACGCGCGCGGTGCCGACCGGCGCGGTTTCTCGAACACATGGCCGCTGGCAGGTGCAGCAACCGCAATGGACGCAGTGGCAATCGGGTGCGCGCAGCTGCGGTAGTATTTTGGCGGCAAGGGGCCTATGGGCCAGTCGCTATGGCCGACACAGCACTGATGACGATCCCCGGAAGCATCGAACCGCTCGTGGTTCCGCGTGAGGTAACCGCGCGCGCTGATGGGCGGCTCGATCTTATCGGCCTGCCCCGCCCGCAGATCGCAGCATTGTTCGTCGCAGCGGGACTTGACGCCAAGGCTGCGAAACTTCGCGCCAAGCAGGTGTTCCACTGGCTCTACCACCGGGGCGTTACCGATTTCGAGGCGATGACCGACATTGCCAAGACCATGCGCCCGTGGCTGGCCGAGCGCTTCTTCATCGGCCGCCCCGAAGTGGTCGAGGCGCAGCATTCCATCGACGGCACGCGCAAATGGCTGCTGCGCACCGCCGATGCCCACGATTTCGAAATGGTGTTCATCCCCGACGAGACGCGCGGCACTTTGTGTGTTTCAAGTCAGGTCGGCTGCACGCTCAATTGCACCTTCTGCCACACCGGCACGATGCGGTTGGTGCGCAACCTTACCCCCGGCGAGATCGTCGGTCAGGTGCTGCTGGCGCGCGATGCGCTGGGTGAATGGCCCAAAGGGACGATGGCCGGGTTTGGCCCCAATGATGATGAGGATTTGGACGACGAGGAGGAATCCGGCGAGTACTCCTCTAACGGGCGACTGCTTACCAACATCGTGATGATGGGCATGGGCGAGCCGCTCTACAATTTCGACAATGTCCGCGACGCACTCAAACTGGTGATGGACGGTGATGGTCTGGGCCTCTCGCGGCGCCGGATAACGCTCTCGACCAGCGGTGTCGTGCCGATGATGGCGCGCGCAGGGGCGGAAATCGGCGTCAATCTTGCCGTATCGCTGCATGCGGTGACCAAGGAAGTGCGCGATGAGATCGTGCCGATCAACCGCAAATACGGGATCGAGGAACTGCTCAGCGCCTGCGCAGACTATCCGCGCGCTTCGAACTCGCGGCGGATCACGTTTGAATATGTCATGCTGAAGGACAAGAACGACAGCGATGACGACGCGCGCGAACTCATTCGCCTGATCAAGCACTTCAAGTTGCACGCCAAGGTCAATCTGATCCCGTTCAACCCGTGGCCGGGTGCAATTTACGAATGTTCGACCGAGGACCGGATTCGCCAATTTTCCGAACTGGTGTTCGAGGCCGGGATCAGCGCGCCGGTGCGCACCCCGCGCGGTCGCGACATCGATGCCGCCTGCGGCCAGCTGAAAACGGCCGCCGAAAAGGTCAGCCGCGCGGATCTTGACCGGCTCTATGCGGAAAAACAGGCGGCACTCGGCTGAATTGCGGTCGCTTGGCCGCATGGCAGCAACGCTTGGCCGAACTCTTGCAAATACAACGATCTGTTCATCCGGGGTTTTGCCGCCGGATGGAACCAAGGTGCCATCGAACGGTTAAACCCCGCAACCCTTCAACAGGAGACAACCGATGCGCAAGACCATTCTGGCTGCGACCATGGCCGCAGCGACCATCGCAACCGGCACCCTAACCGCAATCCCGGCCGAGGCCCGCAATGGCCGCGAATATCACCGCACGGACAACGGCATCCGCTACTGGCGTGGCAACGATGGACGCAATTATTGCCGCAAACCCAATGGCACGACTGGCCTGTTGATCGGCGGCGTTGCTGGCGCGCTGGTGGGACGCACGATCGATACGCGCGGTGACCGGACAGTCGGCACCGTGCTGGGTGCAGCTGGCGGCGCGCTGCTGGGCCGTGAAATCGAACGCGGTGGCGCCCGCTGCCGCTGATTGTAACTTCCCTCCGGCACGGTCCTGTGCTTGGCAGGGAGGATGAGACCTTCGATCCTTGTGACTGGCGGCGCCCGGCGCATTGGCGCCGCCATTTGCACAGCCTTCGGTAAG
>JANPPM010000326.1:0-9003 GCA_031428495.1 Novosphingobium sp.
CATGCTCGATCTGGTGGTCAATCTGCAGCATGACCTCAATCTGCAGGGCCGGGCACTGGATGAAACACTGGCTGCCGACATCCCGCTGCGCGATGTGCTTCGGTCATTGGCGGATGTTCTCGAAACGAACAACGATACCGCCACTGCCAACCTGGTGCGCACACTGGCCAACGCGACAGGTGAGGATCATGCGGTCCGGCTTGATCGCCTCTTGAACCTGGGCATTGCCGGTACCGCCAGCCAGGCGCCGACCAGCCCCTTGGTGTCAGTCCCGGTGTTTGACCTCATCAGGGAATTGACCCTCAGCAATCCGGATCAGCAAACGATCAATATCAATCTCAACGCGAACGTGGCTGGCATTGCCAGCAGTTCACTCAAGGTTTCCCTTGGAACCCACATGGTCAGTTCGCCCTGGCTTACTTTGACCAACAGCCAGGACATCGTACTGCGGACATCGCAGGCGCGCTTAATGCTTGATACTTCCCTCGTGCCCGACAGTCTTCTTCTCGGCCTGGCGAGCGTCAGGGTCCCGATAGTTGCCGAACTTGGATCGGCTCAGGCCAAGCTTAAAAATATCGACTGCTCTGGCGGCGCGAACGCACGCCAGGTTGACATCGACGTGGCGCCCTCGATCGGACAGGCCGCGATCGCCGACCTTGTCACTCCGCAGGACTTCTATGATCACACCAAGGAGTTGCAATTCAAACCCGCCGCTGTCGCCAGCATCCCGCTGGTTAAACTTTCCGGCTACAGTCATCTCGATTTTTCGGACAACGCTTGGCAAACCGTGAACTTCGATGAGCAGGATATCGAGAACAACACGGTAAAAACGGTGCGCTCCTATGGGGCAGTGACCAGCCTGGTCAGCTCACTGGTCGATGACCTGGAATTGCAGACCCAGGTTGCAGGATTTTCTCTGCTTGCTCCCAGTCTTTCATCCGTTGCCAACAATACCATTCTGGCTGCAACTCCGACGCTCGATGCACTGCTTTTCTCGCTCACCGACACCTTGGGGATCGGCCTCGGCGAGGCTGACGTAATGATCAATGGCCTTACCTGCGGTGTGCCTCGTTTGGTCGGTTGATCACCAAATGGAGGACTCGGCCTGAGTTCGTCCGCCAAGTTATGACCTGCGGCATCCGGGCAAAGATCGAGTGCCGTGCATGCACAATTTGAAAGTGAATACGGACTTTGACGATGTCATGCCTGAACGACAAGATCACCGAAACCAACAGGAGCATCCGAGAGCCGCGGCAGCGTGTGTTGATCCGCGCTCAGATGTACAGCGACCAACGGCCCCAACATGATATCATTATTCGCGATGTATCGCTTCATGGAATTGGCGGAGTAACATTGACCATCCCGCCAATTGAAGATGAAAAAGTTGCGATATTGCTACCTGATGGACAAATCGGCGCGGGTTGGATTAGTTGGATTAATGGGATGTCTTTCGGTCTCAAAGTGCACCAAGCTCTTGATTTACAATCATTGATTGCCAATTTAGAACGCACAAATGGACTGGTCTGCACAGCATCGCACTGGGAAGTTGAAAGCCCGCACCGCTTGGTGACGCCACGGATGAACGCGTCCCAGCTTCGCAGAGTTTGAAGTACGGGGTCAGCCGTCCGAGTCACCTAAGCGGCACCATTTCCTGACTTTTCAGCCATATAGGCGCTAAGCGCCGCGACTTGCGCAGCATCGAGGCGCAGGCCCAGCTTGCTGCGCCGCCACAGGATGTCATCGGCACTGCGCGCCCATTCGCGCGCTATCAGGTAATCCACCTCAGCGCTGGTCAGCCCGTGGCCGAAGTGCGTTCCCAGATCGCTCAGGCACTTCGCCTCGCCCAGCCAGTGCCAAGCCAGCGTGCCATATGCCTTGACCAGCCGGTCGGTCCACTCGGGCGCAAGGAAGGGAAAGCGGCGCGCAGAGTCGACTGCCAGTGCCGCAGCGCCGTCCATCGGAAAATCGCCGCCGGGCAAGGCTGCGCTGGCCGTCCAGTCGGGGCCAGACAGTGCGGGGAGCAGGTCTGCCAGCATGTCCACCGCTTCGGCGGCCAGATGCCGATAGGTGGTGATCTTGCCGCCAAATACCGAGAGCAGCGGCGGCATGCCGTCCTCGCCACCATCGAGTTCAAACGTGTAACCGCGCGTTGCCGCCTCTGGCTTACCCGAGCCGTCATCCAGCAGCGGGCGCACACCGGCATAGGACCACACGACATCGGCGGGAGTGATCGCGCGCGCGAAGTATTCATTTGCGCCTTCGCACAGGTAGGCAATTTCCTCCTCGTTGGCCTCGACCTTATCGAGGCTCCCGTGATGATCGCGGTCGGTGGTGCCGATCAGCGTAAAGTCGCGCTCATAGGGAATGGCAAAAAAGATGCGCCCATCGGCGAGCTGGAAGAAATAGGCGTAAGGGTGATCGAACAGGCGGCGTACGACGATGTGTGAGCCGCGCACCAGCCGCATGGCGTGGTCGCTGGGCTGGCTGGCCCGCGCAAGCAGTCCCAGCACGGATGGCCCGGCGGCATTGACCACAGCACGGGCGCGAAATTCGCCCTGCGGCGTCTCGATCCGCCAGTGATCGCCCGTGCGGGTCAGCTTTATTACCTCGCAGCAGGTGCGCACCTCTGCGCCCCGGTCCGCCGCATCGCGCGCGTTGAGCACCACCAGCCTGGCATCATCGACCCAGCAATCCGAATAGGCGAAACCGCGCGCAAATTCTGGCTTCAGAGCAGCGCCAGCCAGATGCTTGCGCAGATCCACGCTCTGCGTTGCTGGCAGAGCCTTGCGCCCGCCAATGTGGTCATAGAGGAACAGGCCCAGCCGCAGCAGCCAGCGTGGGCGCAGGCCGGGCGCGTGCGGCAGGATAAAGCGCATCGGCCAGATGATGTGCGGGGCAATCTGCCACAGCCGTTCGCGCTCGCTCAGCGATTCGCGCACCAGCGCAAACTCGTAATGCTCCAGATAGCGCAGGCCCCCGTGGATCAGCTTGGTCGAGGCAGACGAAGTGCCCTGTGCCAGATCGCCGCGTTCGAGCAACAGCACCTTTGCCCCGCGCCCAGCGGCATCGCGCGCAATCCCGCAGCCGTTCACCCCGCCGCCCACGACGGCCAGATCGAAGAGCGTATCGGTCATCGGCAAGAGTGATAGGGACGCCTGTCCCCAAGCGCCAGATGCTCTCGCCGCATGGCCAAACTTGACGACAGCCAAGATTCGCTCAAGAGCCGCCCGGTCGGACACGGAGTCCGCACATGGAGTATTGCCAAAGTGTCAGGGGCCGGACCCGAACGCACCGCCGAAATTGCCGCGCAGGTCGAGGCTTTCGTGCGCACTGTCGTGATCCCGTATGAGGCCGATACGCGCCGCGACCACCATGGCGCGCCGCTTGATGAGATGGTCTGGGAAATGCGCGAACTGGCCCGCACCGCTGGCGTGCTGACCCCACATATTCTGGCCGATGGCACCCACCTGACGCAGCGCGAGACGGCGACTGTTCTGATCAAGAGCGGGCTATCACCGCTCGGCCCGCTGGCGGTGAACACCAATGCGCCCGATGAGGGCAATATCTACCTGATCGGCAAGGTCGGCAGCCCTGAACTGAAAGATCGCTTCCTCACGCCGATGACCGAGGGCCGCAAGCGTTCGGCCTTCCTCATGACCGAGCCGTGGGAAGATGGCGGCGCAGGCTCCGATCCCGGCATGATGCAGACCACCTGCAAGCCCGACGGCAACCATTGGCTGATCAATGGCCGCAAGACCTTCATCACCGGATATGAGGGCGCTGGCGTGGGCATTGTCATGGCAAAGGCAGATGAGGGCGCGTGCATGTTCCTGATCGACCTGCCCGATCCGGCAATCCGCATCGAACACATTCCCAACACCATCGACAATTCTATGCCCGGCGGCCACGCCACGTTGACCATCAACAACCTGCGCGTTCCCGCCAGCCAGATGCTGGGCGATCCGGGCGAAGGGTTCAAATATGCGCAGATCCGCCTCAGCCCTGCGCGCCTTTCGCATTGCATGCGCTGGCTTGGCTGCTGCATCCGTGCACAGGAAGTGGCCACCGACTATGCCAATCGCCGCCACGCCTTCGGCAAGCCGCTGATCGATCACGAGGGCGTCGGTTTCATGCTGGCGGAAAACATGATCGCGCTGAAACAGTGCGAGCTGATGATCGACTGGTGCGCGGGCGTGCTTGATTCGGGATCGCTGGGCACGGCGGAAAGCTCGATGGCCAAGGTCGCGGTATCAGAGGCGCTGATGAAGATAGCCGACAACTGCGTGCAGGTGATGGGCGGCACCGGGGTGACCGACCGGACGATAGTCGAACAGGTGTTCCGCGAAATTCGCGCCTTCCGCATTTATGACGGGCCGACCGAAGTGCACAAGTTCAGCCTGGCCAAGAAAATCAAGCGTGACTGGAAAACCGCCAATGTTGCCTGAACCCCGAACCGACTGGACGCGCCCCGAAATCGCCGCGCTGTTCGACCTGCCGTTCACCGAACTGCTGTTCCGCGCGGCGGAAACGCACCGCGCGCATCATGCACCCGCCGAGGTGCAGCTGTGCACATTGCTGTCGATCAAGACCGGCGGCTGCGAGGAAGATTGCGGTTATTGCGCGCAGTCAGTCAAGGCCAATGCCGGGGTCAAGGCGACCAAGCTGATGGACGTGCGCGCCGTGCTGCAGTCAGCAGCGCAGGCGAAGGACGCAGGATCGCAGCGCTTCTGCATGGGCGCGGCCTGGCGCAACCCCAAGGACCGCGACATGCCCGCGATTGTCGAAATCGTGAAGGGCGTGGCGGCGATGGGCATGGAAAGCTGCATGACGCTGGGCATGCTGACGCCCAAACAGGCGGGTATGCTGGCAGACGCGGGCCTCGACTATTACAACCACAACATCGACACCTCGCCTGAGCGCTATAACGCGGTGATCACCACCCGCACGATGGACGACCGGCTGGATACGCTGGGCCACGTCCGCGATGCCGGAATCAATGTCTGCTCGGGCGGCATCGTCGGCATGGGTGAGAGCCGCGCCGACCGGGTGGGCTTCGTCCACACGCTCGCCACCCTGCCGCGCCACCCTGAAAGCGTTCCGGTCAACGCGCTGGTGCCGGTCAAGGGCACGGTGCTGGGCGATATGCTCGCCGATACGCCGCTCGCGAAGATCGACGACATCGAGTTCGTACGCACTGTCGCGGTGGCACGCATCACCATGCCGCTGAGCATGGTGCGGCTTTCCGCAGGCCGCGAATCGATGTCCGACGCGGCGCAGGCACTGTGTTTCATGGCCGGGGCCAATTCGATCTTTACCGGCGACCGCTTGCTCACCGCGCCCAATGCCGGGGACGATGCCGATGCGGCGCTGTTCGCCCGGCTGGGCATGACCGCGATGACCGGCAAAGAACCCGCAAGGGCCTGCGGGATGCGCGAAGCAGCGGAATAGTGGAGTGGACCGAGAAGTCGCCTTCCCAGCCCAACAGGCCGATCTTAATCGGTTAAGCGCAAAGTCGCGCCGCCGCGCACTGATCGGCCGCGAAGGCGCAGATTTCTCCTCGAACGATTATCTTGGCCTCGCGGGATCGCCGCTACTCGCCGATGCCGTAGCGGCAGCGCTGGCGCGCGGCGTGCCGGTGGGATCAGGCGGATCGCGGCTGCTGCACGGCAATCATCCGGAGCATGAGGCGCTCGAGGCAGAGGCTGCGGCGTTTTTCGGGACCGAACGCGCGCTGTGGTTTTCCAGCGGATTCGCCGCCAATTCGGCGCTGTTCTCCACCCTGCCCCAGCGCGGCGATATGGTGATCTATGACGAGCTGATCCACGCCAGCGCGCATGAAGGCATGCGGCTGGGACGGGCCGAATGCGTGGCGGTGCGGCATAACGATGCCAATGCGTTTGAAATCGCGGCGGGCAACTGGCGGCGCGCGGGCCGAGCCGGGCGCGTGTGGCTAGCCGTCGAGAGCCTCTATTCGATGGACGGTGACCGCGCGCCGCTCGATGCGTTGGCCGAAATTGCGAGCCGTCATGACGCAGCCCTCTTGATCGACGAGGCGCACGCCACCGGGGTGTTCGGCCCTGATGGCCGGGGGCTTGCCGCCCATCTCGATGGGCGCGCCGATGTGATCACCATGCGCACCTGCGGCAAGGCGCTGGGCTGCGAAGGTGCGCTGGTCTGTGCCCCCGCAGTGGTCGCGGACTTTTTGGTCAATCGCGGGCGCGGGTTTATCTTTTCAACCGCGCCATCCCCTCTGATGGCCGCGGCTATTCGCGCCGCGCTGCGCAGCTTGCGTGAAGAACCGGAGCGGCGCGCCATGCTGTGGCGGCGGATCGAGCTGGCGGGGCAGGTGCTCGGCCCGCATGGCGCGAGCGTCAGCGGCTCGCAAATCTTGCCGGTGGTGATTGGCGAAGACCGCGAGACGATGGCAATCGCCTCGGCGTTGCAAGCGGCCGGGTTCGATGTGCGCGGTATCCGCCCGCCAACTGTTCCTGCTGGCACCGCGCGGCTGCGCGTGGCGATCACGCTCAATGTTTCCGAAGCTCAAATTTCAGCACTGGGCGAGGCGCTGGGTCAAGTTCGCAGCCAGACCCCGGCAGGTTCAGCCGCCTTTCAGGGCTGATCGTTTCGCCGCCAACAGCCGGTCCTGTACTTCGCTCTCAGCGACTAAAACCTCGTCGCCGGTCATGTCTGCCGCTTGATTGAACAGCGCCTTGGCAGCGCGGATTGCTGCCGTATCCTTGGCGGCGATTTCCTGGGCCAAGGCCAATGCTCGCGCTAATGGATCAGCATCCAGATGCGTAACAAAGCCCAGCGCCTGCGCCTCCTCACCCGAGAACTCGCGCGCCGTATAGGTCAGCTCGCGCAGCGCATCTTCTCGGACCATTCCGCGCCAAAGCGTATAATGGCCCATGTCGGGGATTATCCCCCACTTCAGCTCCATCACCGAGAGCCGGGTATCGGGCGCAGCGATCCGGATGTCGGCGCCTGCCGCAATCTGCAGGCCGCCGCCAAAACACACGCCGTGCAGTGCCGTAATCACCGGCACCGGTATATCGCGCCAGACCATCGCTGCCTGCTGGAAGAAATTCGCGCGGCCGTGGCTGCGCATCACCAGTGGCGGCATGTCCCCAGTCAGCATGGCGAACATCGACAGATCGAGCCCGGCGCAGAATCCCTTGCCCTCGCCCGAAAGCACCACGCAGCGCAGATCGGAATTCGCCGCCAGCGCCTCGCCCGCTGCGATCAGCGCTTCGAACATCGGCATGTCGAGCGCGTTGAGCTTGTCCGCACGGATCAGCCGGACATGCGCCACGCCATCGCCGCCAAGCGAAACCGCAACACGATCTTCAGTGGCAGTATCTTGCTGACTCATTCTTTCGGCTCCCAAGGCAAAGTACGTTCGACTGACAACGCCAGGGCGGCTTGCTCAGGTCCATCGGCCTCGGCGAACCGAAATACCGAGTCGGCTCCCGCATACCCGGCGGGCGTCAGAAAGTATCCGCCCGCAGCGGCAGTCTGGACAAGCCCTAAAAGCCCAGCAAGCTCCAGCTTGGCACGAAGTCGGAAAACGTGCACCGCAAGACTGTTGGTATCGGGGACATAGGCCATGCGCCAGACATCCCTGACCAGCTGCTTTTTTGGCACGGCGATGCCGGGACTCTCCGCCAGCCGCCAGATCAGCGCAAACTCACGCGGATGAAGCCCCAGCGCCCGGCCTTGCGCAAAGCCATCCCGCGCGAACAGATCAAGCCGCAGTCCGCCGATCTCCCGGATGCGCGGCAGCAAGGTGGCGTGCTCTGCGATGCGCAATGCGCGCGCTTCGACCTCATGCAGATTGTTGTCGGTGCCGATGACATCGCCAAAGCCGAGCCGCAGCAACCGCGACCGTGCCTTTGTGTCTTCGACGCCGATCAGCAGGACCAGTCGGCGCAGCGGCTGAAAGCGCCAGTCGCCGAGCAAGCTCCCATGGAGATCGCCTGGCCCGCTGGCATGGGCAAGTGCCGGGAGCGGATGTTCACCATCGCCGTCGAGGTCCGTCTGAACAATTTGCCAGCCACATTGCCTGAGATCGACAGACGGCGGAACGGGCCCGACCGACAGCCAGCGAAACAGGCGCACCGCAGCCCCCTTTTCCCCTTAACTGCGCCTTAGCAGCAACCAGCCCAAGCAGAGACGAACCCTCTGCGCCAGTTGCCGAGTCTAATGCTCCAGCATTGCGAGGCAAGCCGGACAAATACGAGTAGTGCGATAAATATTCGCGCTGCTGTCTCTATTTAACGTCCCACACCAGCGGCAGGTTTCGGATTGACATCAAGCCGGGAAAGACTTCGGTGTCAGCGCCTGGTTTCACCCGGAACGGGGGAATACGCGCGAACCATTCATCGAGCAGGATGCGCAACTCGCGCCGCGCAAGGTGCCCGCCGAGGCACGAATGCACCCCGCCAACCAGCGTGAAGTGGCGATTGCCCTTGCGGGTCGGATCGAACTCACGCGGGTTGGTGAAGCGGGTCGGATCGAAATTGCCCGCCGTGTTCAGGCAGGTGAAGCTGTCGCCCGCCTTGATCTGCATGCCGTGCCATTCGAAATCCTTGTGCGCGCGGCGGCCCGAGCTGAGGATCGGCTGGGTGCGAAAAAACTCCTCGACCGCGCCATTGGTCAGTTCGGGATGGCCGCGCAGCATGGTCTGAATTTCCGGCTGCATCGCCATGCGGCGGAACATCTGGGCGATTGTCGCGGCGACGGTATCGAGCCCGCCGAGCCACAGGAACCAGACCATGCCGATCTTTTCATCTTCGGTGAACGGAACGCCCTTGATGTTACCGTGGACGATCGAGCTGGTGAGGAATTCGTCGGGGTTCTTCTCCTTCTCAGCAATGAACCCGCGCAGGAACCCGAGGACGCTGCTGAGCGCCCACTGCATCTTTTCGAGGCTGCCCGAATGGAGAATGTTCCATTCCCAATCGAGGAAATCATCGAACATGTGCTTGGGGAAACCCATCATGC
>JANPPM010000327.1:0-7039 GCA_031428495.1 Novosphingobium sp.
GCACACTCTTTCCCACCCCGCCGCCCTCCCGATCGGCCACAACGGTCCATTGGTTGGGGTCGATGTCCCCGCTGCCGACATGGGTAGCAACGCGGCCGGGTTCGAGTTCGGCAAATCGCGCGACAGCGGCGGCAAAAAGCAGCGATTCGGCGCGGCTGCCCCAGCCTTCACCTTCCGTGTCCAGCAGCAAGCCACGGATCGCCTCAGCACCCGGCGTGCCGCCGGGTTCGCGGGTCAGCACGACATCCAGACCCTGCCCGCGCAAAGCATCAGCCAGCAGCCGCGCCTGGGTCGATTTACCGGCCCCTTCCCCGCCTTCAAACGCGATGAATTTTCCCCGCGTCATGACACCAGTCCCGCAAGGCCATTCCACAACCGGTCAAGCGGCCCTGCGACGCCTACCGCCTGTGCCGCCACCAATGGCAAACGCGAGACGGCTTGCGGCCCAGAGCGAATTTCGAGTTCGGCGATCTGCGCACCTTTGGCGACCGGCGCGGCAATCGGCCCCTTATAGACAATGCGCAGCCGCACCTTGGGGCTTACCTCGCCACGTGGCACGGCCAGCGCAAAATCGCGCGGCGCGAGTAAACCAAGGGTCCGGGCATTGCCGCCCTGCACCTTTGCGCTGCCGACCAGCGTGCCTTTGCCGAACAGCGGGCGGCTCTCCCATGCCGCGTAGGCCCATTCGATCAGACCGCGCCCAGCCTTGGCGCGCTGTTCCTCGCTGGTCGCGCCTGCAATCACTACGAACACGCGCCTGCCCTGCCGAATCGCCGAACCGAGGAATGTGTAACCCGCCTCGCGGGTGTGGCCGGTCTTGATACCATCCGCACCGGGGACGAACCCCGTGACCGGATCACGGCTGAGCAGCGTCCGACCATTCCAGATCATCTGCCGCTGGCCAAAAAAGCGGCGGTATAGATCGGGATGCCGTTCTGTCATCGCATCGCCCAACTTCACCAGATCCGCCGCACTGACATAGGTCGCGCCGTCATCGGGCCAACCGTTCGGTCCAGCGAAGTGGCTGTCCTTCATGCCGAGCCGTCGCGCTTCGACATTCATCAGCGCCGCCCATGCAGGCACGATTCCAGCGAAACCTTCGGCCAGCACAACCGAGGCATCGTTGGCGGAGGCCGTGGCGATGCCATGCAGCAGCATCTCGGTGCTGACGGCATCTCCTTCGCGCAGATTCATGCTGGTGCCCTTGCCCGACCATTCTGCGGCAGTCTGCGCACTGACTATGAACTGACGATCCAGAGACAGCTTACCAGCTGCGATTTGTTCAAACGCGACATAGGCGGTCATCACTTTGGTGACTGACGCAGGGACAAAGCGGAGATCGGGGAGCTGCGCGGCAAGTTGCAAGCCGGATTGCTGATCGACGACAAGATAGACGGGCAGCGCTTGTGCTTCAGCAGGCAGCGCCGGGCCGGGCTCGTTGGCGGCACCTGCCGGTAAGGCGCAGATCGCCAATGCCGCCGCTGCAATCCGCTTCACGTCGCTGTGTCTAACCCCCGCGCTATGTCCAGATTGCGCGGCGATAATCGAAGTTCAGTCCGCGCGCTGGATTCGGGCGTCGCTATAGCCTGCACCGCGGGCCTTCGCCAGCGCCGCCTCGGCAGCGGCACGGCTGGGAAACGGGCCCATTGTAACGCGAGTCAGATTGCCGCTTGCGCGCGTCCGTCCGCCGATTTTCGCGGCAGCAGCGCTGGCATTGCGCGGATTGGCAAAGCTGCCGATCTGCACGATCAGGTTGCCTGCCCCGGCAGGCGCCGAGCTGGCGCTTGGCGAAGGCGTTGGGCGGGGACTTGGAATGACCCGGGGAATCGGCGTCGCGCGTGGTGTCGGTGTTGCACGCGGTGCCGGGGTCGCGCGCGGGCTGGGGGAGGCCACGGGCATGGATGTCGGCGCGATAACCGGCGGCGTAACTTGCGGATCAAGTTTGCGTTTCAGCACGGCGAGCAACGACGGCGGCGTGTCCATGCGGTCTGATGCCCGCTGACCGCCGCGTAGCATCGAACGCTCCATTTCGGGCGGGTTGACCCGCCGGATGCGGATCGGAGCCTTTTCGGCACCGGTCAAACCCATCTGGGCTGCCGCGCCGGGCGACAGTTCGACCAGCCGGTCATTAGTCATCGGACCGCGCCGCTCCACCCGCACCAAAACCGTCTTGCCGCTATCGAGCGTGGTAAGTTCGGCATAGGAGGGCAGTGGCAGGGTTTTGTGCGCTATCGAGACGGCTGTCCCGCCCTCGCTGCCGGCCACCGCATAACCGACGGCATCGTAGTTGAGCTTGTCGACTGGATTGTACGTCGTCCCATCGATTGTGAAGGCATCGCCTACGACGACCGGATAATCTGCCGCCGGACTATTGCCGACTGGAATCGCGGGGCCAGCAACCGGCCTTTCACCGCCTCCACCCAAGCATCCAGCCAAAAGGACAAGCGCCGCGAACGGCAACATCTGGTTAACGGGCAATCTCATCTGCAAGCAATCCCACGGACAGAGCGTAGTAATTCGAGCAGTTGTATTGCAGGATAACCCTATAATTCCCGGTTAATAGAAAGGCCGCCGTCCCCGGCCCGTCGGGCTCGAACAGCGACGCCAGCGTCTGATCGTCGATTGCGCCGCGCGGAGAGACCCCAAGGCTGCGCCATTCGGCCACCGTTTTCCATTCGCCATGCCGGGCATGCACACGGCCACACGATGGCGATTGCAATTTGGTGCCATAGGCTTGGCGGTTGAACCCGGCAGGGATCGAGGCACGCACACCCCAAGGTTCGCCCGTGCGCCACCCGGCATCGCGGAAATAGTTGGCGATGGAAGCCAGCGTGTCCGCGCGGCTGCTCCAGATATCGCGGCTGCCATTGCCATCTCCATCGACAGCGGTACGTAAATAGACCGAGGGCAGGAACTGCGGATTGCCGAACGCCCCGGCATAGCTGCCCTTCATCCGCTCACGCGGGACGCCCTGATCCGCCATCTTCAACAGCGCGATGAATTCATCCGCAAACAATTGCCGCCGTCGCCCTTCATAGGCGAGCGTGGCCAGTGACCGGGCGAGATCGAAATCACCGGTATAGCTGCCGTAATTGGTCTCATGGCCCCAGATCGCCATCATGATCGGCGCGGGAACGCCGTAGCGGCCCTCGATGCGGGGCAATAGCCCGGACGTCTGGGCATACATATTGCGCCCGGCGGCAATCCGCCCAGGGTTCACATGAGTTGCCAGATAAGGCGCAATCGGCGGCGGCGTTGGGGCAATGCCGGGTTGGCTACGATCGAGTTCAACGACGCGGGAATTATACGTAAGTCCCGAGGTCATCCGCTGGATAGCTGCCTCACTCACCCCTTCAGACCGCGCGCGCGCCGATAGCAATTGCAGATAGCCCTGAAAGCCATCCTCCATGCTCGATTGCGCCTGCAAAGCGGGCTGCACGGTGAAAACGGCAAGAATGGGAGCCAAGACGAGCCAGAGGCGTGAACGCGGTATCATTCGGCAAGGTGTCGCACAGGACGCGATGTTTGGAAATGGCAGTTGGACGGCATTTGCCCGCGAATTGCGTCAGTCACGACGAGAGGTGCTTGCAGCGGCACGGACTTGCCGCTAGCCGCGTCAAACTTCGCGCGGACAGGTGGCCGAGTGGTTTAAGGCAACGGTCTTGAAAACCGTCGTAGGTGAAAGCTTACCGTGGGTTCGAATCCCACCCTGTCCGCCAATTATTACTGATTTTTAGTAATATTTTCGAAAATAGTAACATCGTTCCCATAACCGCTCCCCAATACTCGCCTCACTAGGTGAGGCGCGCCTTGCGCCCTTTTGGGGAACGCTGGTAGTTATCGGGCGGGGGATAGGCGTCGTCTTGCAATATACCACCCCATTCCGCACCGCCGTGCCTTTCCTAGTCATCGCAGGGCTTGTCGTTTATTTTGGGAGGTCGATTCTGGAGCATCTGCCAGCCCGAAGCGGACTTCAAACTGAGATCCCGAGGGTCGATGACCGGCGGGTCATCTCAGGCATCGTCTATGTCATCAAGCATGGGCTGATGTGGCGCGATGCGCCCAAGCGGCGATAGAATTTTCGGAAGTGCCGTCACTGGTTGCAAACTCAGTGGCTCGTTGGGCCGAACGTACTGCGGCCCTCTGCTGACCGGCAGAGTTGGTGCTTCGGGCAAAGGGCAAGAGTTCTTGCATGTCGCCCTTGACCGAAACTGCCATCATCAACCCAATGCTATCTCTCTTCGCATGATACATTAGTGTATCTGCTTGCTTGAGTTCAGCATCAATGAACCTGGAACCCGCTGGCAAGACCAAGACACCTAAACTGCATTTCAGTTTGGTCTCTCCCTCAAGGGGGTCTAAATTGAGCACCCTGTTTAGCCGTTGGGCTACGAGCTCAGCTGCCGCTATGTCGCGCACTCTTAGAAAGATCACAAATTCGTCTCCACCTATTCGGGCGAAAACATCGTCCTTTCGGACCGCATTTCTGACGCGATCTGCAAAATCACGAAGTGCCTCATCACCTGCTTCGTGGCCAAGCCGATCGTTCAGACGCTTCAGGCCATCAACATCTGCATAGACTAAGACTGTTAAACCTGTTTGGCCTGCTTCGTCTTTGGCGGCCTCAAAGAATGCCTTTCTGTTGAGGGCTCCAGTCAATGGGTCAAGCCGGGCAAACCGCCACTCAATCTCGAGGGCAGCACGCGCCACACCCAGCATCAAAACTACGGCCAGAACGCTGCAGAACTTCAAGGCCATGACAATCGGCCCCTCTTGAAGAGCTACCGCGTGACCATTCATTATTTGAATAGTTACAATGAACAGGCCGAGTAAAATTGCAAATTGGTTCCCGACAAACCAAGCGCCAAATGCGCATATAACTAGAAAAAACGGTCCGAAACCTATCGCAGGGGTGGCAGAGCTGGCGAAGATCGCGATAAGAGCGCACGCAGTTAAAAATGGTGCAGCAAGTTTTTTTGAAACTTGTATGAATAATGGTTGCCCAAGCCGGATGGCTCGGGATTTTGTTTTACGCCGGTCGATCTTTGTTCGGGATACCATGAGCGATGCATAGCTGAACATAACTAAGTTTTTGCTAATGACCGCCGAGGTTCCGAACCCGCATTCGCGCTGTTAGGTCAGAGGAAAGCGCTCTCGGCGCTTTAATGTTCCTGTCATAAGAGGCTGGTGAAGTTCAGATGAGACTGCATCGGGGTCGTAAGGGGACGTTTCCGTTGACGTTGCTCAATGATCGCTATTGGCCAACTCCCTGAGCAACCGGCTGGCTGCACACCGCAAGGCAACTGCCTCCCTCGTATCGCCACCATGCCGCCACATGCCGTTGCGCTCGCCCTTGGGTGCGCCAGAGCCAGCCGCACAACCATGCAGCCTACACCTTGGCCGCCCTCTTACGGCTGGCAATTGGCACAATGTCCCCGCCTTTGTCCGGGCGAGGCAGCGCGGCGCGTTGCGCAGTTGCAGCGGTTCTAGGCTCATGGGGTTGCCCGCCGTTTCCATCATCCCCCCGGTGGTAATGCACATGCTGGTGAAGCTCCTTCGTTACCTTGATCGACTGGCGCACCGTTCGCTTGCCGCCGCGCAATGATTGCAGTCGTTCCATTTGCAGTGTGAAGGTTCGGGCCAGCTTGCCAGCCGCCGCAGCGGTGCGCGTGTCGTAATCGTATTTCAGCGCCCGCGCCGTCACCTTCATGGTGAGCAAATGGATTGCCACCATTTGCGCGGCAAGGGCGGCCTCCATTTCATTGCGGGGCTTCACGCTGTTGACCACTGCCAGCGCCGCGCTGAATTGGTTTTCATCCAGCCGCCATTGCTTGGCCGCGTCGTCCCAATGGTTTTTGCCGCATAGTTCTTCCAGTTGCCCCATGAACATCGACAGCACGGCACGTGAGCGCGTTCCGAAGGCATCGGCTAGCTGGAGGGTCCACAAGCCTTCATCGCTATGCGGAGAGGTCCAATGCTCAGCGTCAAACCCGGCTGGCTCCAGCATGATGTTTGGCGGATGGGGCCGCTTGAACATACGCGCCTCGGCTGCCGCTTCCCACTTGCGAAGCTCTGGTGCTGGCTCAGGCCGGTTGCGAGCCTTGCGCCGCCGCTTTGGCTTCGCGGCGATCACGGCCTTTGCCGGATCAATCCTGCCATCCTGAGGGATAGGCGCGCTGTCCGGTGGATTCGTTGCCGTCCGCCTATTCATTGGTTAGCTGCCTTTCGCGCCTTGGCGGCGATGTTTTGAGAGGTGCTGCATCGTCTGCCGATCACGCGCCCGCCCGGCTTTTGCATCCGGTCTATGGCGAATGCGTCCAGCACCTCTTGCGGCGCGCCCTTGCAGAGATAGCCGAAAGCCACCTCCAGGTTGATTGCGTGCAGATCGGTATTGCCTTTTTCCAGCCCCAGCCGCCCGCCGATGGGTTTGCTGTAGATCACACGCGCCCGGTAAGGCTGCCCGGTGATCCTGCGAAGCCAGCCCCGTTGCAGCCCTGTCAGGCGCAAAACGAGGTCGGCTGGCACATGAGCCAGCAAATGACAGTGCCCGCCTTTGTCATGGCCGTTGCCGGGCACATTTTCATGCGTCCAAAGCCATGCCGTGCCGCTGCCATGCCGGGACAGCGCCTTCGCCATGAGGTCGGTAAAGCGCCCGGTCGCCTTCGCCATGCCTGCCAAGGGCACTCCAGCCGCCTGCCAGTGAATCGAGATCATGCGGGTGAAGGGCAGCCCGATTGTCTCGGCATGGCGCTTAGCGGCCTGGAGATTGCCAATTTGAGCGGCTGTCAGGGCATGGCTTACCCGGTCGGCTCGATTGCGTGCACCGCCTCTTGCAGGTCTGGCTTCGCGGAAGCGCGCGCCCGCGCTTTGGGGCGCGGGGCGCGCATCCGCTTCGCCCGGATTGGCCGTGCATAGCGAATTGGCTGCAACACCAAGGGTAAGGTAATTAATCGCAAGCGCCGTGCCAGTTTCCGGCATTGGCGCATTCGCGCGCGGTTGCGGCTGGAGCGGCGCAATTGAAACTTCACCGAATCCGGGG
>JANPPM010000328.1:0-1782 GCA_031428495.1 Novosphingobium sp.
CCAAATCGGTTATCACTAATCCGCTTGCCCGGATTCTTGCGCCTCTCTAAGCAGCGCATCAGCTTCCCCGGGGGATCGAGCCTGATGCTGCGCCGATTGTACGACTGGACCATGGCCAAGGCCGCGCACCGCAATGCCGAATGGTGGCTGGCGTTTTTTGCCTTCGTCGAGGCGAGCTTCTTTCCGATCCCGCCGCATCCGGTGCTGGGCCTGATGTGCCTGGCCGAACCGAAGAAGGCGCTGCGTTTCGCGGTGATTGCCACCCTGGCTTCGGTCGCGGGCGGGCTGCTGGGCTATGCCATCGGCCATTTTGTTTATGACACACTTGGCACACAGCTGCTGGCCGTGCTGGGCCTGACCCAAAGCTTTCCCACCGCCGCCTGTTATCTGCGCGAATACGGCGCGGAGATCATCATGATCAAAGGCGCGACGCCGATCCCGTTCAAGCTGCTGACGATCACCGCCGGGTTCATTTCCATGCCGCTGCTGACCTTTATCGGCGCCAGTCTGGTCAGCCGCAGCATCAGCTTCATGATCGTCGGCGTGCTGTTCCGGCTGTTCGGCGCGCCGATCAAGACGTTCATCGACAAATACCTGGGTCTTGCCACAGCCGGTTTCGTGGTGCTGGTGGTGGGAGGCTTTATCGCGGCGGCGATGCTGAGCGGCGGATCGCAGGAATCCAATGCCAAATGCGAAAACGCAGTGGCGATTGCAGCGCAGAACTAAGCCTGCTTACTGTTTCCCGGCGCAGCGAAACGTGGCACGGTAGGTGTCAGAGTTCGAGACGGGAGAGCGTGAATGGCATTGCAAGACATCCGCCCGCTGCAGGACGGCTTGCCCTTTGGTATCCGCATCGGCGGCGTGACATTCGAGCAGGCGAACGATCCTGCGATCCGGCAGGAGCTGGCTGATCTGTTCGAGCAGCACGGCATGATCGTGTTCGAGGATGTCGAGCCAAGCGACAGGATGCAGCTGGCGCTCAGCATCGCTTTCGGCCCGCTCAAGGAGCACCCGGTCAAGTCGCTGGCGCGGGTTGATGGCGATACCATGCCCGGGGTGATCAAGATCGCGGTGACGCCAGAATTTGGCGGGATTGTCGAGATTGGCGGCAAGCAGGTCTCGCACTGGCTGCCGTGGCATTTCGATCATTGCTACAACGATGAGCTGAACCGTGCGGGCGTGCTCCGCGCGATCGACATCGTCGAAGATGGCGGGATCACCGGCTTTGCTGACGGCGTGGCCATGTATCAGGCGTTCCCCAAGGATCTGCTGGCACGCATCGAAGACAAGTCGATCCTCTATTCGCTGAGCACCCAGTACAGCCAGATGAAGTTCGGCAAGCCCGCGGATATGAAGATCATCCGCGCCAAGCCAATGAACCCCGAGTTTGAAAAGCAGGCCGCCGCCATGCCGCGTGCGATCCATCCTGCGGTCTGGACGCGCAAGAGCGGCGAGAAAGTGCTGCATGTTTCGGCCTACATGTCCGAGGGCATTGAGGGCGCGGAAAATGCAGAGGGCAATGCGCTGCTTGAGGAAGTTTCGCAGACGATCAACCAGCTGGCCAAGGAGTGCTCCTATCACCACCGCTGGAAGCCGACCGAGCTGATCATCTGGGACAACTGGCGGATGCTGCACACTGTTTCGGGCAATAACCCGCATGAGAGCCGCACCATGCACCGCACCACGATCAAGGGCGATTATGGGCTGGGCCGGTTTGAGGGCAATCGCGAAGGCGGCAAGATTCTGTCCGAAACGATGGTTTAGCTCGTCGTCCCGGACTTG
>JANPPM010000329.1:0-4013 GCA_031428495.1 Novosphingobium sp.
CCGGTTCAGTGAGGCCAGCGGTCCCGGGTCAAGCCCGGGACGACGTTAGCCCAGCAATTCCTGCTCAAGCTTCTTGGCCATCTCTTCGATGTTCTCAGGCGGCCAGCCGGGGATATCCATGCCGAGGCGCAGACCCATGCTGGACAGCACTTCCTTGATCTCGTTGAGCGACTTGCGGCCGAAGTTCGGCGTGCGCAGCATCTCGGCTTCGGTCTTCTGAACCAGATCGCCGATGTAGATGATGTTGTCGTTCTTGAGGCAGTTGGCGCTGCGAACCGACAGCTCCAGCTCATCGACCTTCTTGAGAAGGTAACGGTTGAGCTGGTTGGTATCGCCATCGTCCGACGGTGCAGACACCGCGAGGCCGATCATTGGCGAGCTGCCGACAGGAGCTGCGTCCTCGAAGTGGACGAACAGGGCAAGCTGGTCCTGCAGGATGCGTGCGGCGAAGGCCACGGCGTCCTCAGGGGTAACCGTGCCATCGGTTTCCACGGTCAGGTTGAGCTTGTCGAAATCGAGCTCCTGACCGATGCGGGCATTGTCCACCTTGTACGAAACCTGGCGAACCGGGGAATAGAGCGAATCGATCGGGATCAGACCGATCGGCGCATCGACAGGGCGATTGCCGACGGCAGGGACATAGCCCTTGCCGGTGTCAGCCGTCAGTTCCATGTTGAGCGTCGCGCCTTCGTCGAGATGGCAGATCACCAGATCCTTGTTCATCACTTCGATATCGCCGGTAACCGCAATGTCACCCGCCTTGACTTCACCCGGGCCAACAGCCGAAAGCTGAAGGCGCTTGGGGCCTTCGCCCTGCATACGCAGTGCGATCTGCTTGACGTTGAGCACGATGTCAGTGACGTCCTCACGCACCCCGGCAAGCGACGAAAATTCGTGCAGCACGTTCTCGATCTTGATCGACGTGATCGCCGCACCTTGCAGCGAGGACAGCAGCACGCGGCGCAGCGCGTTGCCGAGTGTCAGGCCAAAGCCACGCTCAAGCGGCTCGGCAATGAAAGTCGCGCGGCGGCGGGCATCGGTGCCGGGCCGGATTTCAAGATTGTTGGGCTTCTTGAGTTCCTGCCAGTTCTTGATGTTGACGCTCATGGAATTCCCCTAGGGTTTTTCTGGCGGGTGTGGGCCGCTAAGCCTATGAGGGTGTTGCGGCCGATCCGAATAATTGCAGCCAGGCCAAAGCCCAGCCGCAGCAGGTTCGATCAGACGCGGCGGCGCTTTGACGGCCGCACGCCATTGTGCGGAATCGAAGTAACATCGCGGATCGAGGTAATCGTGAAACCAACCGCCTGAAGTGCACGCAGTGCGCTTTCACGGCCTGAGCCTGGTCCCTTCACTTCGACTTCCAGCGTGCGCACGCCGTGTTCAGCGGCTTTCTTGCCAGCATCGTCCGCCGCGACCTGGGCGGCATAAGGCGTCGACTTGCGCGACCCCTTGAAGCCCATCGCACCGGCCGAAGACCAGGCAATCGCATTGCCCTGGGCATCAGTGATGGTAACCATGGTGTTGTTGAAGCTGGCATTCACATGAGCGATGCCGCTGGAGATATTCTTGCGCTCCCGCTTCTTAATGCGCTGGGGTTCGCGTGCCATAATCTTTACCTATCCGTCTAGAACTGCCGCTTATTCAAGTAAGCGGCCGGGCGAAGTTGAAGTCGCGTCTCGAAAGACCGCTTACTTCTTCTTGCCTGCGATTGCCTTGGCCTTGCCCTTGCGGGTGCGAGCGTTGGTGTGGGTGCGCTGACCGCGGACCGGCAGGCCCTTACGGTGGCGCAGGCCGCGATAGCACGCGAGATCCATCAAACGCTTGATGTTCATCGCGGTGGTGCGGCGCAGATCACCCTCAACGGTATGCTCGGCGTCAATCGTCTCACGGATGTGCAGCACTTCCTGGTCAGACAGATCCTGTACCCGGCGGGCATGATCGATACCAACTTTGTTTGCAATCTGCTTGGCCTTGTGCAGGCCGATTCCGTGAATGTAGGTCAACGCGATAATAACGCGCTTGTTGGTGGGGATATTTACCCCGGCAATACGAGCCACTTAAATCTCCATGCTCCACGGGGCATAACAGCAAGCTGCGGACCCCATCTCAACGCGAACCACTGGCAAAAACGGCAAAAAGTCCGGATGGCGCGCACGTAAATGGCTGCCTGCCGGACTTACCCGTTTTGTCGAGTGAACGCGGCGCTTAAGGCGATTCGCGCGGCGTGTCAACGCCAAGTAAGCGCGCGCGCCGCACGGCCTGCGAAGCAAGGCCGACGAGGCTAAACATCAGGTCCGTAGCTTAGCCTAATCCGGATTCGCCGTCAAAGCCCGCACAAAGTTTGGCCCATCATCGTATCGGCGCAGGCGCTGCACGATTACCGCCCAGCCTTGCCGCGAGCGAGGCGAGTTGCGCACCCAGCACGGCATCGACAGCGGCGCTATCTGCTCACTCTTCAGCCGCATGCAGCCGCCGACGACATATTCGAGCCGGATCGTTGTGCCCGCGTCGCCGGGCAGCAGGGTTACCGTCATGGTTCCGTGCACAGCCTCGCCTTGCAGCGGTCCGAGCGCGCCCGACATGCGCAGCAGGCGGCTTGGCGATGCATGGATCACACGCATGTGCTCGGCTGTGCCGGGGCCACTCGCGCTTGCCCCCGTGCGCCGGGGCAGCCTCTCGCAGAAGCAACCACCCGCGCGGCCGTCGAGTGTCAGGTTTGCGGCATTGCCCGACCAGGTGTGTGAACCTTGCCACCACCGTGCGGGTCGCAGCAGTATCCGCCAGGCTTGCGCGGCATCGGCGGAAACAACCACGCTGCGCTGGACCGCGAACCCCTGATCAGATCGCGCCGTCACTTCACCAGCGGCAGGCGCGCTCGCGCAAAGTCCCATGAACAACGCAATCGGCAGTGCGCGCATGAGCCATCCCCTTAGCCAGCGAGAATCTTTTCGATTGTTGCCGTAACTGAATCGATATCGGCCATGCCATCGACCCGAGAAACGATCCCGCGCGCGTCATAGATCGGCAGGATCGGCGCGGTCTTGGCGCGATATTCGGCCATGCGGGTGCGCACGGTCTGTTCGTTGTCGTCTGGGCGGCGCTTGAACTCGGTGCTGCCGCATTTGTCGCAGGTGCCTGCAACCTGCGGCTGTTCGAATGTATCGTGATAGCCCTTGCCGCAGCTTGCGCAGGTAAAACGGCCGGTAATCCGCTCCACCAGAGCGTCTTCGTCAACTTCCAGCTCAATCACCCGGTCAAGGCTGCGTCCGCGCCGTTTGAGGATAGCGTCGAGCGAATGCGCCTGCGCCTCAGTGCGCGGATAACCGTCAAAGATCGCACCCATGCCAGAGTCCATCGCGTCGAGCTCTTCGCCGATCAGCGCTGAGACGATCTCGTCCGACACCAGTTCGCCGCGCTCCATCACTGCTTTTGCCTGAAGCCCCACAGGCGTCCCTGCCTTGACTGCCGCGCGCAGCATATCGCCAGTCGAGAGCTGGCGCATACCGAAGCGTTCGACCAGGCGTTGCGACTGGGTGCCCTTGCCCGCCCCCGGCGGTCCCAGCAGGATGATATTCACGCTTTCGCTCCCTGTCGCTGCGCGCGCCTTGTTAGCGCATGCGGCCCTTCAATTTGGCCTTCTTGATCAGATCACCATACTGGTGCGCCAGCAAGTGAGACTGGATCTGGGTTATCGTATCGACCGTCACATTGACCACAATCAGCAGGCTGGTGCCGCCGAGGAACATGGCGTTCAGCCCGGTCTGGGCGATGACATATTCGGGCACCACGCAAACGATGGTAATATAAGCTGCACCGATCACGGTGATGCGGGTCAGCACATAATCAAGATAGGTTGCAGTGTTCTTGCCCGGACGGATGCCGGGGATGAAACCGCCTGCACGCTTGAGGTTGTCCGAGGTCTCTTCCGGGTTGAACACCACGGCGGTGTAGAAAAACGCGAAAAAGATGATCCCCGCCGCATAGAGCAGCATATAGATCGGCTGGCCGTGCTG
>JANPPM010000330.1:0-3094 GCA_031428495.1 Novosphingobium sp.
CCGACCATGTCGAACGGCTGATCGGCCCGGCGCTGGCGGCGGGCCAGTGGGTGATCTGCGACCGCTTTGTCGATTCGAGCCGTGCCTATCAGGGCGGGGCCGGGGGGCTTGAGGATGCGGATGTTCTTGCATTGCACCGGATCGGCAGTGGCGGATTGTTGCCCGACCTGACCTTGCTGATCGAACTGCCTGCTGTCGAAGCCGAAGCCCGGATCAACTGCCGCGACGCTGGCGCAAGTGACCGGATCGGCGGCCGCGACGTGGCCTATCATGCCGCAGTTGCCGCCGCTTTCGCGCGATTTGCCGAAGTCGAACCCGGCCGCTTTGCCCGCATTGACGGCAGCGGGGACATCGACGCGAACCATTGGCGCGTTTTGGCCGCAGTAGCGTTCTTGTTGAGCGGACCCGCGTGAACCTCGCAGGCCACGACGCAGCATGGCGCGAATGGCGCGCGGCGCTTGGCTCTGCGCGGATGCATCACGGCTGGATTTTTGCCGGAATCAAGGGGCTGGGCAAGGGAGCCTTCGCCCGTGCAGCCGCGCGCGAACTGGTTGCAGAACCCGGCGTGCCGCAGCCAGAGGGCGACTATCACCCGGACATTCTGGTGCTCGACCACCTACCCGCGAACGATGACGAGGAGAAAAAGCGCGCCGATGGCAAACCCTATCAGCTGAAGCGCAACATCACCGTCGATCAGATCCGCCGGATGCAGCTGCGTCTGAATACCCGCCCGACGCTGGGTAGCCGCCGCGCCATCATCATCGATCCGGCAGATGACATGGAGAAGGGCGCGGTCAATGCGCTGCTCAAAAGCCTGGAAGAGCCGCCGTCAGGTACATTCTTCCTCTTGGTCACTCACCGCCCGGGCCGCCTCTTGGCGACAGTACGGTCACGCTGTCTCTCGCTAAATTTTGCGCCGTTGACCGATGCCGACGTTGAGGCGGTGCTTCGCCGCGACGCGCCTGAGGCCGATAGTGCAGCTTGTGCAGCGGCAGTTGCCGCAGCGCGGGGATCGCCGGGCGCAGCGCTCGATTTCGTCGGGCGGGGGCTGGGCAAGCTGCAAGGCCTGATGGTTCAGCTGGTACGCGAGGGCGATACCGATCTTGCCCTGCGCGGGGCACTTGCGGAGGCCATGGGCGCGCGGCCAGACCGCGAGCGGATAGCCGCTACGCTCGATCTTGCGCGGGCGACCCTGGCAAGCGAAGTGGGGCAGGCGTCCCGCGCTCAGCAACAGCGCATCGTCGCCGCCCACACGGCCTTGGCCCGGCTCAGCGCACAGGCACCGACCTATAACTTCGACAGCGGCTTGCTGATGCTTGAAATTGGCGGGTTGCTGGCCTCTGCTGCTGTGCCTAGAGAGGCGGCAGTCTAGGTTTCCCAGTTACAGCCAAGCCTTCAATTATAGAAAGCCCGCGCGCCGCAATGGCCGATCCTTATTATATCACCACCGCGATCGCCTATCCCAACGGCAAACCGCACATCGGCCACGCGTATGAGGCGATTGCCGCCGATGCGATTGCGCGGTTCCACCGGATGCAGGGCAGGGACGTGCGGCTCGTGACCGGCACGGACGAGCACGGCCTCAAGATGGCGCAGACCGCGCGCGCACTCGAGCGAGACACGCTCGAATTCGCGACCGAGATGTCCAACCATTTCCGCTTGATGTGTGACCGGCTGAATGTTCAATATGACGATTTTTGTCGCACCACAGAGGATCGCCACAATGCGGCAAGCGTTGCGCTGTGGAAAGCGATGCAGGCATCGGATGACCTTTACCTTGATCGCTACGAGGGCTGGTATTCGGTCCGCGATGAAGCGTTCTACGACGAGAAAGAACTGATAGCGGGTGAGGGCGGAGAGCAACTATCGCCGCAAGGCACGCCCGTTGAATGGACAGTCGAGGAGAGCTGGTTCTTTCGCTTGTCAAAGTACCGTGACTGGCTGATAGAACTCAATGAAAAACCCGGATTTCTTGAGCCGGAAAGCCGCCGAAATGAGGTTCTTGGGTTCCTCAAGGGTAACGAATTGCGAGACCTGTCAGTCTCGCGCACCAGCTTTGACTGGGGCGTGCCGGTGCCGGATAGCCCCGGACATGTAATGTATGTCTGGGTCGATGCGCTGTGCACCTACCTGACCGGAATCGGCTTTCCTGAAACAGAAGGAGATTTCGCGCGGTTCTGGCCGGCTGATCTCCATCTGATCGGGAAGGATATTGTCCGCTTCCACGCAGTCTACTGGCCAGCGATTTTGAAATCCGCGGGCCTGCCGGTGCCCAAACAGATTTTCGGCCACGGCTTCCTGCTGGCACGCGGCGAAAAAATGTCGAAGAGCCTTGGCAATGTCGTCGATCCCTTGGAACTGGCGGACCGATTCGGGGTTGATGCCCTGCGCTATTTCCTGCTGCGCGAAGTGAGCTTTGGGCAGGACGGCAGCTATTCGGCGGAAGCGATTGTGACGCGCTGCAATGCTGAGCTGGCGAACAGTTTTGGCAATCTGGCACAGCGGGTTCTTTCAATGATATTTAAGAACTTGGATGGCGAATTGCCTGAATTTGTTGGAGCTTCAGATGAAGCCATCATTGCGCTTAGTGAAATTCAATATCGGGAAATTGCTGAAGGGATGATTCCGTACTTTTCGGAACTTAATTTTTCGCAAGGCATCGACTGTTGGATGCGAGCTGTGTTTGCTTGCAATCAGTTCGTCGACGCAATGGCACCTTGGAAACTACGCAAAGAGGGAAAAATTGAAGAGATGCAGTCCGTTCTCGCAATCCTCTTTCTTCAATTGCGTGATCTTGCGATAGCTATTCAGCCGATCATTCCACGCTCAGCAAATCTGCTTTTAGATCAAATGGGCGTTCCAGTGGACGAGAGGGATTTTGCCTCACTCTATGAGAACACTCTAGCGCCATATGGATGGTATGATCGACTTCGTGAGCTAGGTTTCCGCCTCGAAGCCCCAATAGCAATTTTCCCACGCCTTGAAATGCCCACCGAGGAATCCTCCGAATGATTTCTCAATTCGATCACTCAAGCCCCTACCCGGCGGGGAGGGGTTGGGGTGGGGGTTCGACGCCAGCCTGGACGCGCGGCCT
>JANPPM010000331.1:0-7754 GCA_031428495.1 Novosphingobium sp.
TGGTGCGCCCGGAACGATTCGAACGTCCGACCCTCAGATTCGTAGTCTGATGCTCTATCCAGCTGAGCTACGGGCGCGAGAGAAAGTGGCCCTTAAGTGGCACGGCTGCGCTTGGCAAGCGGCTAAATTGACCTCAGCAGCATGTGGGCCAGCGGCACGTCGAGCGGAGGCATGGCCAGAGCCATAATTTCGTCAGGTGCGAACCAGGCGATTTCATCACCGGCAAGGCAGCTGGTCTGACCCTCCCATCTGCGGCAGATGTAAAGCAGGATGACATAGGGTTCGCGCGCGGCGGGCGGCTGCGCGGGATCGCTGGCGAAAGACAGCGGCGTAATATCCTCGGGCGCAAGTTCGATGCCGAGTTCTTCCCGAATCTCGCGGATCAACGCCAATTCGGCGGTTTCCCCAGCCTTCACCTTGCCGCCAGGAAACTCCCACAATCCGCCATGCGCCCCGCCTATCTGACGGCGCTGCATCAGAACGTGGTCATCATGATCCAGGAGAGCAACCGCGACCACCAGCACAAGTGTCGAATTATTTTTCAATTTGTTCACCAACCTTAAGAAAATATTAGCGATGATGCGCGAAATTGCTGTGACGATGGTCAGACATGCGGACACTGTTATGCTCAAGCAATCCATTCTTACGCGGCTACTGCAAGACCAATCCGCCGCGACTGCGATGGAATATGGCCTTATAATAGCAATGGTTTCGATGACCATCATCGGTGGACTGCAAAATCTGTCCGGCGGCTTGGGTGCCGTTTGGGATACCGCCACGACTAAAACCGATGCCGCAATTACTGGCTCTAGCGGTTGACTTTAAACATTTGTCAATAATTGGGCCTTACACCCAAAATTGTCCAGCGGGTTAGTGCCCAACGGGCCGGGTACTGAAGACTGCCAACCAGGAGACTAATCATGAAGTTCATCAACAAGCTGCTTCGCCGTGACGAAGCTGGTGCTACCGCCATTGAATACGGCCTGATCGCTGCTCTTATCGCAGTTGCCGCAATTGCTGCAATGCAGGGCCTTGGCAACAGCCTGAAGACGACGTTCAACAACACTTCGTCGACGATGGCTGGCAACGCCGCTTAATAAGCGCAAATGGCAAACAAAATCGGGGCGGCTGGGAAACCTGCCGCCCCTTTTGTTTGAGCTGACCAAGCTGAACAATGTCGATGGTGCCGCTGCACCCGGAGCCACATCGCAGGCTAGATGTCATGCGGGCCTTAAAGGTGACGCGGCCACAACTGATTGCCAGGGGATTCATCCTGGCCAAGTTAACTCAAAAATAACCTACCGAACGTAATTCTACCCATGCGTCGGGGAAACCACGCCCTTCGCAACGGGGGGAGTTTTCTTATTCCTCGCCAAAATGAGGAGGGTTCGATGAAATTTCTGAATAAATTCCTGAGCAGCAAAGCTGTCTCGACATTGCGTGATGACAATGGTGCCACTGCAATCGAATATGGTCTCATCGCCGCCTTGATCGCAGTCGCTGCGATTGCCGCGATGCAGGGCCTGGGCAACAGCCTGCAGACCACTTTCAACAATACCTCGTCAACTATGGCTGGCAACGCCGCTTAATAAGCGCAAATGCCAAACAAAATCGGGGCGGCTGGGAAACCTGCCGCCCTTTTTTGTTAGCTAGACATGATACACGAGACGGCCCCAGATCAGTAGGTCACGATCTTGACCTTCTGGCCGGGCACCAGACGGCTGTTTGCATCAAGTCCGTTCAACACCAGAAAGCGTTCGAGCGCGGCATTACTATAAGCCATGCGGGCACCCAGCGATCGCAACGAGTCGCCGCTCCGTACTGTCACCACGGCCAACTTGCGCGGACGCACAGCGGCGGCTTCGCTGGCAGAAATGCGCTTGAGTGACCCAAACATGCCATTGAATTGCGCAGCATTTCCGGCACTCGCAATGGTCAGGAAATGAAACGCCTGACTGTTTGAAAATTCATAGGCAAACACCGTCACGTCGACTTGCCCGCTGCTGTTTTGCACCCGCGTGGTGGCATAGGCCGCTGGAATGCCATTAACCGTCGTGCGCTGGGTGGCCCCGGGCGTGATGCTCGCCTGGCCCTGCTGGGTCAGGCCAGCGAACACGCTGGCGATATAGGCGTCCATGTTGCCGCTATAGGCCCCGGTGGAGAATTCACCCTTGCCCGCCTGCCCGCCGATAGTCACGGAACGGGTGCCGTTCATCAGGTAAAATCCGCTGGGCGCTTCGAACGCCAGTCGCATTTCGGGGTGCGTGAACTTGCGGCCCTCAACGATGCCCTGCTTGGGATCATCGCCATACATCACGCCGTCTATATTGCGCAGAAAGGCGTCGCGGTTGGTGGTGCCCGTCGCGTTGGCACCTGCACGCACGAGCGCAGCGCGGACCCGCGATGCTGGATCAGGATGGGTCGATGCCCAGGCAGGCACCTGATTGCTGCTGCCCATCAACTGCGCATCAAGCGCATTCTGCCGGGCGAGGCTTTGCAACACAGTCGACATTGCGCGCGGATCATACCGGGCACGGCGCAGATAATCGATACCCAGATTGTCCGCCTCTGTCTCCTGCCCACGCGAATAGCGAAGGGTAAGCAATTGTGATCCTTGCGAAAATAGCTTCTGCCCCAGCTGTCCAGCCGTACCGCTGCCAAGCAGCACGCCTGACAGAACCGTGCCCAACACACCAAGGATGGAATTGCGCGTCGCCGCGCTCTGTCGCTTGGATGAGTGGCGCGCGCTGACATGGCCGATCTCGTGTCCCAGAACGCCGGCAAGTTCCGCCTCGTTATTCATCAGCGCAACGAGTTGGCGCGTTACGTAAACATAGCCGCCGGGAATCGCGAAGGCGTTGTTGAGGGACGAATTGAGCAAGGTGACAGTGAAATCACCGCGCGCATTCGAAAGGCCAGACTGCACCGCGATGGTTTTGCCCACCCCTTCGACATAATTCGCCTGTGCACCGCTTGCCGCGCCGCCGAATTCTGCGACCAGTTGCGGATGCGCCTTCGCGCCTTCAGACTTGTCGCTGGCGCTGATCGATTGAACTGCACTCGTCTGCGCCGACTGCGCCGCGCTCTCAGAAATCGGAACAAATGCCAGTCCGATAGCTGCAGCGACGGCTAAAACCGACACCCGGCTGTTGCCTGTTGACCTGATCATCGATGCGACTCCCAAAGCTATTTCATTCGTTCCCAAAAGCAGACTAGGTCAGCGGCGTATCGTTTGGAAGCCCCTCGCCTTTTTCGAGCCTCGCACCCAGAGGATGGCGCGCGTTGACCAAGGCCACCAGCCGGGCACTATCGACGTGGGTATAGATCTGCGTGGTGGCGATGTCGGCATGGCCCAGCAGCGTCTGGAGCACCCGCAAGTCTGCCCCGCCTTCCAGCAGATGGGTGGCAAAGGCATGGCGGAGCACATGTGGGCTGATCTTCTCGGGCGCGATATCGGCCCGAAGCGCCAACGCGCGCAGCAACTGGAACAGGCGGATGCGCGTCAGATGCCCCGCCGCACCGCGTGAGGGAAACAGATATTTGCCGCTATCGGTCCGCACCATCAGCCAGCGCGACAGTGCACCGCGGGCACGCGAACTTACCGGAACGAGCCGCTGCGCGCTGCCCTTACCTGTCACCGTAAGGAATGGCGCATCACGCGGCACGGCTTCACGCGGCAGCGAAACCAGTTCTGTCGCGCGAAGGCCCGATCCATAAAGCAGTTCAAGCAATGCCAGCATACGCAGCGCCTCTGGCCGGTCACTCTCCGCCTCTGCCTCCACGCGTTCGAACAGCGTGTTGATTTCGGCATGCGAAAGCAAGCGCGGCAGCGGACGGCGTGGGCGCGGGCGCGGCAATGCGGCCGATGGATCATCACTGCGCAGCCGCTCATCAACGAGGAAACCATAGAATTGCCGCAAGGCCGAGCATTTGCGGGATAGGCTCGACGGCGCAAGGTCAGCCCAAATTTGACCAAGTCGCGCCAGATCAGTTCTTTCTGCTTCTAGCAGCGAACCAATCGATGCTTCCGCGCCTTCAAGATCGCGCCGGTAAGCAACCAACGTATTTGCAGCAGCGCCGCGCTCAGCGGCCAGCATGGCGAGGAACGACGCGATTTCGCCTGAAATAGCGCTATGCCCGCGCAACCGCCTCGGCAGCTATCATCCGCGCTTCGGCTTCGAGGCCGACGCGCTGCAGAGCCGAGACAATATGGAAAAGGTGCAGAGGGGTCATCTTGGCCCAACTGTCGCCCTGCATTCCAACCCCTGCCAGCATTGCGACAAGCGTTGAATTGCCGACATCTGCGGACTGGGTGATCAATTTGCTCCAACGCGTCTGTCGGCCCAGATCGACATCGATCTTCTTGGCAAAATCGCTGGCATTTTCAGAGGAAACGCGGCCAAGCCCGGCCAGTCCGGCCAGCAGAAATGCGGACTTGCGCGTATCCTCACTGGCATCATTGCTGTAGAATTCTTCGAGCACGGACAGTTCCACCTGGGCAGAGCGGTTTGGCGCGGCAAGTGCCAGCAAGCCCCATTCAAGGCTGCCACTATCGGCCAACGGCGCCCAGCGCATAGCGTTTCGATCAAGCCCTGCGGCAAGCATAGAGGTGATCAGTTCCCCTGCATCGCCGCTGCGCGCGCTATCGGCGGGCATGCGCGCCGCCGCATAGGCAGTGAGCACCTGACGCGAATAGCGCTGCTCCGCGCCGCTGGTGCTGTCCCACAACTGACGGATTGCCGCCATCCGCGCGTTGGCATCGCTGGCCACATAGGCATCGCGCAGCTGCGATGCGCGCGCCGCCCAATCGCCTTCAAGATCATCCTGCGCATAGATCTGGCTGTAGAGATCGACCATGGCGGTGCTCGACAGCAGACCTGCTCCCCCCGCGCGATCTGCGGCTGCCGCGCGCGCCTCAAGCCCCAGCATCGGCGCGCTCGCCGCCATATAGTCATAGCGCGCGCCGCCGCTCTTAAGCAGCGCCGGTGGGGGTGCCAATCCGACCCCAATGGTCAGGGCATAGCGCCACGGGGTCAGCTCCTTCACCCCGTCCCATTCAATCGTCACTGCGCGGCGTGCCTTGCCTGCCGCACCGGCATATTTCTGGGCCAGCAGCACATCGATCTTGGGCATCGACTTGTCGCCGAGCAGACGGTCAAGTTGCGCCAGCCCTGCGTTGCCGTCGCCTTGAAATGCAGTGCAAATCGCGCGCGCGGCCTGCCACTGCGCATCTTTTCGCACACCGCCTTGGATTGTCACAGCGGGGCAGATGCCGGTAAAATCCGCAGTAAAAACATAGGCATCGAGCGCAGCCTGCGTCAGCTCAGGGGTGTAATTTCCCGAATCGATATCCTGCACCAGTGAGCGTGCGGCTTCGCCTTCGCCCATCCGCAAGAGCAGTGCGGCACGCAGTGCGGTAAAGTCAGCCGGATTCATCGCTGCAGGAGCATCTAACCGGGATGCCAGCGCGCGGCGAAGCACTATGTGCCCCCAGCGCGATACCATCGGGCCCTTGTTACCCGCCAGCGCTGCGCGCACCAGCGAAGCGTTCTGATTGGCCAGCGAAGCCCCTGGTAGGCCGCCTTCGCTCTCGGCAAGTATGCCGATATGCTTCATGGATCGGCGCGCTGCGGCTGGAATATCGTACTTGGGACGCAGACCGAGCAAGTCAGTCAGCTCTTCAGCGCTGAGCTTTGCCAGAACATCGACGGGAGGCAGCTTGACCCCAGACGTGCCAACGAATGCGCTGGCTGCCGAGGGAGCTGCATTTATGCCAGCACTCGGGATCCGCTGAACCACTGGAGCAGAACCACCGCCGGATTTGGTGCCCTGCGCTGGCGACGGCACCGGTGCTGCCGCTGGCGCACGCTCGGGGCTGACCTTTGGCGCAGGTCGGTCAAAACCCGGCGGCAGCAGCGATTCAGGCGCATCCTGAGCCGCCCCCCAGACCGAGGTTAGTGCCAGCGCACCACCTGCCAGCAGCAGCGAACGCCTCACTTCGCTACCTCTGGCACGGCCACTGGTACGGAAATTTCATGCAAGGCGCGCCGCCCGCCATCGATCCACGCAAAGGCGAGGATAGCCAGCACCACGGCTGCGAAGCCTGCGAGCAGCCAGTTTTTGCGCATGTGTCGCGTCACTCGCGGCCTTCCTGCGAAATCAATCCAAAATGTTGCAAGGTCGCTTAACGCATCTATAGGCGGCGCTGCAATGGACAAGAGCGATGAACCCCTTTCGCCGAGCGAAATCCAGGCCCTGACACAGCGGCTGGACCGGCCGATTGTGCTGGTGGGGATGATGGGCGTGGGCAAGACCAGTGTCGGCAAACGGCTCGCATCGCTCCTGCACTGGCCATTCGCGGATGCGGATGAGGAAATCGAACTGGCGGCGCGGATGACCATACCGGAAATCTTCGCCGCATTTGGCGAGCCGCATTTTCGCGACGGTGAGCGCCGCGTGATCGCCCGGCTGATCGAAGAGGATCATGGTCACAAGGTGATCGCCACCGGCGGCGGCGCTTTCTGCAATCCCGAAACCCGCGCGCTGATCCTTGCGAAGACTATTCCTGTCTGGCTTGACAGCGATATCGACACGCTGGTCGAGCGGACCCGGCGCAAGGACAATCGTCCGCTGCTGCAAACCGGCGACCCGCGCGAAACGCTCACGCAGCTGCGTGATGCGCGCCGCAGCACCTATGCGCAGGCCCCGATCCATGTGATGAGCAACGATGGCCCGCATGGGCGCACAATCGACCTGGTTCTGAAGGGAATTGCTGGGTGGCTGTAGTTCCTGTCGCGATTGCCGGGCGGCCTTACGAAGTTCGCATCGGCAGCGGGCTGCTGAACGATCTTGGTGCGCAGTGCGATGGCCTGCTGCGCAACCGCCGGGTCCCCATTGTTACCGACAGCAATGTCCATTCCGCATGGGGGGCAGTGGTCGACACTGCCCTGCATCAGGCTGGCTATCAGGCCGTATGGCGCGTGCTGCCACCCGGCGAGGCAACAAAAAGCTGGGAGCAGCTCGCGGCCTTGACCGACTGGCTGCTGTCAGAAGGGGTCGAGCGCGGCGACCATATCATTGCGCTGGGCGGCGGCGTCATTGGCGATCTCACCGGCTTTGCCGCTGCTATCCTCAAGCGAGGGTGCGGTTTCATCCAGTTGCCCACCACGCTGCTCGCACAGGTCGATAGCTCGGTAGGAGGAAAAACCGCGATCAACAGTGCGGCTGGCAAAAATCTTGTTGGAGCCTTCCATCAGCCAGCATTGGTACTCGCCGACCTTGACGCGCTCGGCACGCTTCCACCGCGCCAATTGCGCGCAGGATATGCCGAAGTGGTCAAGTACGGCCTGCTGGGGGACGCCGCGTTTTTCGATTGGTGCGATGCCAACTGCGCAGGCTTGCTTGCCGGTGACGCCGCGCTGCGCGAATATGCCGTGGCGCATTCCGTCGTCGCCAAGGCGCGGATCGTCGCCGAGGACGAGTTCGAGACCACCGGCACGCGCGCGCTGCTCAATCTGGGCCACACCTTCGGCCATGCACTCGAAGCCGAGTGCGGCTTTTCAGACCGTCTGCTCCACGGCGAGGCAGTGGCGCTGGGCATGGTCCTGGCAGCGCGCTATTCGGCGCGGCGCGGCTTGATGGATAATGCCGACGCCGACCGTGTTGCCCATCATATTGGCAAAGCTGGCCTGCCAGCCGAACTGGGTGGACTTGGCCTCAGCTGTAACGGCGCAGCCCTCACCGCGCATATGCTC
>JANPPM010000332.1:0-3169 GCA_031428495.1 Novosphingobium sp.
GCCCAGCGCCTCGTCCTTCCAGATGATGGCCCGGTTGTGGACCAGATCGACCAGACCCTTGAGATCGGCTTCGAGGCCAATCGGAATGTACAAAACCGCAGGCTTTGCGCCGAGGCGATCGATGATCGACTGCACGCAGTACTTGAAGTTCGCGCCGGTACGGTCGAGTTTGTTGATGAAGCACATGCGGGGAACGCCGTACTTGTCAGCCTGACGCCACACCGTCTCGGACTGCGGCTCAACGCCGGCAACACCGTCAAAACAGGCGACCGCGCCATCGAGCACGCGCAGCGAGCGCTCGACTTCAATGGTGAAGTCGACGTGGCCGGGGGTGTCGATGATGTTGATGCGGTGGTCGTTCCAGAAACAGGTCGTCGCAGCCGAGGTAATCGTGATCCCGCGTTCCTGCTCCTGCTCCATCCAGTCCATGGTGGCCGCGCCGTCATGCACTTCGCCGATCTTGTACGACTTGCCGGTGTAATACAGGATACGCTCGGTGGTCGTGGTCTTGCCGGCGTCGATATGCGCCATAATACCGATATTGCGGTACATCGAGAGCGGATGGCTGCGGGCCATGGGTAATTCCTTGAATGGAGCGGGGAGAGCCGACCGGCCCGCCCCTTAGATACGATTGTGCGACGCTTTCGTGACTACCAGCGCCGTTTAATGCCGCTCGCTGTTACCAGCGATAATGGCTGAACGCGCGGTTGGCGTCGGCCATACGGTGGGTGTCTTCACGCTTCTTGACCGCATTGCCGCGGTTGTTCGCCGCATCGAGCAATTCTGCCGAAAGGCGCGCCGACATCGTTGTTTCGCTGCGGTTACGCGCCGCTGTGATCAACCAGCGGATTGCGAGAGCCTGGGCACGCTCGGGGCGCACTTCGACCGGAACCTGATAGGTGGCACCGCCGACGCGGCGTGAACGCACTTCGATCTGCGGCTTCACATTTTCCAGCGCATCGTGGAACAGCTGAACCGGAGGCGCTTTGGCCTTGGCCTCCATGGTTTCCATCGCACCGTAAACAATGCTTTCAGCAACCGACTTCTTACCGTCGAGCATCAGGTTGTTCATGAACTTCGACAGGATTTGATCCCCAAATTTGGGATCGGGCAGGATGACCCGCTTTTCGGGACGACGACGACGTGACATCGATTGAATTCCTTATGTTTGGGGCCGGCGCGTCCAGAAAACTTGGGGCGCGGCCGCCATAACCAGCAGTGAGGGCTTACTTAGGACGCTTGGCACCGTACTTCGAACGGCTCTGCTTACGGTCCTTGACCCCCTGTGTATCGAGCACGCCGCGCAGCACATGATAGCGTACGCCGGGAAGATCGCGCACACGGCCGCCGCGGATCAGGACAACGCTGTGCTCCTGGAGGTTGTGGCCTTCACCCGGGATGTACGAGATGACCTCGCGCTGGTTGGTCAGGCGGATCTTGGCGACCTTGCGCAAAGCCGAGTTCGGCTTCTTCGGGGTGGTCGTGTAAACACGGGTGCAAACGCCGCGCTTCTGCGGGTTCTGCTCCATCGCTGGAACCTTTGACTTGGCCTTCTGGGGCACGCGACCCTTGCGGATCAGCTGGTTAATTGTCGGCATGAAAAAACTTCACCTAATCTGTGGCACATTCGGCCAAGGTGAAGATGTTCGCGGGGTGCCTCACGCAGCGCAGCGCCGGGGCAGTGCCCCCGCAAAAACGCATCGCAAGCCGAAAACGCTCCACCCGGGCATCAGCGCCGGGTTACTTTGACGGATTGCCCCGAGGTTGCCCCCGCCGCGCACCGGCAATGTTCAGCTCGTATCCCAAATGCAGCAGAAACTGTTCGGGGAAGCGCGGGCCGTTAGGGCAGATCGGATTTCAGGTCAAGCGCTCAGGGAGTCAATCGACGACCATTAACCGGAACTGGCGTCCGCCAAAAATGTGGGCATGGAGGTGCGGGACTTCCTGATGGCCGTCATGACCCATGTTGACCATCAGTCGGTAGCCGGGCTTGGCCAGCCCGAGCTGACGCGCAACCGTGCCTACCGCGCGCGTAAAACCGGCGACTTCAGCATCGCTCGCCGAGGCAGTAAAATCGTCCCAGCCGACATAGCGGCCCTTGGGCACGACCAATACATGCACCGGGGCCTGTGGGCGGATGTCGTGAAACGCGAGGCTCCATTCGTCCTCGTAAACCTTGTCGCAGGGAAATTCGCCGCGTAGGATTTTGGCGAACACATTGTTGTCGTCATAGGGAAGAGTCGCGTCGATTGGCATTCAGGTGCTCCGAGATGCTTTTTCTGCGATGCCCGAGGTGCCCTCGCGCCGGTCCAGTTCGGCCAGCACTTCGGCCAGCGGCACGTCTTTGGCGCCGAGCAGGACCATGAGGTGGAACAGCACATCTGCCGCCTCGCCAACCAGTTCCTCGCGGCTGCCGGACAGTGCGGCGATAACCGCTTCCACGGCTTCTTCACCAAGCTTTTTGGCAATGACCGGCAAACCGCGGGCGTTGAGTTTCGCCACATAGCTGGAATCGGGGTCCGCGCCGCGTCGCTGCGCAATTACCGCTTCCAGGCGGGCGAGTGTCGTATCGGCCATAGACCGAGCTTTGCGGCGATGACACGGCCCGGTCAAGTCCTGCGGGATAACGAAGAAAGGGGCACCCCAGCGCAGATGGGGCGCCCCTTTCACTATCCGCTAGCTACGGGGCAGGGAGTGCCCCCAACGTAGCTCGCGGAAACTCTCAGTCGACCTGCCGACGCTGGGGCCGCTTGCGGGCACCGCGCCAGCCAATCAGCAAGCTGGCGAGACACAGTCCGATCAGACCGTAGTCGACCGGCTGCGGGAGCCTGTTCAGCAGACTGGCAAAGGCGCCCGCCTGTTCGGGCAACACCACTGCCGCTACCGCAATTCCAGTAAGCATCATGATTGCCATTCTCCGAATGACGAATTCCTTGGTTACCGAAAGGCTTACGGTTACCAAAGGGCTCACGCAACACTTGTGCCACATGTGCGGACTGCGCGACCCACGCCGGTTGCAATGGTAAACGAGGACTCGGCGCAAGTATGCGGTGTAAGCCGCAGCGACAGGTCAGCCGCGCGCGGGCAATCCAGCAGCACGCAATGCTGCATGGGCATCTGCAATGCTGTGCGTGCCGAAATGGAAGATCGAGGCGGCGAGCACGGCGCT
>JANPPM010000333.1:0-3500 GCA_031428495.1 Novosphingobium sp.
TGTGCGGATTACTGTGATCGGCACTTCGTCGTCCCGGACTTAATCCGGGACCGCTGGAGTATTTTCACAATCGTTGCGTAATGCGGCCAGCGGTCCCGGATCAAGTCCGGGACGACGTATTACGCTCAAACCGCACCACACCGGCAACGCCCATCTTGTCCGCACCGGTATCGCGCGGATGGTTTTCACCGTCGAACACCGGAACCTCGCCAAAGTCATAGGGGCTGACGCCATCGAGGCATGCGGTATTTACTCCGTACTGGTCAGGATTGTAGCGCCGCTGGTGATACATGTGGATGCCGCAACGCGAGCAAAAATAGTGCTTCGCGGTGCCAGTGTGGAATTGATAGGCGCTGAGCAGGTCTTCGCCTTCCGTGACTTCAATGCTGCCAAGCGCAGCGAAAACCATCACCGCGCCTTTCATCCGGCACATGGTACAATTGCAGCGCACCGGTTTTTCGAGGCCGTCCTGCAGTGCGACGGTGAATTTCACCCCGCCGCAGTGACACTGACCCGAATGCGTGTGCTTGTTCTGTCCCATAGCCTAACTCCCGATTCCAGCCGCCAGCAAGAGCGCCTCGGTGCTGGCGTCGAACTTCGTCCCGCCCGTCTCGATCTGCTTGGCGATTTCCTTGCCCAGTTCCACCCCGAACTGGTCGAACGGATTGATCCCCAGCAGCACCGCATTGGCGAAGGTGCGGTGCTCGTGGAAGGCGATCAGCGCACCGAGGCTGGCGGGGGTGAGATCATCGAGCAGGATCGTCGCTGATGGCCGGTCGCCGGGATAGGCACGGGCGCGATCCTTGCTGACCTTGCCCGCCATCAGTGCCGCGCCTTGGGCAAAGCAGTTGGCCAGCAGGTTGCGGTGATGCGCCGGGTCAAGCTCGTCCCCCGGTGCAATCGCCGCGACAAAATCGACCGGCACCAGATTGGTGCCCTGATGCAGGAGTTGGAACACCGCGTGCTGGGCATCGGTGCCCACCCCGCCCCAGGTGACCGGAGCAGTCGGGCCCGAAACGGCCTCTCCAGTCAGGGTCACCGACTTACCATTCGATTCCATTTCAAGCTGTTGGAGATAGCTCGGTAGCAGCCGCAGCCGTTCGTCATAGGCAAAGCAGGCCCGCGTCTGGCAACCGCGCAGCCGCGTATAAAGCTGATCGGCGAAGGCGGCACGCAGCGGCAGGTTGTCTGCCATGTCAGCGTCAAGAAAATGCCGGTCCATTGCGGCCGCACCGTCGAGGAATTCTGCAAACTCCTGCCAACCCAGCGCGAGGCCCACCGGAAAGCCGATCGACGACCACAGCGAATAGCGCCCGCCGACACTCTCCTGAAACGGCAGCACGCGGGTCTCATCGACGCCCCATTCCACGGCTTTGTCGGGATAGGCGGTCAGCGCCACAACCCGGCCATAGGGATCAGCAACGCCGTTTTCGCTGAGCCAGGCCAGTGCACTCGCGGCATTGGTCAGCGTTTCGGTGGTGGTGAAGGTCTTGGAGGCCAAGGCGATCAGCGTGGTCGCTGGATCGCATTTCGCAAATGCCGCCTCGAGAGCACAGCCGTCGATATTGGCGACGACATGAACCTCCACAAGCGCCCCATCCCGCGCCAGCGCATCGACCGCCAGCGCCGGCCCCAGCGCCGATCCGCCAATGCCGATGTGGATCAGATGCTTTACTTCGCCCAGTGCGCCGCTGTGGATCGCCTCGACCAGCCCGCACATCCGCAGGTGCAGCGCGGCGGCCTCTTCGACGGTGGTTTCTCGACCCAAGCCGCGCTGCGCCGTATGCTCAGCCGCGCGGCTCTCGCTCGTATTGACCGGATCGCCGTCAAACAGCGCGGCGCGGCGGGCACTGAAATCCGTCGCCCGGGCCAATTCCTGAAACACCGTCAGATGCGCATCATCGAGGTGCGTCTTCGACCAATCAAACAGAATGCCGCCATCCGCCAGCTCAAGCCGCGCCGACAACTTTTCCACCCGCGCGCGGTCGCCAGCGAACAGGGCTTCGAGCCTTGGTCTCGGCAAGGCCTCGAGCGTCTGCCATACTGCGCCAATTGCCGTGCTCATTGCTTGCCGTTCCATAGTTGCATTGCCCCAGTATGCCTGCCTGCCTGCGGCTGGCCAAGCATCAAAGCTTGACGGCGGCGCATGGTGACAACATGGACGCGGACTATGACGGAAAACCCCTCTGCCGACAGTCTGGAATCGCTCGATCCCGCGGCCAAGCCCGTAAAGAAGGAAGACAATTTCTTCGTCTTCCTGATCAAGTTGCTGCTGATCGTGGTGATCTTCCGCAGCTTTATCTTCTCGCCGTTCAACATTCCCAGCGAATCGATGATGCCGCGGCTGGTGAATGGCGACTATCTGCTCGCCGCAAAATGGCCCTATGGCTTTTCGTCCTATTCACTGCCGCTCAGCGCGCCCCTGATTCCGGGGCGGATCATGGCCAGCCAGCCCGAACGCGGCGATATTGCGATCTTCAAAGCCCCGCCCGCCAACGATACCGATTATATCAAACGGGTGATCGGTCTGCCGGGCGATTCGGTGCAGATGGTCGCGGGCCAGCTTTATCTGAACGGCAAGCCAATCCCCAAGCAGAAGGTAGCCGACTTCGAGATCGCAGTTACACCGAATACCGGCTGTTATCTGCCGCAATACGAAGCGAAAAACACAGCGGGCGACCCGGTTTGCCGCTATCCGCGCTTTCGCGAAACGCTGCCCGGCGGCAAAAGCTACTATGTGCTCGATCTCGCGCAGTCCGCGCAGGACGATACGGCACCAGTGATGGTTCCCGAAGGTCATTTGTTCATGATGGGCGACAACCGCGACAATTCGATGGACAGCCGCTTTCCGGCCATCCCGGGCCAAGGCATCGGCATTGTTCCGCAGGAAAATCTCGTCGGGCGGGCAACCGTGATGATGTTCTCCACCGATGGCGGCGCCGAATGGATCAAGCCTTGGACGTGGTTCACCGCCGCACGCTGGAGCCGCATCGGCGGCACGTTCTAGGCTGATGCTCGACGCCGCGACCCGCACATTTCTTGCCGGACTGACCGGAGATGAACCGGGCGAACCTGCCTTGTGGCTTGAGGCGCTCACCCATGGCAGCACTGGCCATGCGCGCAATTACGAGCGGCTCGAATTTCTCGGTGACCGGGTGCTCGGCCTCGCCGTTGCCGAATGGCTGCACGAACTGGGCACTGGCGATGAAGGCCGCCTGTCGCAGCGCCTTAATGCGCTGGTCAGCGGCTCCATGTGTGCCAACATTGCCCGCGGCATAGGATTGGGTCCGCATATCAAGCTTGGCAAGCAGGCCAGCGATGACGGCGCGCGCGACAGCGACAATGTGCTCGGCGATGTCATGGAAGCACTGATCGGGGCCTGCTTTGTCGGGCAAGGCTATCACGGCGCACGCGCAATGGTCCGCAGCTTGTGGAGCGAGGCCGTTACCGGCCATGCGGGCAGCATCAAGCATCCGAAGAGCGAACTTCAGGAATGGGCC
>JANPPM010000334.1:0-8400 GCA_031428495.1 Novosphingobium sp.
GTATAGCGCGCACCCCACAGCAGGCGGCTGAACACATCGCGTCCCAGATAGTCACTGCCTAGCCAGAACTGCCCTGAGAAGGTGCTGAACACCTCCTGATCGACAAAGGCGCCAACTGAATAGGGCGCCAGCAGCGGCCCGCCGACTGCCATCAGCAGCCAGAACACCACGAGTGTCAGCCCGATACGGCCAGAGAGCGGCAGCGCGCGAATGAAGCCCAAAGCCTTGCTCATCGTTCACGCAGTCTTGGATTGGCGAGGATCGCAGTAACGTCAGCAAGCAGCATCAGAAACAGATAGGCGGCGCAAAAGATCATGGCGCAGGCTTGCAGCAAGGGCATGTCGCGGCTGGTTACAGCATTGACCATCAGGCTCGCCAGGCCGGGGAAATTGAAAATCGTCTCTACGATGATCGCGCCACCCATCAGGTAGGAAAGTGACAGGGCCATTGCGTTGACGATTGGGCCGACGGCATTGGGCATAATATGGGTCAGCACGATCCGGCGGAACGACACGCCCTTAAGTCGCGCCATTTCGACATAGGAGCGATCGAGCTGGTCTGCTACAGCGGCGCGGGTCATGCGGGCCATCTGGGCAACGACAACGACCATCAGCGTCAGGATCGGCAGCGCGCAGGAACGCATCGTCTCGCTCCATGTCGCTTCCTCAGAAACCAATGCGATTGACGGCAGCCACATCAGCTTGACCGAGAAAATCAGCACGCCCAGCGTTGCCACCAGAAATTCAGGCACCGCCACCATCGACAGCGTGAGGACATTCAGCACCCGGTCGATCTTGCTGCCGCGATTGACCGCCGAGGAAATGCCGATCAGCAGCGCCAGCGGCACCGACAGCAACGCAGTAATTCCGGCGAGCATGAGCGAATTGGGCAACCGCTGCGCGATGATCTCCCGCACTGGCAAATTGGCTACCATCGACTGGCCAGGATCACCTCGGGCAATAGCGGTCAGCCAGTCAGCGTACCGGGTCAGTGCCGGACGATCGAGTCCCATTTCGTGGCGCAGTGCGGCGATTTGCTCGGGCGTGGCGCTCTGGCCAAGCGTTTCCTGCGCCGCATCGCCCGGCAAAAGGCCACTGATCGTGAATATGACAACGGAAACCAGCAGCAGCGTGACCAGGGCTGATCCGGCGCGCTTTGCCACCATCGGCAGAATCGAAAAGGCCGGCCGGCCAGAACTCGCTGCGCCCGCGCTCATGCGTCCCACCAGACGCGTTCGGCAAATTGATAGCCCATGAAGCCGCCGAGCGGGACCGGCTCCAGGCCTTTAAGCCGGCGATCATAGCCGTCGATAAGACTGATGAAGACGGGGATCACACTGCCGCAACCTGCGTGCACTTCGGCCTGCAACTGCCCGTAGAGTGCCTTGCGCTTCGCCTCGTCCGCCTCGCCGCGGGCTTCGACCAGCAGCCGGTCGAAATTCGGGTTCTTCCAGCCGCTTTCATTCCAGTCGGCGTCAGACTTGTAGAACAGGCTGAAAATCAGGTCGGCGGTGGGGCGCGGATTGGTATTGCCGAAGCTCATCGGATGCCGCATCCAGTGGGTCGACCAGTAACCGTCCCCCGGCACACGGTTCACCGCCAGTTCGAGCCCGACGCGGGAGCCGTATTCCTGCAGGATCGAGGCCATATCGACCGATCCTTCGGCGGCGGGGGAGGCGTACATCGGCAGACGTACCCCCGTGAGTCCCGCGCGCTGGAGGTGCCAGCGAGCCCGGTCGAGATCGAGCCCGGTCTGCGGCACTGCGGGATTGTAATAGGGGTGGAAGGGCGGGATCGGCTGATCGTTGCCGATCGTCGCATAGTTGCGAAACAGCGCGCGCTTGACCAGTGGCCGGTCGATCAGGTGCTTGATCGCTTGCACAAAATCCGGGTTGCCCGTCGGCAGGCCATCCTGGCGCATGATGAGATTGGTGTAGAGCGCCGAAGGCGTCGCCATCAACCCATGGCCAGCCGAAGCATCGATCCGCTTGGTCGAGCGCGGATTTATCGCATTGATCAGCTGGACGTCCCCGGCGAGCAATGCATTCACCCGGCTGACCTCATCCGGGATGGAAATCAGCTCGATGCGGTCGAGGTAGGGGCGGCCTGGCACCCAGTATTCGGGATTGCGGACCACGACCGTGCGGACCCCGGGCCTGAAATCGGCAAGGCGGAATGGCCCGGTGCCATTGCCTTTGGGCGCCGTCTCGCCATTGCGGACGATCAGGAAATGCGACTGCGAGAGGATCGCCGGTAAGTCGGTATTGGCACCGGTCAGGCGTATGATGACGCCATATCGGCCATCCGTGCGGACTTCGGCAAATTGCTTGGCGATGGTTGCCATTTTGGAGCCGAGCTTGGCGTCCGAATGGCGGCGCAAAGACCAGATGACGTCGTCGCTGGTCAGTTCCGCGCCGTCATGGAAGCGCACGCCGCGCCGCAGCGTGATCGACCAGGTGATCCGGTCCGTACTCTCGACGGTTTCGGCGAGCGAGGGCCGGGCGACCAGATCCGCACCGGTCTTTGTCAGCCCGCTATAGAGCATGAAATGGCGGACATAGTCGGTCGAGAGCGCGCCCTTCGCCGGATCAAGCGTATCGGCTGTCGATGTCGACTGTGCAGCGACTCGGATGTTGCCGCCGCGCCGCGGCATGGGAATTGCGGGCACACCAGTCGGCAGGGCGAACAAGCCCATGCCAGCCAGGCCAGCGGAAATCGCGCTGCGGCGGGTGATTGTCCCGCCGCTCAATGCAGTTGGTCCTGCAATTTGTACCAAAGCCCTGCGACTGGCAGAAACCACGGTTTGCCGAGGTGGCCGGGGATTGCTGGCCAGGCAAGGTCAGCAAAGGGATTGGCGGCGGTATCACCGCCCATGACGCGGGCCATGCGCTCACCCATATGTGCCGCCATCTGCACACCATGACCGCTATAGCCCATTGAATAGAAGAGGCCGTCGTGCTCGCCCGCGCGCGGCAATCGGTCTGCGGTTAAATCGACCGTTCCGCCCCAGACGTACTCGATTGGGATGCCGGCCAGCGCCGGGAAAAAGCGGAGCATCGTTGCCTCGAGGATTTTGGCGCTTTTGTGGTCGGAGCTTGGGTTGGACATGGCAAAGCGCGCACGGCCGCCGAAGATCAGCCGGTTGTCAGACGTCAGGCGGAAAAAGTTGCCGATAATTCGGCTGGTCACATAGTTGCGTCGCGTCGGGAAAAGCTCAGCCACCAGATTGTCGGGGATCGGCGCGGTCGCGATGACAAAGCTGCCGACCGAGACAATCCGGCGGCGAAACCAGCCGAAAGGTCCAGTGCCGCTGGCTCCGCCGGTAGCGACGAGCACTTGTTTTGCGCGCAGAGTGCCGCGCGGGGTCGTCACCTGCCACGGGCCACCGGAGCGATCGAGCCCGGTTACCGCTGCCTTTTCCCATACAGCGGCACCGGCGCGAGCGGTGGCATCAGCCAGCCCGATGCCGAAACGCCCGACGTGGAGCTGAGCGCTGGTGTGCTGGATCAGCGCGCCGTGAAATTCATGCGCCGCGCCGATCTCTTCGCGAATGCGTTCGGGCGGGACCAGCGTGACCGAGGGATCAACCTCGCGCGATAGCAGCGCGTGGGCGGCTTCCAGCTTGGCGAAATGCTTTGGCTTGGCGGCCAGCTTGGCGCGGCCGCAGCGGGTGAACGCACAGTCGATGCCTTCCTCGGCCGCGATCCTCTCGACTGTATCGACAGCGTCGCAATGGGCCAGATACCAGTGGCGTGCCTTGTCGATGCCGAAACTTGCGGCGAGCGCTCCAAAATCATGGGCTGTGCCCGCGTTGCACTGGCCGCCATTACGTCCGGACGCCTCGGCGAGCACCTGGCTTGCTTCCAGCACCGCGACGCTCGCGCCTGATTGCGCCAAGGTGCGGGCAGCAGAAAGGCCAGTAAAGCCAGCGCCGATGATAGCCACGTCAAAGTCGCCAGCGACAGCCTCATTACGTCCGCCCGCGAAGGGCGAGGCGCTCACCTGCCAATAGGAAGGGGCGGGCGCCGGTGCCATTGTCAGAGGCCAACCACCGCTGGCAGACAACCGATGTGGGGGATTTCCACGTCGCGATAATTGCCGTTCGACGGCTCGTGTCCGCGCCCGACGAAAACCCGGCAGCCAAAGCCGAGGTCGGTCGCAGTGTTCTGATCGTAACGAAAACTGGAAGAAACATGCATCATATCTTCCGGTCCGCACCCCAGTTGGTCGAACATGTATTCGAATGCCTGCATGCGCGGCTTGTAGGCCTGCGCGCTTTGGGCGGTGTACACCCGGTGGAACGTCGCTCCCAGCAGCGCGACATTGTCCATTATCTGATCGTTCATCGCGTTTGATAGGATCACCAGCGGTATTTTGTCGGCGATTTTGGAGAGACCGCCTGCGACGTCTGGATGCGGGCCCCAGGTTGGCACTGCGGCGTAAATCGAATCCGCATCAGCTTCCCGGTATTCCACGCCCCATTTCTTTGCGGTGCGGCGAACCGCGTTGCGGATCACCTCCTGATAAGGCTGCCACGGGCCAAGCACCTCGTCAAAGCGATAGGCGGAGAAATCCTTGCACATCTGGTCCATCGCATCCGAGGCAAGGCGGTCGGCAAAAAACGCGCGAGCCATTTCCGACATGCGGAACCGGGTCAGGGTGCCATAGCAATCGAAGCTGATGTATTTGGGGGTGAAGAGGGGGCCAGCGCTGCTCATCGTTTCGGACATCCTTCGATCCCGGTTGTGATTATCATATGACCAGCACGTGGCCAGAACTTGTCACCGATTGGCAGCTCTGCACAGGCGCTCCGGCACGTTTTCGGCCTGTCTATCGGCATAGGTTGCCGTTGCGGTTTCGCATCAGACCTTAGGGCGATAGATCACATAGACCTTGGCCACGCGCTCACGGCTTTCCCAGCTGCATTCGGCGCCTTGTTCGACATAGAAAATGTCGTTTTGGGCAAAGGTCCGTTCCCGGCCAGCGCCGTCGATGAATGTCACGCTGCCTGCCAGCAGATACATCAGTTCGAACTGGCGATAGAGCATGGTGCGGCGATGATAGGGAGTCGAATCCCAGACGCCGCACATGAATTCGCCGTCATCCGACAGGAAGGTGGTGTGGTTGCGGCAAGCGGGTGTTTCCCCCACGAGCAGCTCAGCCAGCGGCGCGCCGGATGGGGTCAGTTCAACATCATTATTGATCGGCACAATACCTGCCGTGCTGTTCACACAGCTCATATGCCGGACGAAGACCAGCGTCGCCGGTGCATCGGCAGACCAGGCAAAACCCGTGCCGCCGCGAATGACGCAGCTTTCGCCTGCCCTCCGGGTCAGCGTATCGATTATGATCGCGCCTTCTGTGACCATTAGCCAGCAATCGCCAGCAGAGCCGGGAACAGTGCCCTGGCCTGCGGGCACATCGATGCTGCCTGTTTCCAAAGGCTCGCCACGCAGCGGAACCAATCGCCGGTCTCTGCCAAACGGGTCTTTGCCGCGGGTGGCGGTGCCGCCTTCGGCAATCGCACGCAGGTCGATAAAGCTGGGGCAGTCGATTGTCGTTTCCATAATCTACTCCATGATTTTTCGGCGGATGGTGTCGGCAAGCTCGGGTTCCAGCGCCTCAACCGCAGTCAGCAGATCGCCCACTTCCTGCGCGCGGACGGCCACTGCTGCGGCCCGGGCATAGCCGATCAGCGGCACCAGCTCGGTTGCGAGGGCGGTGCTCTGGAGCAGATTGGCGCGGCAATTTGCTTCATGTGCCTCAATCCCGGCGACACAGTGTTCGGCCAGCATATCCATGCCGTTGACCAGCAGTTTCACCCCCTCGTCAATCGACCAGTAGATCACCGGTTCGAAGGGGTTGAGCTGCAATTGCCCCCCCTCAGCGGCGAAGGTAATCGTGAGATCGAGCCCGAAGATGCGAAATGCAATCGCGTTCATCGCTTCGGGGATCACCGGGTTTACCTTGCCCGGCATGATCGAAGAGCCGGGCTGACGCCGTGGCAGCAATATCTCGCCAAAGCCGCCGCGCGGCCCGCTCGACAGGAGGCGCAGGTCATTGGAAATCTTCGAGAGTTTGGCGGCAACGCGCTTGAGCATACCGCTATAGAGAATGAAGGCGCCCATATCCCAGGTTGCCTCAACCAGATTGGCCGCCGGGATGATAGCAAGCCCCGTCACCTCGGCCAGTGCTGCGCAGACATCGCGGCGATAGTCATCGCTGGCGGCAATGCCAGTGCCAATCGCGGTCCCGCCCAGATTGACCTCGAGCAGAAGCTGCGCAATCTCGTGGGCGCGCTGAACGTCTTCGCGCAAGGTTGTTGCGTAGGCACCGAACTCTTCGCCCAGGGTCATCGGCACTGCGTCCTGCAGCTGCGTCCGACCGAGCTTGCGGATATGCGCGAAACGCTCGCTGCGTTCCTCCATCGCTGCAGCCAGGCGTTCAAGTGCGTCCATGAGCTGGCGGTTCAATGCAAAAACGGCCAGACGAACGCCAGTGGCATAGGCGTCGTTGGTCGATTGATTGCGGTTGATGTGATCGTTGGCGTTGAGCAGATCGTAGCGGCCCGGCGCATGGCCGAGCAGTTGCAGCGCACGGTTAGCGATGACCTCGTTGGCATTCATATTGGTCGAGGTTCCGGCACCGCCCTGACAGACATCGACCGGAAAATGCTCGTGATGCGCTCCGCCGATGATCTCGTCGCAGGCGGTGACAATTGCCGCTGCCATTTCACCGGGCAAGTCGCCGATCCTGCCATTTGTCAGCGCGGCGGCTTTCTTAACCTGAGCCAACGCAACGACTAGTTCGGGGCAAGTGGCAATCGGACGGCCAGTTAGCGGAAAGTTGATCCGCGCACGCTCAGTCTGGGGGCCGTAGAGCGCGTCAATCGGCACTTCGACCGTGCCGAGCGGGTCTGCTTCGGTCCGGCTGGTGCAAACGGGTTCGATTGTCGATGGCATGGCTGACTTCGCCTTCCGTAGAATTGCTCACGGCAGACTACTGTCGGCGCTCAAGGTAGAAGGTTGCTGCCATTCCGCAGGCAAGAGGGGATGCTTGATTCTGCGGATGACCGGTCTTGCGGTACGATCTGCTCAATAGCCGCGTGAGCGGTCAATTTCTCCCACTAGCGGCTGGCCAGCAAGTTCGCGCCGCAGATTCTCGATGAGTGAGTGCACTGCGCTATCGATGCGGGTGATGCCGGCGACATGCGGGGTCAGCATGATCGCCGGGTGGGTGTAGAAAGGATGGCCGGGCGGCAGCGGCTCGGGATCGGTCACGTCAAGGATTGCGGCGGACAACTGGCCTGTTCCCAGCGCTTCCAGCAGGTCTGGCTGCACCAGATGGCCGCCGCGCGCCGCATTCACCAGCCGTGCGCCGCGCGGCATACGGGCGAACAGATCGCGATGAAGAATACCGCGCGTGTCGTCGGTCAGCGGCAGCAGGCAGACCAGAATCTCTGCTTCGGCAAGGAAGGCATCCATGGCTTCGGCCCCGGCATAGCAGCGAACGCCCGCGATCGCATGCGGGCTGCGGCTCCATCCTGACAGCCGAAAGCCATGCGGTGCCAGAGCGGCGAGTGCTGCCTGACCGAGTTCGCCCAGTCCCATGATACCGACGCTTCGTTCTGCGGCGGGCGGAACATTGCGCCATATCCAGCGCCCGGCGCGCTGCTCGGCTATGAAGAACGGCAGGTCGCGGTGCAGCGCCAGTACCGCCATGGAGATGTAGTCGGCCATGGTCTGGGTAATGCCGGGTTCAATCATCCGGACAATGCGCAGGTCTGGCGGCAGCCGATCCAGCGCGAGCTGGTCCACGCCTGCGCCAACGCTGAACAGCACTTCCAGATTTGGCAGAGCGGCAAGCACTTCGCCGGGCAGTGTCCAGGCAACCAGATGGCGGATCGCGCAGGCATCATCCCGCAGATCGGGCCAGCAGCGAAAATCGACCGCTGGTAGTTCCCGGCCAATCGTCTCGGCCCACGCCTTGCCGCGCGCCGCGTCGCCGTAATGCAGGACTTGCATCATTTCGTTCCTTGCTTTGGCCGCCGCGAGCGCCACCACATCATCGGCCCGCTGATCGCCAGGAAAATCAGCACCAGAGCCTCGATCAACAGAAGAAGGTTACCAACCAGCCCAAAGCTGTCCCCGGTGTGCAGAGGCAGCACCTTCATCCAGAAGACGGGATTGTGTTCCGCTTCCACGCGTTTGAGCAGGCTTGGCTGCGAAAGTGCAACTGAAACGACATGCACCGCTCGTGGACTCCGTTCGGGCGCGAAGAAGTTTATGTCGATCCTGTCGGCTGGCGGAAAGCGGATGTCGCGCAGTCGCGCGCCGGGAAACTGCGCCTGCGCGAGGGAAACGGCGCTGTCGATGTCGGCGGAGCTGCGCGTCGGTGGTTT